>NZ_JBXSOL010000025.1:0-87814 GCF_057784555.1 Rhizobium sp. CNPSo 3670
CTGAGACTTGAATATTTTGCCATTCAAGTCGTTTAACAGAAAGCTCCTCCGCGTAAGCGTCGAGGAGCTTTTTGCGTTTCTGCTCCGTCTCGAGTTCGCCGGCGCGCAGCTTCTCCAGATAATCGTTCTGCTTCAGTGCTTCGAACCGCTTCTCCAGGATCGTCGCCGCTTCCATCGCCGCGAGGATCGAGGCGATCCGGCCGTGGACTTCGAGTGATGCCGGCTGGTGGCCGGGTGTCTTGCCGATCACCACCTTCTGGATGAACTGGCGCACGATGTTGATGAAGGGCTGCTTCGTCTCGGTATCGGCGTGCTCGCGCAGGTAATAGAAGGCGGAGTTGATGACCAGCTCGACAGTTTCCGGGCTGACTTCCGCCTTCAGCTTCCTGAGCTTCTCCCCGAAATCTTCCTCCGTCGGTGCCTGTTTCAGCCGTACCTCGAGCCCGGCCCGGCGCTCCTCGAGCTGGTCGAGCATATCATCCAAAGCGGCGAGGCGAGGGCGGCCTTCGGCCGCGCGATCACTGATCTGCTGAATGATCTGGCGCTGCTCCCGTTCGGCAGCCTTCAACTCCCCGGAAATGCGCTGGTGCTCGTCGGGTTCGTTCTTGACGGACGCTGTGAGGTTGCGGCGCGCCTGTCCGGCGAGGTCGTCGAATACGCCCATGCCAAAGAAGGCGGCGGGCAGGCACGACAGGACGCGGTCCTCCAGGTTCTTGCGTAGAATGGTCTTCTGGTTGGAGCAGCAGGCGCCGTCGAGCCCGTCGATTGGCAGGTTGTTCTTGTGGTTGGAACAGCCGTAGCGTTCCTTGGCCATGATGGCGTAGGAGCCGCCGCATTCGGCGCATTCCAGCATGCCGCTCAGCAGGTAGCTTGGCCGGTGTGTCCTGTTCAGCCGGTTGGTGGTCGTGCGGGAAAAGTTCTCGAGCGTCGTCAGTTGCCGTTCCTTTACGCGCGCCCAGAGTTCGTCGCTGACGATGCGCATGGCGGGAACCTCCGTCACGACCCAGTCGCTTTTGTCGTTGAGGCGAGCGGTTCGCCGTTCGGTCTCCGGGTTCTTGCGGTAGTTCTGCTTGTTCCAGACGATCCGGCCGACATAGAGTTCGTTGTGGAGGATGCCGGTCTGGCGTTTGCCGTCGCCGCGGATCGTGTCGTCGCGCCAGTACTTGTGCTGCGGCGCCGGCACGCCGCGGGCATTCAGGCTTTGGGCGATCGCCGCCGGACTGACCCCGTCGGCATATTGCTCGAAGATCCAGCGCACGGTCTCGGCCTCGGCCGGTTCGATCTCGCGCAGGCCCCTGATCCGGTCGCCGTTGGCGTCTCGCTGCTGGCCGAGGCGGTAGCCGTAGGAGAGGCGGGTGGTTGCGATGCCCTTGCGCGCCGCTGTCTTCATTCCTTCTCTCGTGCGGTAGCGGATCTGCTCGACCAGTTCGTGACTGAGCGTGGAGCGCATATGCAGCTCGATATGACTGATCTCCTGCCCGGCCTGGACCGTCCAGATCGCCGTGTCGTGGTAGTTGAGTTCCTTGAGGATTTTTGAGCTGTGCTCGACGTCGCGCGACAGCCGGTCGACAGTGACACAGAGCACGACATCGATCCGCTCGCGCTTTACATGCGCCAGTAGTTGCTGGATGCCGGGACGCGATGTGAAGGAGGTTCCGCTGATTGCGGAGTCGGCATAGGTCTCGACCAGCTTCCAGCCCCTGTCGGCGACAAATGTCTTGCCGAGTTCGATCTGAGTTTCGATCGATACCTCGTTCTGGCGGTCGGTGGAGTAGCGGGCGTAGAACAATACAGTCTTGGTCATCTGCGGAATTCCATCTCAAACAATCTCTTGGTGAACACTGGCCGGCTTTGCCGGCCAGTGTGATGCGGATTTGCTCGTGCTGGTGCGTTATTCCGCAACGCCCCGTGCTGCCAGACGCTGACGCTGCTTCACGCGGTGCCAAAGATCCTGGGTGACGATCTGAAGTGCCGGCACGAAGTCGAAACGGTCGCGGTCCGGTATCCAGAAGCGGCCGAGATAGATCTCATCGTTGAGAATGCCGGTCCTTTGCGTGCGGTCACCGCGGATCGTGGCGTCGCGCCACGCGTTGCCGCGAGGGCCGGCGATACCCAGTGTGTTGAGGAGTGCTGCAATCTTTGCCGGCGACATGCCCTCGGCATACAACTGGAAAATCTGCTGAACCGCGTTGGCAGCGTCTGCATCCACCGCCGTGAAGCCGAAGATGCGCTGACCGTCCGCATTGCAGGCGCCGGCATAACGGTAGCCGAACGGGAGAGGCACAAGATGCCCGGCCTCGCGCAGGTCATCGGGCACCTCGGCAATACGGCTGCCCATGACAAACATGTTGCTGCGGTCGCTGATATAGTAGTCGGACAAGTTCCGGGCAGTGATCCGCTCGCCAGGATCGGCGACCCAGAGTTCGATGCCTTTGCGAGCGAGTTCGCTCAAGAGTCGGCTGGTGATATCAAATCGCGAGCACAACCGGTCCAGCGTATGGCAGAGGACGATATCGATCGCCTCGCGCTCGATATGGGCGAAAAGCTTGCGCACGCCTGGCTGCGCCATGAAGACGACCTCGCCGATGTCCTCGTCAGCATAGGACTTCACGAAGGTCCAGCCATTCTCCTTGATGAAGCGGTGCCCGTAATAGAGCTGCGTTTCGAGGCAGGCATGGTCATGGTATCCGGCAGAATGGCGTGCGTAGAACAGAACGTTCCTGGTCAATGGAGTGAACTCCGTTCGAACTGGCTAAGTCGGGGACATGGTAACCGGCGGCGGGGTGCTTGAGAGCCCCGTCGCGATGCCGGGTCATCATGGCCCGGCAGGTGTGGGGTGTAGGCGGCAATAATTGCCGCCGATGAAGTGCTGCTCCTGAGCGCTGGTCAGTAACCCATCGTGGCGCGGTAGGCCGCGGCCGCATTGGTGTTGCCGCCAATCCAGCCATGCTCCTGAAGCTTGAGAAGGCTGTCGATGACGCCATCGCGCGCGCCGCACCACGTCCAGCCGGAATCGGCGGGGCGGATAATGAAGACTTCGGTGGAAGTCACCTTGATCCGCGTTGCACCGGTCTCCGCCTTGACGGCTTCGCGAAACAGGCGGTCCAGTTCCTTGATCCGGCCTTTCTGCTCGCCCGTCAGGTGCGCCGGCTGGACGCGGGACGGGGTCTTCGACGGGATCTGCGTCGCAGGGATGCGGTGGGTGAGGACGAACACACGGTGCACCTGCTTGCGCCGTGAGCGTGCCCGGTCGATATCGACCATCAAACCGTTATTGGTCACATCGCAAAACAGTTCGCCACTGATCGCTACGCGGTGGTTCCCCAGAAAAACGATGCAGGGGTGGCTCTGCTGAATTCCCGTCCGGGCGTTGAGGTATGCCGCAAGGGTCGGACGACGTTTGAAGTCGTGCCATTCTCCCGCATAACCCAGCAATCGCAAGGTGCTCTCGATCTCGTCGTCACTTGTCGTTGTAATCGCAGGAGCGCGGCGGCGGTCTACCCAGCCTGCGCCGTGACGGGCGAGCCGCACGGCATCCCGGACGCGGGACATAGATGCGCCCGTGATGGAGGCCATGGCCACTGTACCGGAATACAGCCGCGCTTTGGTGTCGTTGTCGACATCGTGGAGGTGATGCGTTTTAACCGCAACGATGGCAGACGGATGCTGGATGATATTCGACATGGAATCTCCTTGTGCTCGTGGATCGTCGTCGCTTGCGACGGCGATCCACGCGGAGAACTTCCTCGCGCATGCGGCCGGTGCAGATTCCGAGACCGGAATCGTCCTTGCACTCGATGTCCCGGGACGGCTGGATCGTGGCGCCGTCGACATGGAAAACGTGAACCATGGGCGCCTCCTTTCCGTTGCGGGCTGGCCTGTTGAACACTTGTCGGCGCCAATAGCGCACAAAGCGGGGCGCTTCTCAAGTGTCCTTATCTGCATGGCTTTCGATGCCAGTTTGCCGAAAATTACCGGAATTCCCGAAATGGCACGGCCAGAATCGTTGATCGGTGGGCGAGCGCTTTCAGCTATCAAAACGTCAATAAATCATTGTTAAGTATATATTTATTTGGACTGTAGCTGATGCGCAACACGCTTGTTCCCGCGACGAATCCGTCAAATCGTGGATCACGTGTCGCCCCCCAAATCCCCGCGAAAGTGCTGGAAACATTCGATTCACGACAAACGGCGTTTAACCGAGTAATGGGGGGAGGTGTCGTAGAGATTGCAAACGCCGTTAGGCGTTCCGGTGGCGGCACAGGGTGAGCAAGCCGGGATCGGTATGCAGGCAGACGAATCCGCTCAATCGCCCTCGTTGGCACCCTCAGGATAAAGCAGATGAGGCTTGCGGCGGAAGGGCCAGTCGCCGTCTGCGTACTTCTCGACGAGCTCATCGACGACGGTGCGGGACGCGCGTTCATCGAAACCCTGCTGAACAAGCATCTCGATAACGAGAGACCGAAAGGCTTCCAGCGCGTCGTGGCTCCCTTTCGCTACCATGCTCGAAATCGACATGAACAGTGCCGTGCGGGCCACATCGTCGCGTCCGGGGCGCTTGGCCTTTCGGTCGGCATCACGCAGCTTCTGCTGTCGCTCGCGCTGTTTGCGGTTGCGGATCTCCTCGGACTTCGCTGGCATGCACTCTTCCCGGTCAGGTCTCTGGCTACCGATGCCAGACCGTTGTCGCCACGGCAACGCCGTTTGCATGGAATCGGAAATCCCGGTTTATGAATCGTTTTCTTGGGGTTCTGAATCAAATGATCGCAATTTGAGATCAATTGCGGGCACGTTGAGACAGGTCGAGATAAGCTGGCGAGGGACAAACGGCGGTCGTGAATCAAATGATCAACGTTTGGAATCAAAAATATCGGACCGTGAATCAAATGAGCGCAATTTGTTTCGACGTGAGGGCACATCGAAACGACCTGTGGGCAAGCTGACGGAAATCGCCGGCGGTTTCGTGTCGCGCTTGCGCCTGCAGACTCATCTCCCTCATCTCCATTCCGGCCTATGAGGCCGGCGAACCAAAACCTTCCCGTTTGGTTCATCCGCGAAGGCGCATGTCCTATGTCCAAGCCGTTCGCGCGGAATGTGCCATCTCTGGGTGGGAATCAGGCGTTGCCCCTGACGACGCGACGTTGGCCCCGTGTTTACTTCGTTGCGTGTTTCCGTGACGACAACACTACTTCGTGAAGGCCTTTAATGTGGGAGGTCGGCTATCCGGCTCCGGATTCTGGATTTTGCGGTGAAATAATATCGATGAAATACGAATTCAAAATTTTTTGAAATATTGTATAGCGTGATATTTAATGATTAATGCGCCGTTTATTATTAAGTATAATCGCCAGAAACTACATCAAAATAAAGATTACAATTGAACATATACTATAATGATATTTTACTTGAATTTGCATTAAATCCGTATTGGCGCGATCATATAGTCATCCGATGCGTTGTTCGTCGGATACATTGTAAACGCGTCACACGGAGACTTCCATGCGCACAAAGACCACCAAGACCACTGCGACCGCCGCCTTCTCTTATAACTATGAAGAAGAGGGGATCGGGCACACAACGCGCGATCTGCTTGAAAGCAGCGCGGCCCATATCTTCGACCTCGGGCGCCGCACCACCGAGCAGACTTTTGAGCTCGGCGACCATCTGAGCCGGGCTGCCGACCTGCTGCCCGACGGCCGGTTCGACAATTGGGTGAAGATGCGTTGTGGTCTCGCACCGCGCAGCGGTCGCAACTATATGGCGGTGTTCCGCAACCTCGGCCATGTTCGTGATGAATTGGTCGATCTCTCGGTCGGGGCGACGGTATTGTTCCACCTGAGTTCGGCAACCGACGATCAGGTCAAGGCTGCCATTGCCTTTGCCGAGGAGAACGGGCGCCTTCAGGTCGCCGACGTGAGGGCCATTTTGACCGGTGGCGAGGAGGGTGGTGACAAGGTCGAGAGGGACGATCAGTTCTGGACCGGCGGTGTTGGCGGGCTGAAAGTGTTGATTGCGTCCAAGATCCGCGATGGATTGAAGGTGTTCATCGAGCACGTCGTTACGATCTGCAAGGCCGTCGAGGCTGCGCTGGGCAGGAGCCGCGTGATCAAGGAAGCGCTGGCGAAGGAAATCCAGGACATCGCCCGTGTCGCCCGTGAGGAGCTCGAAAGCCTGGCCTTGTTCCTCGAGCCGGAGCTCGATTATGGCCGCAACACCAAGCCAACGAAGTTCCCCAAAAAGACCGGCTGGGCGGAGGTCAACGACACGCTCTACACATTGGGTGGTGTCGATGGCTGGCCGAAGTCGAAAGAAATGCCAGATTGGCTTCGGCTTCATGTGCTTCCGGTGCTCGGCTGGGCGGTGTCCAAAGAGCGGAAGCCGGAATGGCCGCTCGCCATGCCGAGTGCTCCGGCTTCCGAACCGGCGGTTCCGGCAGAAGCGGACAGCGTCGGCGATAGCCACGATGCCGAGCCGGTAATGTCGGACGAGGTCTCTGATGATGCCGATGCCCCGGATGAGGTGGTCGACCGGTTTGGTGCTGCGCTCGAGGAGGCGACCGGCGGCTTCATGACGGTCAGCCGGGAGGCGCCGCGAAACCGCAAGCAGTTTGCCAAGGTGCCGGCGCTTGCCGATGACAGCGTCGCCGAGGCTGAACTCGTACCCGCCGTCACGCCGTAAGATGCAGTTTGCACGAGGGCCGGGCGACCGGCCTTCCCGCCAAACACGAAAGGGCCGCATGTCGGCCCTTTTCCTTTCGCCTGATGATGGCGCGCGGAAACGCGTTGCAATCACCGCAAGCGTTCATCGGCCCGGGCTTCGTGAGCCCACCGTTAACTATGTACCGGCTTTGTTCTTTTTTGCTCTTCCGGGTCCTTGAGCCCGGCTCCCGGTCCTGCCAGGTTGGGGTCGTCCGCAAGACCGGACACAAACGGCCCAAGGCAGCGCGCCAACGCTACCGAGGGCCTGACCCTCAAGCCTTCTGGAAAAGGAATCGGGCTATGACCACGCATACTCTCTCTACCCCTGCCGGGGAAGTTCTCCTTTCGACCGCAGCAGCGGCATCTGTCTTCTCCAACCGCTCATTCGGTATCGGTGCCTACAGCATCAGCGAACCGGCCGCCTTGCGCCGCCATCCCCACATCGTTCGCTTCGCCGAGGTCGAAGCCGATCTCGATCTGCTGATCGATCGCGCCATCGCGGCGATCGCCGACGGCGACCCGGTCGAGGACGAAATCCTCGGCCACTACGTTCACATCGCCTCGCTCGTTCGCGCCGTCTCGTTCCGTGAAGGCAAGCTCCTGGAGCAGGCGGTCGAGCGTCTGGCGAAGGCCAATTCCAACATTGTTGTCTTGACGCAGTCGCTGAAGTTGCCGCTGGTCAAGGCGGCGCTCGAAGCCGTCTCCGGGAACGACTGGCAGAGTCTGGATGGGGTCAAGCTCGATTGCGAGGCGCCGGCCAAGGGATCGTACACGCCCGACCTGATCCTTGTGAACCGCGCCCGGCACACCGCCTACATCCTTGACCTGAAGCGGTCGCTGGCGTCGTATGGCGATACCAGCCGTCTCGAAGAGTTGAAGCTGAAGATGATGGCCTCGGCTATGGTGCTGCCGGACTGGCTCTATAAAAACCACAAGCGCATGATGGTCGACACCGTGGAGGTTGCGATCGTCGACGGCGCCAGCCGCCCGAGCGATCATACCAACGGCATCTGGGCATTGTCGGAGATCGACGACCTGCTCGAGATCGACGGAGTTGCCGCCTGCATGGCAGAACTGCGCCTGCGCTTCGGCCGCCGCGTTCAGCAGCTTCTTGAGGCAGAAGCCCGTAAGGCACTGGGTGTGGTGGCAATGGCCATCTCGGATACGGCACCTGCCGCTGCCATTGTCGCAAACCCGCTGATCGCTCTGAACGGTCCGGCCCGCACTTACGAAGAAGAGCGGGCGATGGCCGCGCAGGACGAGGACGATAGTCACTACGATCTCGGCTGCTTCGACGATCAGGACGACGAGCCGGAGCCCGTCCGTATCCGGGTCGGCTTCGCCCGCCGTCCGCGCCGGCACTGACGAGCCGCTTAGCCCAGCGATACTGATCGCGGCCCCGCCTGACGCGCGTGGCCGGCTTCTCCAGTCCTTTCCATTCCACCAACGTCGGATGCGATGCGCTCCGGCGAGGAGACAGTCATGTCCATCGATACCCACAGCCCGTCTGTGGCCGGCCTTCGCTGCGAAGCGGTCACGACCGATACCATCGCGTCGCCCTGCCTTCGCAGCAGGCTCGCGAATATCCCTCCTGCACAATCCGATGACCTGGATCGCGGTTCGAGCGATCGCGACGACCCCGCCGTTCTGATCGGCCTGGCACTCGCCTTCGTTCGGCAAGGCCCTCTGCTGGATGGCCTTGTTCCTGAGCCTCTGATGCTGCGGTTGCGTGCAGTTGCCGACAGCGGCAATGCGGCATGCCGCCTGCTGCTCGACTGGCTGCGGAGCCGCAACCGGCATCTCGATCCGTCCCGGAGCGAACACCTGAGCCTGTCTGTCTCGACCGGTTCGTCGGCTGACGCGCATGCGCCGCGTCGTTCGCCTCGCGAGCGTGTGTTGGCGCGGATCCCGAAGCCCGCTGGTATTAACGGGCTGCGGCGTGGTCGGACGCGTCGGCGCGATCTGCAGCAGAACGCCCACACGGCAATTATTGCCGCGGAGACGGGAGGTCGGACTGATGGATAAGATCGCCCGATTGTTTATCCGCCGCCTTCGTCATCTTAACCGTCGCGAGGCACGCCGGACCGCACTTCGCAACGGTCTGCTCGAGGCCAAGATGGTCGATGTCGATGGTCAACTCACCTGCCGCTTTAGCCCGGCGTTCGACACGACACGACTGACCGGCGATCCGATCCGTGACGATACCTGGTTCCTGCGCAATTTTGGTGACTGGCTTGTCGCACCGAAGGAGACCGGCAATCCGACAGCCGGCTCTGCTGGCGATGGTGCCGTGACCGCCGGGATCGTTCATCCGCCGTTCGCCTCGCAACTCGTGGCCCTCCCTCGGGCGCGTCGCGGCGCAATCGCGCAAGACGCGGTGCTGGGTAACGGAGTCGATCGGCGTACCTACGCCGTCGGCCTGGTGGATCGGGTGGCAGTTGCGCCACTGGTCAGTCACATCGTTGCAAGCCTGGTTCTGGCGCGTGCGGTGCAAAGGAGCGGACGGTCGCTTCGGGAGATCTGTTATACGCTGACCCGTGTGACACCGGTCGTCACCCTTCATGCGCCGCTCGAAGGCTTCGAACGGGAGGTGCTGCGGCTCCTTGAAAAATCCCGGCTGGTGCCGGGCGGTCCGTTCGCAATCATCGACTCCGATCATATGTTCAACGACGATCACTTCGATGTCCTCGAAGCTGAGACGCGCAGGCGTCTGATGACCTTCTCGGGCGCGGGCGTGCATCGTGTCACGGGCAATGCCCTGCGCCGGCGGATGCTCAGCGCGCTGTCCCGCGACCTGTCCATCCTCGCCATCGCGGAGAAGCGGTCGGACATTCCCTCGCTGCTGCAGATCTCCGCTGACCTGTCGCTGGAAACGGGAAAGCTCGATCGCAGGTTTGTGGCCGATCTGGTCGAAGTGCTCTATGCGGACACGGCGATTGAGACGCTCGGTCTGCCGTCGGATTCGGATGCGCGCTGGCTGTCGCTCGAGGATCTGGTGCTCGCGTTTCGTCCCGGGCGGCATATCAAGGACGTGCTGCATGTCCTTGCAGTGCTCATTGAGCGCAATCGCAGTGACTTCGAGGAAGAGGAGGGCGGTGGTGGCGACAAGGCATCCGGGTCGGCATCGTCGAGCACGTCCACCGAGAAACCCCAAGGCTCGCACGAGCAGTCGAAACCGACCGACACCGAAAACAGCGGCCGCTGGAAGAAGGACAAGCCGTCGGGCTCCGAAGTGATCCATCCGGAACCTTCGTCGACGGTGGGCGAGATCGGCTATAAGCCGCCATTGACCGTCGAAACGCTATCCGGATACGGCACCGCGAAGGACTGGGCGCTCGATCTCAAGGCAGATCTGGATGATTACCGCGCCAGCATCCTGGCATGGTCGGAGATGAGCACCAAGCTGCTGCTGTCCGGTCCGCCCGGGACCGGCAAGACAACCTTTGCGCGGGCGCTGGGCAACAGCCTGCAGGTTCCGCTGGTCGTCACCTCCGTTTCGACCTGGCTGCAGGGCGGACATCTGAACGACGTCATCGACAGGATGAGCAAGACCTTTGTCGAAGCGCGGGCCATGGCGCCGGCGATCCTGTTCATCGACGAGATCGACGGCATCGGCAAAAGGCAGCCGGCTGAGCGGGAATATGCAGACTATTGGAATACCGTCGTTAACAAGGCGCTGGAACTGCTCGATGGCGCGATCAAGAACGAAGGGCTGATCATTGTTGGTGCCACCAACCGGCCCGACCATATCGACGAGGCCATCAAGCGCTCCGGACGGTTGGAGACCCATATCGAAATCCCCAGGCCCGATGTGCCGACGCTGGCTGAAATCCTGGCCCATCATCTCGGTGATGATGTGACATCGCTGATCCGGGAGCCAGTACCAGAAACGCTGTCGGAAGCCGATGATGGATTCTCCCTGAAGAAAATCGTTGCCGACTATCTGGAGGAAGACGAAGAAAGTGAACGGAAGGGAGCCAGCCGATGACCGGGCCACAGAATGGCAACACGGCGGTAGCAGACGGCCAGCAAGCCCACTCCGTCAACGAAATTCTCAAGCGCCTCGCCACGCGGGCGATGGGGCTGACGGGTGCTGATATCGAGCGCGTCGTCCGGGAGGCGCGATTGAAAGCGCGGCGTGGCAAGCGGGCGATCCGCTATGAGGACATCGAAGACGGTATTCGCGGTCATCGCCCGCCCGTGCCCAATAATCTGCGCTGGCGCTACGCCTTCCACGAGGCAGGGCATGCCGTCGTCCATCATGCGCTCGATCTCGGACCCGTTCGCGGTCTCAATATCGATACCGGCGAGGGCGGCTACAATCTCGTCGGCTTCCACTCTTGGGCGACCGATACCCGCGATTGGTACGAAAACATGCTCACCATGCTGATGGCCGGGCGGGCTGCCGAGCAACTGGTGCTAAAACGTGTCTCGAGCGGTTCCGGAGGTACCGACGACAGCGATCTGGCGCGGGCCACGCGGCTTGCCTTCGATATGGAGCGCACTCTTGGCTTCGGGACTGAACATCCGCTGCTCTATCGGCCGCATCGCGATCCGGGCGCCGTCCTCGACCGTGATACTGAACTGGCGGTCCGTGTTCATGCTCGGCTGGAAGTCGCAATCGACCGGGCGGCGGCAATCCTCAGGAGGCGCAGGCCCACATTCCATGCCCTAGCAAAGGCGCTGTTCGATGCCCAAGCAATGGATGAGACGGCGGTGATGCAAATTCTGACGGACGGCGATCTGCCGCCTTAAAGCTGATAGTCATGCGACCGATGAGCAGAAGCGGAGTGCAGGATGAGCGTCGCGGTTGTCGCCCATTGCGATTGGAGCATGGAGCAGAAAAAGCGCTGGATGGCTGTGGCTATCAAGCGCGGCGGAGACTGGCATCTTCAATCTCCGGAACTCGTCGGTGACACGTCGAGCTTGTTCGACCGGCTGCAGCGTCGCGCCGTCGATCCCGGCGCGCTTCTCATCGGCTTCGACTTCCCGATCGGCCTGCCGGAGGCCTATGCACGTGCAGCCGGCGTCGGATCTTTCCGGGAGGCACTGACGTCATTCGGCTCCGGGATCTGGTCGGATTGGTACAATGTCGCTGATCATCGCGACCATATCTCGCTGCAGCGCCCGTTCTATCCCATCCGCCCTGGTGGCACGGCACGTGCCCATCTCTTCGATGCCCTTGGGATTTCTGGTGCGTCATCGCTCCTGCGTGTCTGCGAACGGGCGACCGTCGATCGGCAGGCTGCATGCATGTTCTTCTGGACGCTTGGCGGCAATCAGGTCGGCAAAGGCGCGATCTCGGGATGGCGGGAAATCATCGTGCCGAGACTGGACGAGATTGGGCTATGGCCGTTCGATGGAAGCTTGGCCGAGCTCGCCAACAGAAATTCAGTCATCCTTGCAGAAACCTACCCTGGCGACGTGTATCGTCAGATCGGGATGCCACGAAGTGGCTGGAGCAAGCGGCGTCAGGCAGACCGGACACGGATGGGACAGACTATATTTCCTTGGCTTGCAGCGCGGCCGAACCTCGATACCGGTCTGCTTCGGCCGTTCATCGACGATGGCTTCGGCTCAGACAAGGCAGGCGAGGATCGTTTCGATGCCGTGGTTGGTCTGCTGGGGATGCTCGATGTCGTCGATAGGCGGCGCGGTGAAGGCATCCCGGCAATCTATGCCGTTCAGAAATGGGAAGGCTGGATCCTCGGACACCATCGCGACGATGTGATGTGACTTGGGGCACCTTGTCGGCAACTCACATAAGTTTCCGGCAACCTGAAACAAACCGCGCTTATTTCATTCCGAATGCTTCGAAGCTCCAAATAGAGAGCAGATCCAAGGGTTTCGGTAAATATGGTGAAAGGGGGCCCACAGGCCTTGTAATACGTGTTCGTTTTTGCTGAGTTCGCTGCAAATATTGGGCTAGACTGCCGAGTCTCTCTCCTACTCTCCTCAAAACCTGGGAACGAAGTCCGCTTGTGCAAGTCTCATTGAAGGCCGGGAGTGAAAGAGGGAAGAGGCATTAACGATCAGGTTTTACGGAGACCGGGGGCCGGGGCAGATTGATCACTGAATACCACGCGAAGCTATTCGCTCACGAACTGAGCAGGCGGCATTCCGTTGCGGATGCCGAAAAGCTCGCCGGTGCTCTCCTCGATGCCCAAGTCGATCTTAACCCGCATCAGGTCGAGGCGGCATTGTTCGCCTTCAAGTCGCCCCTTTCGAAGGGGGCGATCCTTGCCGACGAGGTCGGTCTCGGCAAGACCATCGAGGCCGGGCTCGTGCTGGCCCAGAAATGGACGGAGGGCCGCCGGCGCATCCTCGTCATCACGCCCGCAAACCTTCGCAAGCAATGGGCCCAGGAAATCGCCGAGAAGTTCTTCCTCCCCACTATTATCCTTGAGGCGCGCAACTACAACAGGATGGCGAAGGACGGCGTTCGCCGCCCGTTTGAACAAAAGGCGCTTGTCATTTGCTCCTTTCAGTTCGCCGCGCGCCATTCCGAAGAGCTGATGGTTATTCCGTGGGATTTGGTAGTCATCGACGAGGCGCACAGGCTGCGCAACGTCTATCGGCCCGACAACCGCATCGGCAGGGCGCTCAAGGGCGCGCTTGCGAATGCGCCGAAGGTATTGCTCACAGCCACGCCGCTTCAGAACTCCCTGATGGAGCTTTACGGGCTTGTAAGCCTGATCGACGATTACGCTTTCGGCGACGCGAAAAGCTTCCGCGCCCAGTACGCCCGGCTTTCCGGAGACGGCCAGTTCGATGAGCTGAAGGGCCGGCTGAAGCCCGTCTGTCACCGGACGCTGCGGCGGCAGGTGCTCGAATATATCCGCTACACCAATCGCATCCCGATCACCCAGGAGTTCGTTCCGACCGAGGCCGAGCAGGCCCTGTACGACATGGTGTCCGACTATCTGCGGCGGCCCTCGTTGCAGGCGCTGCCCTCAAGCCAGCGCACGTTGATGACCCTCATCATGCGCAAGCTGCTTGCGTCCTCGACCTTCGCTATTGCCGGAGCGCTCGATTCCCTCGCGCGCAAGCTGGAACGCCAGCTTCGCGACGATACAAACCTTCGCCAGAAGCTCGAAGAAGAGATCGCCGAAGACTACGAGGAATTCGAGGAAGTCGCCGACGAATGGCAGGAGGACGGCGGCGAGCAGGAACGTCTCACGGCCGACGACATCGCCAACATCGAGCAGGAGATTGCCGATCTTCGCGGCTTTCGCGACCTTGCGGTTTCCATCTCGGAGAACGCGAAGGGCCTGGCGCTTCTTAGCGCGCTGCGCGCGGGCTTCGCGAAGGCGATGGAGCTAGGCAGCGCCGAGAAGGCGATCATCTTCACAGAGTCGCGCCGGACGCAGGAATATCTCGTCCGGCTGCTATGCGCGAACGGCTATGACGGCAAACTCGTCCTGTTCAACGGCTCGAATTCCGATCCGCAGTCCAAGGCCATCTATGAGGCTTGGGTCGAGCGCTATAAAGGCACCGACCGCGTGACCGGCTCGCGCACCGCCGACATGCGGGCTGCGCTCGTCGATTATTTCCGCGAGAAGGCCGCGATCATGATCGCAACAGAGGCCGCCGCCGAAGGCATCAACCTCCAGTTCTGCTCCATGGTCGTCAATTACGACCTGCCCTGGAACCCGCAACGGGTCGAGCAGCGCATCGGGCGCTGCCATCGCTACGGCCAGCGATACGACGTCGTGGTCGTCAACTTCCTCAACAAGAACAACGCCGCCGACCAGCGCGTGTACGAGCTGCTCGCCGAAAAGTTCAAACTCTTCTCGGGCGTGTTCGGCGCTTCCGACGAAGTGCTCGGTACCATCGAGTCCGGCGTCGAGTTCGAAAAGCGCATCGTATCCATCTATCAGAACTGCCGCTCGACCCAAGAGATCGAGGAGCAGTTCGAGCGGCTGCGCGAGGAAATGGAGACCAACATCTCCGTCACGATGGAGGACACGCGCCGCAAGCTGCTGGAGAACTTTGACGCAGAGGTGCATGACCGCCTCAAGGTCAATATGTCCCAGAGCAAGGAGTATCTCGATCGCTACGCGCGGATGCTGTGGGCCGTCACCAAGCACGAACTCGGCAAGCAGGCGAAGTTCGACGACGATTATTTCACATTCATGCTCAAGGGCGCGCCTGCCGGCCTCAATGTCGTTCCCGGCAGCTACTATATGTCCCGCCACGGCATCGACGGGCACCGCTACCGCCTCGGGCACCCGCTGGCGCAGCACCTTCTCTCGATTGCTGGCTCGCGCAAGCTGAACGGCGCGTCAATCGTATTCGACTACACAGCATGGCCACAAAAGGCGGTGGCCATCGAACCGCTTGTCGGCAAGGCCGGAACGCTTGTCGCGCACAAGCTCTCGGTGCGCGGTTCGGATGACCAGGATCATATCATCCTCGCCGCCATGACCGATGACGGCGCGCGCCTCGATCCGAAGGCCGCGATGCGCCTGTTCGAGCTTCCCGGCCGCATGGATGGGGCGGCAGGGCTGGCGTTGCCCGGAACGGTCAAGCAGGCCGTGGAGAAGGAGCGCAAGTCCATCCTCGACGATATGGCCGCGCGGCAGTCCGCGTGGTTCGACGAGGAAATGGAGAAGCTCGACAACTGGGCCGAGGACAAGCGCGCCGGCCTCAAGGCGGACTTGAAGGAGCTGGACGAGCAGATCAAGGCGCTAAAGAAAGAAATCCGCCAGACCGGAAACCTGCCGGCCAAGCTCGCGCTGCAACGACAGGCGCGGTCGGTGGAGACCAAGCGAGAAGAAGCGTGGCGCGCCTATGATGCCGCCGCGAAAGAGATTGAGGTTCAGAAGGACGGCCTTCTGGATCAGGTGGAAGAGCGGCTCGGGCAGAGCGTGACCGACGAAGAGCTGTTCGCAATTAGGTTTGAAATACAGTGA
The DNA here is from genome assembly GCF_057784555.1 of Rhizobium sp. CNPSo 3670. Lineage (NCBI taxonomy): Bacteria > Pseudomonadati > Pseudomonadota > Alphaproteobacteria > Hyphomicrobiales > Rhizobiaceae > Rhizobium > Rhizobium sp. CNPSo 3670. The sequence continues at coordinate 15,614 of NZ_JBXSOL010000025.1, forward strand.
AGGGGCAGGACATGAATAAGCCGGAAGCCAAGGCGGGAAAGACGAGCCCCAAGTCTGGGCACCGCGGAGCACCGCGAAACGATGTAGCCTATCGGCCGCGTACAGCGCAGGCTACATCGTTCCTCATGTCTCGTGTCCGAGCAAGCGACACACGAATGGAGGTGGAGCTCAGGAGTTTGTTGCATCGACAAGGCTTTCGATTTCGGAAGAATGTTGCCACCCTCCCTGGCAAACCCGACATCGTATTCTTGAGAGAAAAAGTGGCGATTTTCGTTGATGGCGATTATTGGCACGCGCGCATCCTAAGAGAATCAGGGGTGGACGCACTGCGAGCAAGTCTCAAGACTAGCAATCGCGAGTTTTGGGTTGCCAAATTGCAGCGCAACTGCGAGCGCGACGTTGCCGTGACAAGCGCACTGGAAGAACTAGGCTGGATCGTCGTGCGGCTATGGGAAAGTGATCTAAAGCGGGGCATGACTGATTGCCTTCGAGCCATTTTCGCGGCTTTAGAAGGAAGAGTGTCTATTCGAAGCCACCATTGAGGAGACGCCACTGATTGTAACATTTGCGAGTTGACGATGACAAAAACAATGCACCAAACAAAAACAGAGTTCGCTGAACCACAGAATGCCTATTTGAGCTTGTTCTCTGGAATAGGAGGATTAGAGCATCCCTCAATTCCGCCGGTTCTTTTTTGTGAACAAGACACCGAGTGCCACGCGGTCATTCGAAGCCGCCCGTTGAACCTGGACGTTCCAATCCACGATGATGTCAGGAGCCTCAACGTACCTCCTCCAGCCTCCTTTGTGGTTGGAGGTTGGCCGTGCCAGGATATAAGCTCCGCAGGCAAACAACTCGGCCTCTCTGGGAACCGCTCGGGATTGTTCTTTGATATGCTGCGCGTAGCCGTGGCATCTGGCGCGCATACTATCGTGGGTGAGAATGTCCCGAACCTGTTGACGCTCGCGGGCGGAGCCGATTTTGAGGCAGCAAAACTCGCTGTCCGGAGCCACGGCTTTAACTACATCGCGTGGCGTCTGCTGAATGCTCGGGAATTCGGTCTTCCCCAAGACCGCAATAGGTTATTCATCGTCGCGTCAAAACATCCGTCTTATGCGTTGGGTCTTCACAGTGATGTCCCAGCAGATTTTGCTGGCAGTGACACGCGAAACGTACACGGCTTTTATTGGACCGGCGGCAAGAGATCCATATGCTATTCGACCGGCTATGTTCCTGCCTTGAAAGTTGGAGCGACGGATAACAGAGGCAGAGGAACAGTAGCGGTATTCAACGGTCTCAGTGCCCGTAAGTTGACTGTCGCAGAGAACCTTGCGCTTCAAGGATTTTCCGACATCCCCGCCTCTGGTCTCTCATCATCGACGTTACTCAGGATGGCGGGCAATGCGGTTGCGAGGCCGGTCGGGGAGTTTGTTGTATCGAGAGTCATGAATGCCTCCCCGCCATCGGGAATACGGAGCGGTTTCTCTGTCCGCTCAGCCTCCGGATACTTCGATGGCGAAGTCGAATGGGCGATAGATCACAAGTCGAGCGCGCTGGCTTCGAACCTCGCCGATTTCCTAGAGCCAAGCGATCATCCGCCGCTTTCGGCGCAGGCGTCTGCGGGCCTCATCGTCCGTTCCGTCCGTTCAGGCACCCCAATGCCACCAGATCTATTCGATGTGCTTTATAAGCAGACTCTAGAACGACGTGGAAAAATACATCCATCTCGTGGGGATAGTCTGACTGCGTTTGGAGAGATGCTTTCGGAAATAATGGAGTATCGAAACAATTTGGAAAAACTAGAGCGATGGGGCGACAATTGAACGAGAATACGGGCAATCTGGATATGCCAATTGACGACCTTCTCTCGTCAATTGGGGGGGAACGTGTCGACGACAAGTTGCTGCGCGATTTTATATTGGACGCTTTCGCCCGAGATCTCACCAGCAAGGATGCAAATAGATTTAGATTCGACTGGCGAGGGAAGTCGTCTCTTCTGAGCCGAATCCAGCGACCCGCACAAGGTGCCTTGCATCCTGACCCGACGACTTCGACGAATTTCGACTCAGCACGTCACGTTGCGATTCAAGGTGAAAACCTAGAAGTTATGAAACTCATCGAACGATCCTATTTCGGTCGGATCAAGATGATCTATATGAATCCTCCGTTCAACATCGGAGGGGAACTGATTTTTGATGACCGCGACGGTCATTTCGAACGGTATTTACAATACGTCGGCGGTAAAGACGTGAACGAAAGCGTCGGAATACCCGCTGGAAACGGCCATTCCAGTTGGCTGAATATGATATACCCCCGACTATTCTTGTGCAGGAACCTCCTTTCGAATGACGGAGTGATTTTTGTTTCGATAGACGACCATGAAGCCCATCATCTTCGTGCCGCGATGGACGAGATTTTTGGCGAGGAGAATTTTGTAGCCTCGTTCGTATGGGAGAAGCGATATTCGCCGCCTCCGGACACAAAGGACGTCGGGTACGTTCATGAGAACGTGCTGTGTTACCGGCGCTCCGAAGAGTTCGCGGCGGGCTTGTTGCCCATGACTGACGAGCAGTCAGCCAGGTATACGAATCCAGATGCCGATCCACGAGGCCCTTGGAAGGCCGCCGACTATACGTGCAGGTACACAGCAGAAGAGCGTCCTAATCTGTACTACCAAGTCACCAATCCCAACACGAGCGAAAAAAAGTTCCCCAAGAAGACTCGAGTTTGGGCCTGCTCGCCCGCAGAGCACGAAAAGAATGTGGAGGAGAAAAGGCTCTGGTGGGGGGTCGATGGAAAGAATTCGATACCGGCGAAGAAGAAGTATTTATTTGAGATACGCCAAGGAGCGATGCCCAAGACGATCCTTCAGCATGATGAGGTAGGTCATACGGACGAAGCAACAAAAGAGCTGAGGAAGCATCTTCCGGATTTGAAGCTGTCTCAGAAGCCAACAAGATTGATGAGACATCTACTGAGCATAGCGAATGTCGGGAAAGATGATTTGGTTCTGGACTGCTATGCCGGCACAGGGACGATGGGGGAGACGATTTTCTCTCTCGAAGAGAGTGGGCAAGCGCCGTCTTTTATTCTGATCGAATTTCCTGAAAAGCTGGAGGGAAGCAGTCTGACGCTTTCGGAGGCTATGCTACAAAGATTGGCGTCGAATGCCTCACGAAGAAAAGATGCGTCCCTGGGTTTCCGAAGTTTCAAACTTGCGCAATCGAATTTTCGGCACTGGAGCGACGATTCGGACGGAGATATGATCAGCCGCCTGGATAGCCATGTTCAGCATCTTAGGGAAGGCGCCGGACGTGACGAGCTGCTATTCGAGTTACTCCTGAGCGCTGGTTTTCCCCTAACCACAGAGTACCAGATGGTAGAGTTGGCTGGAAAACAAGTATTTTCAGTCGAGAATGGTGCGCTGCTCATCTGTCTTGAGAAGGAGATCACCCCGGAACTGATCGATGCGCTTGCGGAGGCCAATCCGTTGCAGGTCATCTGCCTGGATGAGGGGTTCAAGGGCAACGATCAGTTGAAGGCGAATGCGGTTCAGACCTTCCGGGCGCGGGCCGAGGCCGAGGAATCCGAAATCGTCTTCAAGACGGTTTGAGGGGGTTGATCATGAGAATGAGCAAAAAACCCCTCCCGATCTCGACGATTTGCGCTTGGCAGAAGAAGGTCGATCCCACGCCCGATTATCAGCGCCCTCCCGCCTGGTCGCGGAAGCAGAAGCAGCTATTGATCGATTCCATTCTTCGCGAATTCGACATTCCGAAGATGTACTGGCGCGCCGTCAATCGAGCTGACGGCGTGAAATACGAGGTTATTGACGGGCAGCAGCGTCTTCGGACGATCTGGGAATTCCGCTCCGGCGAGTTTGCGCTGGCCCGCGACACCGATCCGGTGAACGGCTTCCCTTGCGCCGGAAAAACCTACGATCAGCTCGACCTTGATGTCAGCACGATCTTCGATGCGTATCCGGTGGACGTGGTTATCGTCGATGACGCCGTGCAGAACGATGAGGAAGATGAAGTCCGCGATATGTTTCTGCGGCTTCAGAACGGCACGACGCTGAAAGCGCAGGAAAAACGCAATGCCATGCCGGGCCAGATGCGTGATTTCGTGAAGGAGCTTGCCCAGCATAAGCTCTTCACAAAATGCAAGTTCAGCAACAAACGCTTCACTTTCGACCAGGTGGCGGCGCAAGTCGTTTGCCTAGAGATGGCCGGCGGCCCGACAAGCGTTCGCGACGCCGACCTCAACCGTATGTATAACGAGAATGTTGTATTTGACGGCAGCGGCAAGGTCGCGAAGAAGGTTCGCCGCGTCTTCGACTACTTGCTGCGGGCGTTCCCCGAGAAAACCCCCGAACTTGAGCGTTACAACATCATTACGCTCTATTGCCTCGCCTCGACGCTGCTAGAGAAATACGTCCATGCGGGGACGGAAAGCGCGCTCGCGGATTGGTTCATAGGTTTTGAAGCCGAGCGGCGGGCGCAGGAGGAACTTGATGAGGAACTGCGGGACGCGACGCTGGTCGAATATCGCCGCCTCACGAGCTATTCGACGGACGGAGAGGATTCGATCAGGGGACGGCTTGAATATCTGGAAAAGCGTTTCTTCCTCGCTTGCGCCGATATTCCGACGATAGATGCCATCCGTGTATTCACGCCGGAGCAGAGGCTCGCGATCTACCGCAAGGACGATGGGCGCTGCCAAATCCATACGCATTGCGGCGGGGAAAAGCTCGGTTGGGCCGACTGGCACGCCGACCACAAGGTGCCGCACTCCAAAGGCGGGCAGACCACCGTGTCGAACGGGCAGGTCGCTTGCCCGACCTGCAATCTGATCAAGAATAACAAGCACTCTGATCTTGCCGAGGTCGCCGGATGAAACTAAAATTCGATCCCTCCCTTCAATATCAGCAGGACGCGATCAACGCCGTTGTCGGTGTGTTCGATGGTCAGCCTTTCGCGCAGGCCGGGGCGATGGCGTTTCAGAACATCCAGATCGGCGGGCTGTTCCAGACCGAGCTGGGCATGGGCAACCGGCTCAATCTGCCGGATGACGAGTTGCTAAAAAACGTCCATCGGGTTCAGGAGGCCAACGACATTGAGAAAGTCGCGGCCCTTGAGGGGCGCGAGTTCTCCGTCGAAATGGAGACCGGGACGGGCAAGACATATGTCTATCTGCGCAGCATATTCGTGCTGAACAAAACCTACGGCTTCAAGAAATTCATCATCGTCGTGCCGAGCGTTGCCATCCGCGAGGGCGTGCTCAAGAGCATCGAAACGATGAAGGAGCATTTCCAGACTCTCTATGACAAGGCTCCGTTCGATCACTTCGTTTACGACAGCAAGCGCCTCGGCAAGGTTCGGCAGTTCGCGACCAGCAACCAGATTCAGATCATGGTCATCAACATCCAGTCCTTCCAGAAGGATGTTGCCGACAAGGACTTGTCGGAAATGACGGAGGAGGATCTGAAGAAGCTCAACGTGATCAACCGCGAGAACGACCGGATGTCCGGGCGGCGGCCCATCGAGTTCATACAGGCCGCCAATCCCATCGTCATCATCGACGAGCCGCAGAGCGTCGATACGACTGAGAAGTCGCGCAAGGCGATCGGCAACCTCAACCCGATGGTGACGCTGCGCTACAGCGCGACCCATAAAAACCCGTACAATCTTGTCTACAAGCTCGATCCGGTCAGGGCCTACGATCTCCGCCTTGTGAAGCGGATCGAGGTCGCGTCGGTGCGCTCGGACGAAAATTTCAACGACGCCTATGTGAAGCTGATTTCAACCGACAATACGAACGGAATCCGCGCCCGCGTCGAAATTCACAAGGAAGGCAAGATGGGGCCGAAGGCCACGAAGATATGGGTCAAGCAGGGCGACGACCTGTATGTGAAGTCCGAAGAGCGCGAGGCCTACCGCAACGGCTACATCGTGCAGAATATCGACTGCACGCCCGGATCAGAATATATCGAGTTCAATCAGGGGCGGTTCCTGGAATTGGGGCAGGAATCCGGCGGCCTTGCCGAAGACATTATGAAAGCGCAGGTCTACGAGACCGTAGAACAGCATCTCAAGAAGGAGCGCGCGCTCAAGGGCAAGGGCATCAAGGTGCTCTCGCTCTTCTTCATCGACCGCGTCGCCAACTACCGCGTCTACAACGACGACGGCACGACCAGCCTTGGCAAGCTTGGCCAGTGGTTCGAGGAGGCGTACAAGGAGCTTACGGCCAAGCCGATCTACAAGGGCCTTATCCCGTTCGACGTTGCCGAGATTCATAATGGCTACTTCTCGCAGGATAAGAAGGTCGTCACACCCTTTGAAAACGTACATTCCGGCAAGACGCAGCTAGCCGCAGACGAAGACGTTTTCAATCTGATCATGCGCGACAAGGAGCGGCTGCTCGATCCCGAAGTCGCGTTGCGCTTCATCTTCTCACACTCCGCCCTGCGCGAGGGGTGGGACAATCCCAACGTGTTTCAGATTTGCACACTCAACGAGACCCAGTCCGCCGACAAGAAGCGGCAGGAAATCGGTCGCGGATTGCGGCTTCCTGTCTATGGCATGGGCGAGAAGCGGGGCGAGCGTGTTCACGACGAAACTGTGAACCGGCTGACCGTTATCGCGAACGAGTCCTATGAGGATTTCGCGCGGGCGCTTCAAACTGAATTCGAGGAGGATTTCGGCATCCGCTTCGGAAAGGTCGAGAAGATTGCGTTCGCGAAGCTCGTTCGCAAGGCCGAAGACGGGTCGGAAAGCGAGATCGGGCAGGATGAATCGGCGAAAATCTGGGCCGAGCTGGTAGCAGGCGGCTATCTCAACAACGCTGGCGACATTCTGGACAAGTTTGATCCCAAAAAACCGCACTTCGAGCTGAAAGTATCGGATGCATTCGGCGATCTTCGCGCGGAGATCGTCGATGAGGTCAACCGCAAGGTCTTCAAGAACCGCATCGTCAACGCCCGCGACCGGCGGGAGTTGAAATTCCGCAAGGAAGTCCATCTAAGCGAGGACTTCCAGAAACTCTGGGACAAGATCAAGCACCGCACCCGTTACCGCGTGACCTTTGCTCCGCCCGACCTCATCGAAAGGGCGTTAGAGCGCATCAAGCAGATCGAGCCGATCAAGGCGCCGCGCGTTGCCACGACCGTCGTCGAAGTGGACATTACGGATGCGGGCGTGTCGGCGGACAGGCAGATCGCGACCCGCGTTCGCGAGGCCGAGCCGGCGAAGATGCTGCCGGACATCCTCGCCTTCCTGCAAAAGGAGACGGAGTTGACCCGGCACACCCTTGCGGAAATATTGAAACGCTCGGGCAGGCTTGGCGAGTTCAAAATGAATCCCCAGGCCTTTATGGCGGCGGTCGCGAAGGAAATCTCGCGCGCGCTTCACGATCTCATGCTGGAGGGCATCAAGTACGAGAAGGTTGCCGGTGCTCATTGGGAGCAAAGCCGCATAGAGCAGGACGCCGAGGAGGGGATCGTCCGCTACCTGAGCAATCTCTACGAGGTGCAGAATCGAGAGAAATCGCTCTTCGATGCGATTGAATACGAATCCGAGGTGGAGAAGCAATTCGCCCGCGATCTGGACAGCAACGAGAACGTCAAGCTCTTCGTCAAACTGCCCTCATGGTTCAAGATCGACACCCCCATCGGCTCTTACAATCCCGATTGGGCCTTCGCTACCGAGCGCGAGGAAAAGCTCTACTTCGTCCGCGAAACCAAGAGCACCATTGATTCCGAGGAGCGCCGCACCAAGGAAAACCAGAAGATCGCCTGCGGCCGCAAGCACTTCGAAGCCATCGGGGTCGATTACGGTGTCGTGACCTCACTGGCAGAGGTGTCGATATGAACTCGACGGGCATCGCTGGCATGAATGAGAAGGATGAAGTGACGCCGTCAATTCCACATGGTGCAGATGCGCGCATAGCATGCTCTTTTACCACCTGCACGCTGTGCCTTCGGCGACGTTGCCCTCAAACAGGCAATCCAGTTCGTGCAGCAGGCGATAGTGCCGAGCTATCATTTTGCGAGGGTGTTCACCGCTTCGACGGCCAAAACCAAAGGTTGAGGCTGTCCATCGGGGATCTCTGTTGCCAGAGAGCCGTGGGAACCGACTGTCACGGAAGACCGGCTGCCTACCAGTCTGGAGTCGGCGGGAGATTGCGGATTGATCAAAACGATGGAGGCCGGCTTTCACGTCTAAACCTCGTCTGGCTATGCTCGGCTTCGATTTGAAATCAGGCTACGATAAGGATACATCTCAGGGCAAACAGGCAGGAGCCGGCGAGGGGCGCGGGAGGAGCGCTAGGTCGTTCCGCCATCAGCAGGGCGGGTTTCGATATACTCAGTGCCGACGCGCTCAAGCCTTGCTTCCTCCCTGTCGAGATTCCACCGGCGGTCCGCGTAAAACTCCATGGCCTTGCGCGTCTCGACTACCAGAACGTCGCCGTCAAACGCGTATTCACGGCGCACAGCGGCTGCCTGCTCTTTGGAAAGATTGCTGCGCGGGCGGAGGGTAATACGGGCGACTGTGTGCCAGTCGCGGTCGAACGGCAGGTCCTCTTCCAGATTCCTTGTCTCAAAGCTGCTATCAGGCGCAATCCGTTCCGGAACATAGTCGCGGTATTCGCCATGCTTGAAACTGTAAGCGCGCACATGGATGCGCGAGCCATCCGAGGCAAACCGCGTCGGCGCGATCCATTGGGGCGTCTGATCGCCGGTCGTCATGGAGATGTACTGCACTTCGACTGCCTGCCGGTTCTCAGCAGCCCGGCTTAGCAGCGCGAGCATGGCGGGATCGCTCCGCCGGGTCAGCGAGGGAAGTGCATCGAAGCGATCGGTGCCGCTTGCCTGCAGCACCCGCTCCCAGTCGCCGAACGAGAATTCGGGGGTGATGGGACGATGGTTCGCCTGGGCGATATAGACCTTCCTGACGGCATCGTAGCGCGGCGCGTCCTTTCCGGCCTCGGCCAGATAGGCCTTGAAATCCAGCGCCGCCTGCGCTGTCGAAACCCCGAAACGATCCATCAGGTCGCGACGGTTGGCCGTGCCGCGCCAGGTGAAGCATTGATCCAGAAAAACCAGCCTTTCGCGCTGCGGATGTTTGAGGGTTTCCAGGCTCATAACAAGGGCTTGACTCTGATTGCGATATACGTCTAATTTTTATACATGTAATTTTTAGATGGATCAATGGCTATGAAGATTTTGCACACAGGGGACTGGCATCTGGGGCGCCAATTTTATGGGCAATCGCTTGAGGCCGATCACGGCTCAGTCCTGGATCAGGTGCTCGGGGCGGTAAGGGCGCATTCTCCCGATGCCCTGGTTATTGCAGGGGACATATTCGATCGCGCCTCGCCACCCGCCACGGCGGTTCGCCAGTTCAATAATTTCATCCGGACGGTTCACGCCGATTGCGACACCTCGATCGTACTGATCGCCGGCAATCACGACTCCGGGGACAGGATCGCTTCCTACGCGTCTTTTGCCGATCCGAAGCGGCTGCTGATACGCGGGCCGCTTTCGCCCGAGGAGCGCCCCTTGATCCTCGAAGACGGACACGGGCCTGTCGCGTTCACCGGCCTGCCTTTCGGCAATGAGTTCTCGGCGCGGGAGTGCTACGGGGACAACTCGATCGCATGCCCTGCCGACGTTTTGGCCGCGCAGGTGGCATGCGCCCGCACTTACGTGCCGCGCAATGTGCGCTGGGTCGTCGCGGCCCACGTCTTTGTCGCCAACGCGACCCCGAGCGAGAGCGAGCGGCCTCTGCAAATAGGCGGCATCGAGACTGTCCCATCCAGCGTCTTCGACGGCGCGCACTATGTCGCACTGGGCCATCTGCACCGGCAGCAGAGCGCCGGCGGCGATCATATCCGGTACAGCGGCTCGCCGCTGGCCTTCGGCTTCGACGAAGCGGGCAGCACCAAATCGCTCACCATGGTCGATCTTGCCGGGGACGGATCGGTGACCCTTCGGCAGCTCCCGATCAATCCGCCTCGCGCCGTTCGCGTCCTGAAAGGGGAGTTCGAGGAGCTCCTGGACAAAGGCAGCCGCGAGCCGTCGGAGGATTTCATCAAGCTCGTGCTGACCGACAAGAAACTCCTGATCGATCCGATGGGCAGGATCCGGGAACATTATCCCAACGCCCTTGCGCTCACCTACGAGCGTGACGAGAGCGCCGAGCCGATTCTGTTGCGCGGCAGTTCCCAGGCCAAGCTCGACGATCCGGTCGCCGTGGTTGGCGAGTTTCTGAGCCAGGTGCGCGGCGAGGAAGGTACGGATGACGAAATGGCGCTAGTGGGCTCTGCCCTGAAGCAACTTAATAACGTGGAGGAGCGGGTATGAGACCGTTGCGGCTTACACTCCGGGCCTTCGGCCCTTACGCGGGCGAGCAGGTTGTCGATTTCAGGGACGCACTCAGTGCCGGGCTCTTCGGCATTTATGGCCCGACCGGATCGGGGAAGTCATCGATATTCAGCGCGATATCGTTTGCGTTGTTCGGTGAGCCAGCCCGGGACGACCAGGATGCATCAAGCTTGAGGTCGGATCACGCGAGCCCGGATTGCCTGACAGAGGTCGGACTCGTCTTCGAACTCGGCGCACAGAGATACCTTGTGCGGCGCAGGCCGGAACAGGTGCGGCCGGCCCTGCGTGGGGACAAGGAGACGAAGGAGGCGCATTGCGCGTGGCTGTTCGATGTCACCGGAATTCCCCTCGATGAAATCACCGCCGAAAACCAGGGTACGCCGATTGCGGAGAAGAAAGTCTCCGAGGTGCGTGATGAGCTTGAGCGAAGGCTAGGCTACGGGCCGGAACAGTTTCGGCAGATCGTGCTCTTGCCCCAGGGGCGCTTCGAGAAATTTCTTGCGGCGAAAACCAACGACCGCCTGGCGATCCTGCGCGAGCTTTTCGATGTCTCGCTTTACAAGCAGCTTACCCAGAAGATGAAGGACGACGCGAAAGCTGCCGAGGACAAAATCAGGGCCGATCGCCAGTTATGCGCAAGCAGGCTGGAGCAGGAAGGTTTTGCGACGCTCGAAGACCTTTCGGCGGGAGCGCAGCAGGCGCAGGAAGAATACAAAACCGAGTCTGCTGCGGCGGAGGCGGCAAAGGGCTATGCGGCGCTGGCCGCTCAGGCGCTGGCTGCTGCCCAGGAAGTCGAGAAAGCCTTTGTCGAGAACGACGCGGCGGCGCTGGCACTGGGATCCATGGAGGCCAAAGGCAAGGAAATCAAAGAAGACAGGGCTGTCCTGAGCGGGGCACTCGTGGCCCGGGGCCTGAGCGATGTCGATGCCGTAATGCAGCGCGCGTGTACCGATCTGTCCACCGCAAACGACACCTGTGCGAAGGCGCAAGCTGCGCGCGCGGCGGCCGACGAGGCGATGCGGAAGGCGGCCGAACTGCTGGCGGCGGAACAGGCAAAACGCGGCGAGACCGAGATCCTGCGGGAGCAGGGCAAGGCTATGATGCGTCATCGCGATACGCTGGCTCTCGCCGAGAAGAAGAAGGCGGCCAGGGAAGAGGCGGCGCGTAACGAGAGCAATGCGGCGACGATCTTTGAGACGGCGCAGAATAGCCATAGCGCGCTCGTTCGCGAACAATCCGGCATAACAGCGCAGATCAAGACGGCGGAAACGACGGCCGGGCAGCGGGTGGCGCTTTCGGCAGCGGCCCAGGAGCTGAAGTCAAAGCTCGAGGCGGCGCGTGGCTATGACCGGGCGCTCAAGGCGGTCAACGACGCGCGGAGTGACGTTGCCGGCGCTCGCGAAGTTCACGAGAAGAATTGCCGGGCGCAGGAAGATGCGCAGCGCGGCTTTGACGAGGCAGAGGCGGCGCTGGCAGGAGCGCAGGCGCAGCATCTTGCCGAAAAGTTGCGGCCTGGTGAGGCTTGCCCTGTTTGCGGTTCCCACGACCACCCAGCGCCCGCCCACGGGCGGGCGGAAAGCGCGGGGCGCAACGATGCCTTTACCGCTGCCCGCGAGGCGTTTGATAGCGCCCGAAGCGTGAGCGCTGCCAGCGGCCAGGCCCTTGCCGCGAAAGAGGCGACGCTTTCGGAAAGGAAAAATCTTCTTGCGGGATTGGCGAAGCCGGAGAACACTGCCGCCGAACTTCAGGAGCATAGCGCCAAGGTTCAGGGCGATATTGAGGCTCTCGACCCTGCGGTCGATCTCGAAGCGTTGCGAGGCGCGTTGGAGCGAGTCGAAGCCAGGTTGCCTGAAGCGAGCGCAGCCGTAGAGGCTGCGCGCGTGGGCCGCGATCTGGCTAAAACCGGCCGTGCCCTTGCCGACCAGGGGCTGGAGGATGCCCTTGCGTCGGTTCCCGAAGATCTCAGGACGACGGAGGCGCTTGAGGCCGCGATTGCCGCTGCCGACGACGAGCTTAGAAAGCGCGATCTTACTTTTGAACAGGCGATCAAATCCGAGCGTGAGGCCGGGGAGACGCGGATCGCCGCGCGCAAGGACGAGGAAGGCGCGGTGAACGCCCGTGAGGTTGCGCTCGCCAAGCAGCAAGAGGCGGAAGAAGGTTTCGGCGGCCGTCTGGCCGCGAACGGCCTGACCCGGCAGCAATACGAAGCCCATAAGGCGAATATCGGCCGCATCGAAGAGTTGCAGGCCTCTATCGAGCGCTTTGGACAAGATCTCCATGCTGCTCGCGACAGGGCCGCCCGTGCCGGCGCAAATGTCGAAGGGAAGGATCGTCCCGGCCTTACCGGGCTTGGCACCGAAAGTGAAGAAGCGACGCGAGTCAGGGATGAGGCCTATCGGAAGGCGGCCTTCGCGGCTTCCCGCGCTGAGTTTCTGGCAAAGCTGACCGACAGCATTGCCGGTGCGTTGAGTGAGATCACGAAGGCCGAAGACGCCTATGCGCCGCTCGCGGCGGTCGCGCATGCGTTCGACGGTAAGAACAACGCGAACATGATGTTGGAGGTTTTTGCCATTGCCGCCATGTTCGACCTTGTGCTCGCTTCGGCAAACGCAAGATTCAAGCCGATGAGCGGGGGGCGCTACAGCCTGGAGCGCGAACAGGATGTTGCCAAAGGCGCCGGAAAGAAGGGACTCGGCATCGTTGTGCATGACGTGCATACGGGGCGTACTCGCGCAACGGCGACCCTTTCGGGGGGCGAGACTTTCATGGCGGCGCTGGCGCTGGCCCTGGGGCTTTCCGACGTGGTGGAGAGCGTAAACGGGGGCGTTCACCTCAATACGATCTTTATCGACGAGGGTTTCGGAACGCTCGATGGGCAGGCGCTGGATCAGGCGCTTCAGATTCTTCAGGACATTGTCGGCGAGAGCCGGGCGGTTGGTCTTATCTCGCACGTTGACGCAGTCCAGCAGGCAATCCCGTTCGGGTTCCAGATCAGCAAGACGACGGGCGGCAGCCATATCAGCCAACGCTTTGCGTAGCCAAACAAGGGGTTGCGATAAAATGAACGCGGGCTAACATCGTCGGCCAGGGGGAGCCTCACAAGATGTAGCTGAAATATAAATAAGTAAAGATGTGGAAATGCCCACATGGGTATTGGATTTAATTTGGTTGTTCGTGAAATACTGTGCGAGGGGCACTATGACGGGCGCAATACGGGAAGAAGAGCCGTCCGGCTGGAACCCGGAAGCGAGCGGGACGCGCGTTCGGCTCCGCGATAATCCGGGCAGGCAGGGAACGACGACCGGAAGGGTCAAGAAGGCAGGCACTTTCCTGTTGGTCGAAGTGAATTTCGGCCCCCACGAAAAGCAATACAAGCGCTACGAGCTGCTGGAGCCCATCGCGGACGAGGTGCAGATTTTTGATCTGCTTGAGGGAGGCTCATTCGGCGGCCCCAGCGACCTCAGGCAGGTTTTGACCTTTGAGAAGATCAAAGGCGAATTGACCAACGTCTTCTATTCGATGGAGGCCAGCAACACGGACTTCTATCCGCACCAGTTCAAGCCGGTCATGCGGTTTATCGAGTCCCCGATCGGCCGGATGCTGATCGCCGACGAAGTCGGTTTGGGGAAAACCATCGAAGCAACGTATATCTGGAAAGAAATTCAGGCCCGTCATCAAGCCAGGCGGCTGTTGATCATCTGTCCCGCCATGCTGCGCGAGAAGTGGCGCGAGGATCTGCGCAAGCGTTTCAACATAACCGGCGAAATCGTTTCCGCGCGTACCCTTTATGAGAGGGTCAAGGACATCGCCAGCTACAAGAGCGCGGAGTCGTTCGTCTATATAACCAGCCTGGAGGGATTGCGTCCTCCCGCAAATTATGACGATGAGAATGTCGGCGGCGTCAGGGCGCAATTTGCCCGCATTCTTGACCAGAACACGGCCAGCGAGGAGTTCGCCCTCTTCGACCACGTCGTTATCGACGAGGCCCACTATCTGAGAAACCCCTCGACCGCCAACAATCGGCTTGCCCGCCTGCTAAGAGAGGCATCGCACCATTTTGTGCTGCTGACTGCAACGCCGATTCAGATCGGCAGCGACAACCTTTACCAGCTTCTGCGCCTGATTGATCCCGATCAGTTCTACGATTCATTTCTCTTTGGAGAAATGCTTTCGGCGAACTCCTGCATAGTGCGCGCGCAGAGGGCGTTATGGCAGCAGCCGGCGGACGTTCCGGCGGCGCTGAAGGCAATTTCCGAGGCGGAGAAGTCCGACTATTTCAAGAATGACGCCGTCCTTGCGCGCATCAAGGAACATCTTCGCGTTGACGCCACCGATGCCGAACGGCGCGTGGAGATTCTCAGGCTTCTGGAATCGCGCTCGCTCCTTTCCCAATACATGACCCGAAGCAGGAAGCGCGAAGTTCTGGAGCGGCGCGTCGAGCGGGCGCCTCAGGTTCTCAGCGTCAGGTTCAGTGCGGCGGAGAAACAGCTCTACGACCATGTTACCAGCCGGCTGCGCGATGAAGCGGCGGGCAAGACCGGCGTGTCGCTATTCTCGCTTATCGCTCGGCAGAGGCAGATGGCCAGTTCGATCGTCGGCGCGCTCGAAAGCTGGGGCGACAAGGGCCTCATCGAAGAGCTTCTGTGGGAAGACTTCGGGATTTCGCCGCAGCTCCGTTCGGAGCCGCTGGGCAATAAAGACGGCGACGATACGGTTGATGCCGCCTCGCCCGACATGGGCCTCAGGCACGATCTCGCCGTGCTGGAAAAGGGCGATGAAAAGTATCGCAAGCTCCAGAAGTTTCTTGCGAATGAGCTGAAACGGAATCCGCGCGAGAAGTTCGTCATCTTCGCCTTCTATCGCGGTACCCTCAAATACCTGGCCCGCCGTCTGAAGGCTGACGGGATCAATGCGGCGCTGATCATGGGGGACATGGGAAAAGAGAAGGACGATCTGATACACGCCTTCGCCCGACCCGACGGGCCGTCAGTCCTGCTCTCTTCCGAAGTCGGAAGCGAGGGCATCGACCTTCAATTCTGCCGCTTTATCGTGAACTACGATCTTCCCTGGAACCCGATGCGGGTTGAGCAGCGGATCGGCCGTCTCGACCGCCTGGGGCAGAAAGCGGAGCGCATCTCGATCATCAATATGGTTGTCGAGAACACCATCGAAGACCGCATCCTGATGAGGCTCTACGATCGCATCAACGTGTTCCGCGAGAGCATCGGCGATCTCGAAGACATTCTCGGGGAAGTGACCGAGCAATTGCTCGTCAACCTGCTCGATCCGACCCTGACGGACGAGGAGCGCGAGCGAAAATCCGTCGAGGCGGAGCTCGCAATCTGCAACACACAGCGGGAGCAGCAGCGCCTCGAGGAAGAAGCGGTCAACCTTGTCGGGTTTTCCGACTACATCCTCGACCATATCAGCGATAGCCGCGAAAACGGCCGGTGGCTCAGCGCAAGCGAGCTCCAGTCCCTCGTGGAGGATTTCTTCGCGCGCAATTTCCCCGGCACCAAATTCGAGGCCGTCGCGGGCGCGGAGTATGCCCTGCGCATTACTCTCTCGGAGGAAGCGCGGCGCTCGCTGGGTTACTTCATATCGGAGGCACGGCCATCGACGAGAACGCAGCTTCATCGAAGCGGCAGGCCGACCCTGTGCATTTTCGACCCGCGCCGGGTTGACGAGGTTTCCGGCGAGGCGGAGTTCATCGAGCCCAGCCATCCTCTAATACAGTGGGTACGCTTCAGTTACGAGGACGACCAAAGTCAGCTCCATCGCGTCACCGCGATAAAAGTCCCGGCGCAAGACGCCGGCGTCCCTCCTGGCGACTATGTATTCAGCGCTCACCGCTGGTCGTTCAACGGCCTGAAATCCGATCAGTCGCTTGCCTTCAGGGTGAAGCCGCTGGGAAGCGACCGAACCCTTGGGGCCTCGGAGGCCGAGGCGCTGATTACCGTTGCCTCGCGCGTGGGAGAAAAGCTGCCGAATGCGGTCAACGTGCTTCCGGACATCGAGATCATCTGTGAGGCGGCCGTGACGTGCGAAGAGTCCCTGGGGGATGCCTTTTCGGAGCGTCTTTCCGATTTTGAGGCGGAGAACACGGTGCGCTGCGATCAGCAGCGAACCAGCGCCGAAAAGCTCGCGAGCCGCCGCATCGAAGGCTTGAAGGCCCGCGTCGCCCGGTTTCGCGCGGAAGGAAATCTGCGCCCAGTTGCGATGACGGAAGGTCTTATCAGGAAAGAGGAGGAGCAGTTGAAGACCAAGCTTGATCGCGTTTCACGGCGGCAACAGGTCGATCCAACGATGATCCCGCTTGCGGCCGGCGTTGTGAGGGTCGTCTGACATGGCAAGCTGGCGCGACAGGCTTAATTCACTTCGCGAGCGCGTGTTTGGCAGGGCGGAAGTCCCGCCATCCTTTTCCGAACCGGATGTAAGCGCGGCATCAGACGTCGAACAGCCCGGTGTTACCGAGTCTCCCGCGCTTGCGCAGGCAGCGCCAGTTGTGGCAGACAAGGCGCCCGCAAGCCGGGCAAGAGCCCGTACGGGCACAGCTCCGAAGACCGTCACGACCCAAGGCAAGCGGGCGGCGGTCGCATCGGATGACACGCCGCCACGGAGCGCGCCCAAAGCAAGACCGCTTCCCATCAATCTCGGCATCGATTTTGGCACGAGCTTCACGAAAGTCTGCTTTCGCGACCTCGGCAGTGAGGTTTCGGGAACCGTTGCTGCCGGCAACGGCGGCAAGGAAGCGCTTGTGCCGTCCATTGTCGCAATCGGTTCCGATGGAGGGCTGTTCCTTGGTGACAGCGTTTCCGGCAAGCAATCCGCTGTCATCGTTCCTTATCTGAAGATGCGCCTTGCGGGCGGGCCAATCGGCGAACACCTGCCCGAGTTCGAGGGGATCGACCTGAACAAGGCCGAATCCGTTAGGGCGCTTGCTGCGTGGTTCCTTGCGTCGGTAATCCAGCGCAGCCAGCAATGGCTCGCCGTCCATGAGGCCGACAGGCTGAAGAACCGCGTTCCGGTGTGGTCGGCGAATGTCGGTGTACCCGTCGAACACTACGATTCACAAGCGCTTGCGACGTTTGAAGAAGTGCTTGGCGTCGCCTGGCTGTGGGTCAAAGACGATCTGGTCCCGAAAACGCTCCAGCAGGCGCTGCCTTCGTACAGGCTCACGCAGCCGCGCCTTGCGGCCGAGGTCACGGACTTCCACGCAGTGCCGGAAATTGCTGCTGCGGTACAGTCGTTCGTCATGTCCCGTGAAGCCGTCCCGGGCATTTATGTTTACTTCGATGTTGGCGGCGGTACGGTCGATGGCGTCGCGTTCAATTTTCGGAACTTTCGGGGGGAGCGCTGCATCAACTTCTATTCCGGCAAGGTCGAGCCCTTAGGCGTCTCCGCGATTGGAGCCGCCCTTGCGGAAAGCGCCACAGGTAAAATCGACGCTGTGGTACTGGAGAAGCTGCTGAAGAGCTGCGCGCCCTCGATACTGGCCGAGTTCGTTCAGAGAATTCGCAGGCTCGTCGGTTACGTCATCATGACCGCGCGGCAGAAAGACGGGCGGAACTGGCAGGAAGACGCCTTCCAGAACGCCGACTATGAGCGGAAGTTTATCGGTGAACTGTCGGCTTCGCGCATGCGCCCCCTGGTAGTTTTCATAGGCGGTGGCGGATCGAACTCCGATTGGTATAGGCAATCGATAGAATCCACCTATAAGGCCTTTCAGCACCACAATGCGGGCGTTCCGCCGTATAGACTGGTGGAGGTTCCCCGGCCAAAGGACTTCATCGTGCCGAAAGGCAGCGGCGATGAGTTCATTCGCTTTGCCATCTCGTACGGCCTGTCGTTCCCCTTCGGGGAGGGGCCTGACATAGGATTGCCGAGCCAATTCGGCGAAGCCGAAAAGCCTCGCCAATGGACGCCTCCCGGTGTGGTCGATTACGCGGACAGCAAGGATTACTGTTGATCGAGAAGCAAGACCGCCATGCGCTTCTGCCATGGGTTGGGCGCTAAGTGCTGAGAGGGGTGCTCGATGGTCAAATATTTAGAGCGGCTGGCAGAGGCAGGCATCGAGCGTTAGCGATAGTTACGACAAAGCGACTACCGAAACGGCAAATGACCTCAGCCAAAGCCGGTGCGGCTCCGCACAAAGTGAATTGATACGAAATATTGCAAAATGGGGCATATTTAATGATAGAGGGCGCACGCAAGCTACCGACACAACACGTTTCAATTCGTGTGCCGTGGCATGATTCTGGTTGGTCCGGTCGCGTTTGCGCGAATCCGTCGAAAAACACCCATTGCGTTGCGCTTCCGCGCATCGGCGACACTCGTGATGATTCCTGGGAGGAGTCCGTTCGGGGGGAGTTATTCGATACGGAAGGTGTCCGACTGCCTGCGTGCGCTGCCGAGCGCGGGGCTTTCATGGCGGATTTTGCGTATGAGCGCCGTTTTCCGCATCCCTATGAGCACCATGCGCTCTACACGCATTTTCGGAGAACAAGGTATGTTCACACGCTACGATCGGCGTCGGCCATTCCCTTCGCATGGATGATGAAGGGTGATGATGGCTTGCCGGAGATCGCCACCAGGCTCGCGCTCGGTTTCCGGCCGGAGCGGGAGCCTGAACTCGGCTTTGAGAGCATCTGGGTTCAAGAGCGGCGCAATCAGCTCGTCATGCTGGACACCTTCTTCGGTGCGATTGAACCGAACGTGTCGCTGGTTTTCTTCTACGCGAAGAAGACCCCTCTCACCGAAGATCCGCGTCGCGTCATCGTCGGGATCGGTCGGGTGAGGAGCGTCGGCGACGCTACTGAATATAACTATGAGGACGCGCCCAAGAATGCCCTGCGCTCGATGGTGTGGGAGCGCAATATCGGCCACTCGATCGAGCCGGAAATCGGCGACGGCTTCCTTTTGCCCTATCGCGAGTTGTTGGAGCACGCAGAAAGCGATCCCGGCTTAGATATTCAGCCGTTTGTGCTGCACGCGCCAAGCGAGAGCTTCGACGCATTCTCGATGGGCTCTGAACACGTCAGCCATGACCAAGCTGTAGCTGTGCTGTTGGCCGCAGCCCCAGTGGTGGGTCGCTATGAGACATTGCTACCCGGTGACTGGGGCGCAGCGCGCCGCTGGATCGATGCGGAACTCAACCGGCTCTGGCGGTTACGCGGTGCATATCCCGGTCTTGGATCGGCGCTTAGCGCTCTGGGACTCCCGAATGGCACTCTGCTTGCGCACGCTATCGGCAATCTGCTGCACGCCGACGGCGGAGAGGATGTTCGTGATCCCTGGCCTGTCGTTGAGACCGTGCTTCGCGATCCGAAGCGCCTGCCACCGGACCTCACTGGCTCAGTCGGCCCTGTCGCTGCGAAGCTATGGGACAGCTTGCGGCCCGAACGCCGAGACCTTCTCAAGCTACTCGCACGTTTCGAGCTATCCGCCGACCAGATGCAGCGGTGGTGGATTCGGGAAGAGCGAGCAGAAGCCGGGATTGAGCTCGACGACGCCACAATCCTTACTAATCCCTATCTCTGCTTCGAGGCGGATCGTGGACGCGTGGACAGTATTCCCCTGTCCGTTGTCGACAGAGGATTGTTTCCTGATCCGCATGTGCTTGCGGCAATCCCCATTCCAGAACCGTCGGTATGTGCGGAAGCGATTGATCCGCGCCGAGGTAGGGCGCTTATGATCCAGGCTCTCGAATCCGCTGCTGTCGAGAATGGTCATACGATGCTTCCTCAGGATTGGCTGGTGGAGCGGGTTCGGACTGCTGAAGTCTCCCCGCCTTGCGCCATCACCGGGGATTGGATTGCCGCCTTCGATGACAATCTCATCCCCCAGCTCAAACGAGTGGAAACTGCAAACGGGGCGCCTGCGTGGCAACTCGATCGCTACGCAGCTACACGCGCATTGATCGGCACGCGGCTCAAGCGACGTCTCGGGGGTGCGCGACACGCTGGCGAACATGACTGGCGTGCACTGATCGATAAGGCTCTGGGAGGACCTGCCAAGCAAGCCGATTCTGCGGAGGAGATGGCGCGCGCGGAAAAGGCTTCGGCACTCGAAGAACTCTTCCGTTCCCGAGCCTCGGTGCTGATTGGCCCCGCCGGCACCGGCAAAACCACGCTTCTCCTGGCCCTATTGTCGCTCGATCAGGTTCGCAAAGGCGGTGTTCTGCTGCTGGCTCCAACAGGCAAGGCGCGGGTTCAAATGCAGAAGAAGGCCGGAGACGTGAAGGCGTTCACGTTGGCGCAGTTTCTGCTCGGTTTCAATCGCTATGACGGGCAGACCGGCGCATACCTCGTGACGGACACTCCAGATCGCGAGAATGGCTTTGCTACGGTTGTTATCGACGAAGCCTCGATGCTCACGGAAGATCAACTCGCGGCCACACTCGATGCCCTTGATCCGTCGAGTGTCCAGCGGCTCATCCTCGTGGGCGATCCTCGCCAGCTTCCACCGATCGGCGCGGGGCGCCCGTTCGTGGATGTGATCCGGCTTCTTCGGGAGCAGGACGCCAAACCTCTTCGCGGCCTGGCCGAACTGACGGTGGTGCGCCGTCAGGCCGGCAGCTCGGAAGATCCTGAATCTCCCCGAGACGATGTGCTTCTCTCACGCTGGTTCAGTGGTGAAGCGCCTGACGCGGGGGCGGACGAGGTATGGGATCGGTTGACGACTGGCTCATCGCGCGGCGTTCGCGCGATAGCTTGGGACAGTGACGCGGATCTGCAAACCAAGCTTCTACAGGAACTGACCGCCCACATCCGTTCGGACGTGGATGCCTCGGTTAGCGACGAGACGGCCTTCGAGATCAGCCTGGGCGGTTCTGAATGGAACGGTCGCGCCTATTTCAACCCTTCGCGCGAAGGCGCAGACGGGCGACGCCAAGGAGGTGGTGCGGGCGTTGAGGCTTGGCAAATCCTGGCGCCGATGCGCGCAGGAGAAACAGGCGTTGACGGTCTCAACCGCTGGATCAAGCGGCTGTTTCGTGTCTCGGTTCGGGGTTGGACTGAGGTAGAGCCGCATTGGCATCGCAAGATCGCCAAACCGATGGGAAGTCAGGCAATTCTCTACGGCGATAAGGTCATCAATCTCTCGAACGGGCGTCGCCGTGACGTCTATCCTGATATGGAGAGAGCATATCTCGCAAATGGCGAAATCGGCCTCGTTATTGGTCAGTACAAAGGCAAGAACTGGAAGCCGAAGAGGCTGCCGTGGAAGCTGGAGGTCGAGTTTTCGACCCAACTCGGATTCAAGTTCGGATTTGGCGGGTCGGATTTTGGCGAGGATGGTGACGAGCGCTTGGAACTTGCTTACGCACTGACGATTCATAAATCTCAGGGCAGCGAATTCGGCACGACCTTCGTAATCATGCCGAATCCTTGTCGACCGCTCTCGCGCGAGTTGCTCTATACAGCTTTGACGCGGCAGCAGCGCGAGGTGGTCCTGTTCCATCAGGGCGATTTGCGTGACTTGATAAAGCTGTCGGGTGCCGATCACTCTGAGACGGCCCGCCGGCTCACGAACCTTTTCCGCGAGCCGAAGCTTGTTGCCTATAGTGGTTCTTTCCTGGAGGAGGGTCTCATTCATCGCACAACGCGCGGCGAACTCGTGCGATCAAAATCCGAGGTCATTATCGCCGACCTGCTCCATGGCCTGGGGCTTCCCTACGGTTACGAGCAACCGTTCACAGGCCCGGATGGTTCGGTGCGGTATCCCGACTTCACGATTGATGACGCGGAGACTGGCCGCCGGATTTTGATCGAACACCTCGGGATGATGGATCGCCCGGATTATGTCCGACGCTGGAAGGCGAAGGAGAAGTGGTATCGGAACGCCGGTGTCCTACCGATCACGGAACGTGAAACTGATGTTGGATTGCTGACAACCACGGAGGTTGGGGGCTTCGATGCAGCGGCGATCAAGGCGCAGATTGGTGCGGCGTTCGGGCTCTGATTGGTTCGCTAAGATTGGAAACCCTGAAGGGGAAATTAGACTGAGGGTTGATATCGATGCTGGCCGATGTTGGCTGAGCCGGAAAGACTTTTCATGAAGGTGAATTCAGTTTGACATAACTCCAGCAATAGGGGTGCAGGCGAGCGAATGGGGCGGCAAAGATGCAAAACTTCGGCCTCAACGGTAGCGAGGACGATGTTACGATGCCGCTCGAGAAGGTGATCTGAGATCCTTGCCTGTCGAGCGAGCAGTTCAAGAACGCTGGGAAAGGATCTTTGTTGTGCTACTCAGATCGCATAGTGAAGTTCGTCGAGTGCAGCATTCAGGAATTTCGATTGAAGTTCAGTGAAATGTCCGGCGCTACGGGCTTGTATCGTGCTTCTGCGTTTCGCTTCCAATTCTTCTCGAAAGGCCTTCAAAGCCGGGCGCCGCGGCGTCTGACCTGCTTCCACGCGCGCCCAATAACCACGGGGAGGCTTTGGAACCTGCATTTTCTCGCAAAGCTTACCGACTGCGACGTCGGAGACGCCGAGTTCGATGGCAATCTCGCTGGTCGGGCGTTCCCATACCAATGCGAAGAGTTCTTCTCTCGACATTTCGCGCTTGGCCATTCGAAGATCCTACCAATCAAACTTTCGGGTGGCAGCGGGCGTCTTCTTTGGGGCCACGAACTCGTATGATTCGCACTACCGGCATAGCCCATCCAACACTAGCATCGCCTCATCCAGGGTCTTTATGCCGAATCTGGCGATCGGCCTGGTTACGAACTGCGTGTATCCAGACAGGTTGCTGTTCGCGCCGTCGCCGTTCGTGTCGGTCCAGCTTCGCCCTTTCGGGTCCTTATCTACTCGCTCGAGCGTTGGTGGCAGGTCGCGCGGCAGTCCTAGGCGGGTAAGCCACAGATTGACACGATCAGAATGGTCGAACTCTATGCCAACAACTCGGCGGCCACGCTTGCTTTCCCAAACTTCAAGATGCGCTCTCCGGCTTGTATCGCGGGCGCTTGGCACTTCAATGAAGTCGCGGCGCAGGCGGGCACGCAAAGCGCCCTTCAGGTTCTCGATCTCGGTATCAGACATATTCATTCGTTCTTTAGGGTGATTGCGATAGTGGTAGGGTAATCCCGCCGGCGCGCGCTCCCGCACGGTCTACCGAGGAGTTATCACCCAGAATATGATCCTGCAGTTAATGCATGCCGATGCCCCTGGAGGGTGCAACGCTGACGGCTAACAATTTGACTGCTTCTCAGCATCATCCTCGGCGTCAAGGAGCCGATCATACGGCTCCATGAGTTCGCGAAAATTCTCCGGCTTGATCACGAAGTACTGGTTTCCGTCCGGCCAGACGACCCACTGACCTTTGTTCAGCATAGCCATCAAGGCGTCATACATCCCCATCTTTGCTTCTATTACTTTGCTCATGCCTACTCCTAAGTTCAAGACCAAGTAGTCGAGCGGAGCATCCCGGGGCGAACGCCTACCAGCGCGCCACTACAGCGAGGCGGATGACATGCAGGCGGATTGGTGAGGTTATGCACGGCATCCCTGTGAACTCATGGTCGCCGTCGCAGCCCCATTTCGCGATGTCGAGACGACGCTGCTAACATCGGCCGGTGCGCGCCTTCCTTCTTACCTTTTGCTTTATCAAACGACTTTCTCGTAAGCCGTCGCTCGCGAAAGTCGCTTAATGATTTGCGATCATCGCGATGGAAAAGCCTTTTAAGCAACATTGTGCGGATATCCTAAGGATCCAAGCTTGAATTGTCGCTACTTTGGTTGACGACATCTTCCAACCTGATTGATTCTATGCCGATGACGTCTGATTCACAAATCCGAGCTGCCGCAGCTAGAAAAGTTGTTACGTTCTAGGCCATGGAACCTGCCGCACGAAAGGCCGACACTGCTGGCGGTGACATCCAAGGTTCACTTGAACTGGCTCTTACCCGCGCGCCTGCTGACCTGCTCCATGAGCTGCGCAGTGCTTGGGGTCTGAACCGATCGGGGCCTATCTGGGTCGTTGGTCGGGTATGGGTCAAGCCCCTGGCGGATGGGCGCGAACTGTGGTTTCTCGACGACATCGAGCATCCGGAAAGTGGCGCGGGTCTGCTATACCCGACACTTCCAGGCGTGCCAGGTCGCGACGACCCGGAACCATCTGCCGCATTCATCCCGCCGGGCCCGTCCCGTAAGGTGATAGGTCAGCGTGACGCTGAGGGAGGCAAACAATGGGCTGTCGCCGAACTTGAGCTTTCATCCCTTCCTGAGCGCCGAAAGCGTCGAAATCCATGGCTCCTCAACGTCCGCTCGGGCACAATGCGGCCGCTGGCCGACCTCCCGGCCGAATGGCAGGTGGCAGTATCCGGCTCTGAAACAGCGAGACGAATCTCGGCCTTGGCGCGGCATGAGATCGAGGACCATGTCCGCAAGGTGGTCCTGCAAGAAGACGAAGACCTAGCCCTTCGGCATGCGGAGAACCTCGAGACGCTAAGCAGGCTGGATGCGGATCGACGTCAGGCACAGGATGATGCTCGTGCGGCCCGGGCCAAGATAGAGGCGGACCTCGCCAAGCATCGCCAGCGCCGTGACGAAGTTGAACGCAGTGCCGCAGATCTGCAAGTCCAGCTTGGCATCGAGCAAGAGCGGTTCGCCGCCTACAAAACTACGGTGGAGCAAGAGAAGAAGCTTATGGAAATCAACTATCGCCGGCTGACGGATCTGCTCACCGAGAAGGGCAATCGGCTCGTTGCCCTGGGACTGGCCGATGCCGAAGACGTTGCTGCGCTCATGCCCAAGATGACGGGCCCGGAAGACGAGCGATCTGGCGTAGGCTTCACTGACGCGATTGCCGGTGATTATGCCCGCCTTGCGCCATTGCTCCAAATCAGGCTGGCTGAAGCCGGCCTGCTCTATTCTCAGGCCCAACTCCGCGACTTTCTGGCGTTGCTGCGCACTCGCGACCTCATCGTGCTGGCGGGGGACTCCGGTTCTGGCAAGACGAGCCTGGTGCGTGCGGCAGCGGCGGCGATCGGCGGTGTCTGCACGGTGATTCCGGTCAAGCCCAACTGGACTGGTCCCGAGGACCTGCTCGGCTACTACAATCCGATCGAGCGAGGCTATCAGGCTACTCCTTTCCTTCTCGCTCTACAGGCCGCAGCGCGCAGTCCGGACGTGCCGCATTTCATCTGCCTGGACGAGATGAACCTGGCACGGGTAGAGTACTACTTCGCCGATTTCCTCAGCTTGTTGGAGAGCCGCTCCACGTCACCCGAGATCCATCTCTACACGGCCGACGAGGAGCGTCACGTCGTCGTGGAGCAAGGAATCTTCCTAGCCGTGGAAGCTGAGGTGCGCCGCCGCACGGGACTTCCTGATACCGCGACGCTGGAGGAGATTCTCCGTCACGACCAGGCCAACGCCGAGCTTCATCGTCTCGGAGGCCTGGCGGACAACGAGTCCGTACTATTGCATCATGCCCGCCTGCGACGCTCGCTGGCGGCCCAGATGCGCATGCCCACCTCGCTTACTCTTCCGGAGAACGTGTGGATCTTCGGCGCAGTGAACATGGACGACACGACGCACCAGCTTTCACCCAAGGTGCTCGACCGTGTGCAGGTACTGCGCTTTCGGAACCCCATGCTGGCCGATTGGGACGCAATGGAGCGAGAAATCCGGAATGCCGCGTCAACGCTGGCCTCTGTGACGGCCTCCTTGCGAATGATGCCACACGAACTCGGTCAGCGCGCCGACTATCCTGCTTTCGATCGCAGCGACGCAAATGTGGCCTTCCTTTTGCAGATCGCGCGGCAGTATCTCGACCCGCTAGGGGTGGAATTCGGACTGCGCGCCGCGCGCCAGTCCCAGGGGTACATCGACGCCGCCACTGCTGCCGGGATTGGCTCAGATGAGGCGTTGGACAATGTGGTCAAGCACAAGATCCTGCCGAAGATCGCGTTTGACTCGGCGCGCCCCGCCGGCAATGGTCGGTCACGACGCGAACTTCTGATCGATTTGAGCGCCGAATTGGGCAAGCGATTTGAAAATGCAGGACTCGATCCAGACACAAGCAGCGTTGCGGATCTGGAGCGCATGATCAAATTCGCCGAGGGCAACAACGGCATCGTCAACTACTGGCTGCGCTAAGCCGTCCCATGGGGGTTCTGGCGCACTATCTCGATATTGAATGGCAGGCTCCAGGCGTAACGCGCCGAGTGGAGGTGTCGACCTATCCCATCGAGATCGAGATCGCGCCGGATGGTACGCTTCATGCCGAGGTATCGATCTTCCGGGACTTCGCCCCATGGGTTGGCCTTCAGTTGTCGGGTGCTCTGGCTGGCGTCGAGCCGTGCACGATCAACGCCGAGAATGAACGCTTGCCGTGGCTGCAGGTGTCCGACGGCAATGACCGAACGTGGTGGATCCCCGAGACGGGCTGGAGCAAGGCCGGCAGCAAGCACGTCTCGGAAATGCATCGCTCGTTCGGTTCGTTTTCAGTCGAGCTTGGCTCTCGCCAGAAGCTCATCCTCGACGCCGTGGCATTGGAGCTCGATCGTGCGCATGCCCAAGAATACCTCGACGATTTCAGAGATGAGCTCGTCTGGCTTGCGATAGGGCGCCCGACCGGCGCATTGGGCGAGGTGGGATCGGACAACAGTCGTGAACTGCTGGATGCCCTCAAAGGGTTCAATGACGCCGCCAGCCGCGTTCTCGAGCACCCGGCCCGCGAAATCCGCGAAGTGACCGGCGCGGTAGCGACGGCACGGGTCCGTCCCAATTCGGAGACTTTCCGCTCCGTGATGCGTCGGCCGGGAGCTCGAAGCTACCCGGGCCGAACCGCACAGGAAAGCGCTGACATTCCGGAGAACCGCTATCTCCGTGGCCTTGTCGATCACTGCCGCGGCCTTGCACGATCCGTCGCCCGTTCGTCCGGCCACCATCAAGTCAATCTTGCTGCCAGAGCAGCGCGCGAGAAATCGCGAGCAGTTGATCTGCTGGCCGTGGAGAGGGTAGAGGTCAATCCCGAGATTTTTGACAACCAGCTTTCTGACATTCGTAAGCGCCTCGATGCCATAGCTACCTGGTCCGGTTCCTCGGGCGCGCCAGGGCCGGGCGAGCGGCTTTACCGATTGATCGTCGGCAAGGAGTTCAAGGTAGACAGAGGCGCTGCCAAGGAATTTTTCTATCGCAATCCTGATCGCGAGGACCGTTATGACGAGCGCGAAGGCATTAATTTCAGTGTGGCGCGGCTCCCCGGCGATCTCCATGACTTGGTGATTGCCGCATCCCGCTTCGACAAGGATATCTGTCTGGACCTAACGGGGAACGCGGTCATCACCACCTTCCGGACAGCTAATGGCAAGCTAGGTCGTCGAGCGACTTTCACGCACATATCAAATGCGCTGCCCCGTTCGCCAGTACTTGTGCGTCGCGAGACCGCGCGATCCCGGTATGAACGAGATGGATGGCATCGGCCGATAGGCCGCAACGAGCGTGAAGAATATCACCTCGAAGCGAACACGGCACTCACGCGCGCCAGCCATTTTGCAGAACGCGTCGAAGGTAGTGCGATCGTCTCGTCTGAACTGAACGTCGTCGCAGCTTCATTCGATCAGCAGGACGCTGCGTGGGAGCATCTCGGGGTCGTTTCCAGTTCGAAATTTCCGCTGGGGATGCGCTTTTTTCAGGCTCCGATCTACGCTGCGGCACTGGCTGCCTACCATAGGGTCTCTGAATTGGTAAAGCGCACAGGCCTCAGCGGAGATGCGCTCGACAGGCTGGGGCGCATTAACGCGCTACATGCCAGTGCGCTATACGAACGCTGGTGCCTGATCAAGATTATCGGCATCCTGATGCAGGATTTCGGATTCGAGCCACAGCGGGAATGGGTGCAGCAAATGGTCACGTCCATATCGCAAGCCGGACAGCCAAATGACGCCGAGTTTTCACTGCGTTTCACGCGGGTTCATCCGAGCATGACCGCCCGCCTCGATGCTGAGCCCTTGCTGGCTAATGGTCGTCGCCCAGACTTTCGCCTGCGTTTCACCGTCGGGGACGCTCCGGTTTCGGAGAGCGATGCTGATGAACCGGATTGGGCGCGTCGCCGGTCTATCTTTCGAGATGTGACACGGCCACAGTCCGGCCTGGTCATGGACGCCAAGTTTCGTACCCGGTGGAAGCCAGATGAGCTTCCTTCGATGTTGAGGGTGCTGGTCGATACGAAGAAGTACGGCCAAGACGGCGACCGCGTCTTTATCCTTCAACCTGCGAAGGGCGCTATTGCACGCCGGACCTCTCCGCTCGGCTGGAGTCGGGACTGCGATTATGGACAGGAGCATCCCACGGGACACGCTCACGGCAGCATTCAACTTGCCGCCGACCCCATATCTGGCGCGGCGTCATTGACCAATCTGCGACGCTTGATCGCTCTCCAGCTTCAGCAGATGTTTCCGGAACCCGAGGTCGGAGAAGTGCGAGATGGAAACGGCGACGGGAATGTCGGGCGTTGGGGCAATACTACCGAAAATTGCCGGTCGAACTCCAGTTTCTGTATCGCCTGCGGAGAGGCGCATGAGCCAGCGGACGTCAAGCCAGATCGGACCGAAAGAGGAAACCGGAAATGGTATTACAGGTGTAGCCGGTGCGGCACCGGCACTATGCAGACGCGCTGTTTCGGCTGTGGAACATTTTTGTACAAGAACGGCCTGCAGATGACCTACCATCTGACGGTCGCCGATCAGATCTCCAACGTGGTCTGTTCTGAGTGCGGCGCTGGCTTTTGACTGCTGCTGGGAAACCACTGATGTGAGCCTGTCAATTCCCTTCAGGTTTGATCGGATTTCCGCTGAATGGCACTATCGGTGGGGCCCCTAGACGCCGCCGGGCTTCAGCAAGCCGCTTCCGGAAAGTGCCAATAGCGGTCATCGGCTTGATCCCTACGGACAGGAGATTGCGGCTAGGCTGGTCTCCTTGGCACTTCGCCAACCGAACATGCCGGATAGCGGTCGTTCACCCCCGTTCCGGCCAATCGGAAGGAATGAGCTTTTCACCGGAGTTCCTTGTCCAACGACCCTTGACTGCGGCTACGTACTTGGGGTCGCTGTCGATGTAGGCATGCTCGATCAGAATGACCTGAAGGCCGGCTTGACGAGCCGTCTCCTCGAACAAGAACTTGACGATCTTCTGCATGGCAAGTCGATCGTCGTCGCTCTTCATTTCGGCAAGACCCTTCTCGTCGCCACCCTCGTGCTCTGGGTAGTAGGGGCGGCTCACCTGGTCGATCACGAGCAGGCCGGGGACAGGTGCCTTCAAGGTCTGGAACAGTTTCTGCAAAGAGAACGACAGGGCCAGGTGCATCGCGAGGTAGTTCTGGTCGGATCCGATTTCCGCCATCGCCAATGCGGCGCGGGTTTTCGGCTCGATTATCGACAACTTCGGTGTTGAGGTAAAAAGAATTCTCGCGTCGGTGGCGGGCGCCACCGTCGGTAGTTCTCCCAGCATGTCGGTCGCGTAGGTGCCAATGAGGTTTTCGGAATCGCGAAGCCGGTCGCGCCGACCTTGAGGATCGACCTTTTCCCGCAAGCTGTCGATCTCGGCTAATAGAGAATCTACTTCAGAGACATCGGGTGCGAAATCCTTCGCGGTGGTATCCAGGAACTCGTCGATGCGTCCGACGATGCGCACCCGCTCTAGGAGCGATGAACCCACCGAGGAAGCTTCATCCTCAAGTCGAACGAGCCCGCTGAGCTGCGTCTCGATGTCGCGAAGTCGGCTTGTCCTCCGGCCGATTTCGCTCTCCACGTGGCCTACATGGTCTTGAAGTCGCGGGCGCATCACGTCGACGGAGGCGATTTCGTCCGCAACGATGGCGAGCGACCGCCGGATTTGCGACGCCATCATCCGCCCCGGCGCGTTGTCTGCTTCGCAGACAGGGCAACGTCCATCGTCAAGTTTGAGGTGCTCGACAAGCGCAAGCTTGTGGGATTGGCCTGACACGGCGGCCTCGTACCCGGAAGCATCATTCATCGTGCGCCTGAGAGCTTGGCGCGTGGATCGTAGCTCCTGAAGTTCCGTCACCAAATCGCGCCGCTCGTTTTCAAGCTTCCCGCGCTGGTCGTCGTGTGAGGGTTCACCCTTCGTAGTGGCGCTCGCCGAGAGGCTCTTCAGTCGTCCGAGCAAGGATTCATCGGATTCCTCCGAAGTAGGCACTTCGTCGACCAGGCCGAGGCCATGGGCCTGCGTAAGCAGATACATGCAACGCTCGGTCAGGAGACCTTGGCTTCGCTGCTGGGCTTTGACCGATCTCTCAATTCTCGCCAGAGCAGCTTCGAGTTGCTTGAGCCTGCGGCCTGCGAGTACGCTTGCCTGATCGACTGCGCCTAGAAAGTACGGCATCGTAGCTTTGATGTCGCGAGCTTTTTCCGGACGGTTCAAGTCATGAAGAAGCGTCACTTTGCTGATGATTACGTCGCCAGAAAGAAACAGATAGGGCGTGATGTCTCTAATCGTGGCCCGACCTTTGGATGATTTCTCGGCTACCGCTGCATCGTCGACGTCTGCGATCCCGAAAGTCTTCTCGATGACGGCGCGCGCCGTCTCCCTGTTCGTCGGTCCTTCGAGCGTTGACGTGTTCGTTGCCAAGGACAGGTTTCTGCCTGACTTGACGAACATCTGATCGGTCCCCCGACCCGCCTTGGGAATTCGCCTTCCGACGATAAGATCGCTATCGCCATTCGTCCAGTGGACCGCCACGGCTTCGGCGTGTTTCCGCACGAAGAACGGCAGGCCGCATTCCGTCGACCCGAGGCAGTAGTCGATTGCTTCGATGATCGCTGTCTTGCCCGTGCCCGAGGCGCCGGTGATGACGTTCACCGCAGCAAGATCGAACTCAATTTCCCGGCGGCGACCGCCGGTCCCGTAGAAGGCTAGGTTGGCAACGTTCCAGCGGCTCAAGGCATCACTCCAAAGGCAGAAAATACAGCGCCGGTAGAACCGGAATGTCCCATCCAGGTACCGAGACGCTCGGCCCTCTTGATCACCTGCTTGGGATTGGATGGCAGTTTCTCGACGGGCCTCCTGGTGGGCGCGGCAGCGTCTGGCCCAATTGTGCCTTCCACCCCGAGTCTTAGCGCTCTGGACGCCAGCCCAAGTCGAACGGCGGAGGTGACGACGTCACGTGACAGTTCTAGGCGTTTCCCGAGTTCCAGACGGATGTCCGGATAGCGGTTCAGCCAGGACAAGAGTCCTGTTCGCGCGGACGTCTCCATGAAGGACTTATCGAGATCGTCCGACATCGCGATGGGGAGCGCTACGTAGGCGAGGGCGACGTGCGGGTCCTTGCCCGCCGCCTCCAAATAGCTGCGGCAGAAGCCCAGGAGAGCGAAGGTTCCAAACGCTGGATTTGTTTCTGCGAACAGGTCGTGTGCGGTGCTCATTCGTCGAAACCCAAAAGCTTACGGTAGTCGGGATGCCAGCCGACCTCACCATCGATTGAAAGCACCTGAAAGGACCCTCGAACATAGCTCGGCGCGGTTATCGTTGGCGCGATCGATTCGATGTCCTTCGGAGCGCTGAAATGACTCCAGGACAGCAGTTCCTTCCCCTTGAGCGCCATGTCTCCATCAGACTTTCCGCTGCATTTCGAACACATGTCAACGTGGCGGTCGGACCATTCTTCTTTCAAGCGGATGTCGTAACGGGCGATCGCAGCCTTCTTCATGGGGCTCTCGTTCGACCATCGCGAGCGGGCCTCTCGGGCGCGCCATTCGTTTTGAACTGACCGACGGATTTCAGCTTCTGAGCCGCCGACGAGTTCGATCTGCCTCGATACCATCGGATGCGACTGATATGCGGGAGGAGGGATCTCCGTGGCATAGTAGTCGACGAAAGCGTCGCTCGTCACGTCGGCGACGATGTTCATATGAAGTTCCACCAGTTCGTGACGATGGATTGCCTTGGGCCGCTTCCCACAATGGGCGTGAACGATCTCTCGGTTCCACCACTCGACCATCCGGGCGGCGACATGGCCCTGATCCTTGGAGCGCACACTCGTCAGCGTCTTTGCGAGATCATCTTCGATTTGCCGGATGTCGCTCTGGCCGGGCATGATGCGAGCATTCTTGAGGATGTTGAGTTGAAGGTCCCCATCAAGAGCCAGGAACGCCTCGCACGCCGTCGCGCGCGGGGCATGCGGAAGAGGGGTCACGCCTTTCGACGCAGCGTCCGCCCTCTCTTGCCTGACACGATGTGCTTCATCTCGAAGGGCGATCAGCAGCGTCTCCCTACTGTCGCTTTCTGTAAGCAGCACCGCGAGTTCCGAGGTCGGGGAGATGTCTGCCACTGTGACGAGGTGGAACCTAGTCCGTCCGAGCTCGAGCGTTGGAAGGACGTCAATCCAGGCCTTTAGCGTTTTCCACACGTTCAAGCTTGCCAACGTGATTGCGGGCGGCTTTACAGCCAGAGAGTGCTTGAGTTGTTCCAGGATAATTTGGCCGTTGCTCTCCAGCACGACGTCGTCCAAGGTCTCAAGATGGATCGTGGCATCGTAACTTGCATCCTTCCACAGGCGGAGCAAGGCGTATTGCGCTTGATACAGGAAGCCCAAGGCTGCGGCGTCGGCGCTGTGCGCATTCGTAGTATTCAATTCCAGCCTCGGAAGAAAATCGACTATGACCGTCTCGGGTACGCTTTACTTTTCGTGGAAGAATCCGAGTGATGCAACCGGTATATTTGCAGTGAATTCTGTCCTCAAGATTGGATTGGCGAGCAACACTACTTATACCCGATGTTTTTGGCCTCGCAGTTTGAACGTCCAAGAGACGGCGGCGTCGCCTTGCCCTCCTAAAGACCCGCTCACTTGGCGTTAGGTTTGGCGCCCCGCTTCTGGTTGGACATCACTTTCGATTCTCCGGCCTCTGCAAGCGTCAACGCTGGGCGATGTGCTTTACCGGCTATTCTATCTGCGGCCTCGCGCCAAGTCGTACTGTTGGTCAGTTGCGATGGCTTCACGTTCAAATTCCTGCAACCTGGTATCTCTTTAATGGTCTCAATTAAACTCTGCGCCTGGTTTTCGTAAAGCCAGGGGTTGAGGTAGACAGTGTCGATCCAGTCGTGTGGGCAGTCTATGAAGATGGCTGGTTGTTGGTCGGCGACTGTCTCAATGACTATTCTATACTCGTCTTCGTCTTTGAAACCGTAGCGCTTCAAAAAGGGAAGATCCTCGATATCATTCGGAGAAAGCTTCTTCACCTCATCTAGTGTCAGGTAATCGACCTCGTCGTACCTAATCTCTGTACCCGGCTCCGGCTGATGGCTATCGAGATAGGCTTCGACAGGTGGCCGTTTCAGCACTATGCACGCCCCGGATGCCCCGCCCGCGAAGATTTTCCAATGATGATATGTTTCGCCACGAAGCGCAGCACACATGCCATACAGGCCGCCCGCATTCTTATGGTTTTTATAGGCCCGCATGAACAGCCGGTCATTCCGGTCGTCCCATCCCTCGGGGTTCAAGATAGCCAATTTTTGCCGGCGCAGCGTGTCAATCAGAGCCGCAATAGACAGGTAGCGCCTGATGTGCATCTTCTTCTTTTTACGAACGACAACCATTTCCTTCTCCGGAGACCTCGGTGCATTTTGAACGAGTAGGCAGCAATGGTTGCTAGATCGTTCGGGATAGGGCTCGATACGGTACGGTCAAAGTGTTAATTGACCCCGACCGCGAATAGCAAGATCGACGAGAGCCAAACCATGAGCCATCCAGACGACGACGCTCAAGCTGTCGATCCTAGAATCATAGATATTCTGATCGAGGCGGCCGCACCTGAGAAGGCTAAGGAATGGCGAGAGCTTCGCCAGCAGTATGAAGTTACATTCCATCCGATCGCTGATCGCAAAGGAGCAACCCTGCGAGCGCGGGGCCGCCGTGTCGAATTCGATAACAAGACAATGATCTGGCTCTGGTTGCTAGGATTTGCCGGTTGGTCTGCCTTTCGATTGCACAGCCCGCACATATTGTGGCGTGAGATGACCGGTGCAGCATTGGACGGGCAACTCCGGGCAACCGATTCGACATACCGCGAAGCCGAAGGGATCCTCGGAGCGCTCAGATACGCTGTTCATGATTTCCGTGAGTTGGCAACTTTTGACGATGATAGTTTCTGGCCTGATGGAATCCCGCGACCGCAGTCTAATAAGGACGGTTTCGACATCGAGCAGGAGGCGGCGTTTGATCTCACAATGGTTGCGACGGCCTATATGCTGTTGCATGAGGTGCGCCATGTCAGGTTTAACGTTGATGGCGGTCGGCCGTTAAAGCCCGAGGAGGAGCTTGCCTGTGATGCTTTCGCTCGCGAGTTCCTTCTCCAAGGAGTGAATGACTATGTTGCCACCTCAGGCGAGCTAGTTGATGCTGTGGTCGCGAAGCGGCAGGCGGGAATTGCACTTGGTGGATACGCAGTCTATGAGTTGACCCCAAAGGGCGGCCGCGGTGGGACCGAGAATTATCCGCCAATTGCCGACAGGTTGGACGCGTTGTTGTTGGAGGTCGGCCTGCCAACCAGTCACTGGTTCTGGGTTTTCGTGGCGTCGCTGTTGATTGCTATTGTTGTAGATCGAGATCCAACTGCCACTGTACCCGACCTTGCGGGAGAAGAGCTCTGTCACGCCCTCGTGCACACACTGCGGGAAACGCACGAGATGTAACTGTACACAGCCTCGAGATGATGGAGCCAGAACATACTCTTTGCTGTCCGAAGGACACAAATTTGAGATCGACTGCTGAAGTCGCCTGTAGGCTAGGCCAACGGCAGCTTCAGCCCTTCTATGGCTGAAACCTGTAAGTCTGCAAGCGGCCCCATATCGGTCACCGTTGGGCGTGTAGCGTCTTAGTTTCTTCCAACGTGAAATGGACGTAGATGCTAGAAGCGGAGACCACTTCGACCAATGCGCGCGCTATCTAGCTGAATTTACAAGTCTCCGTGCAGTCAGGCCCCCGCAACCAATATTCCCAGGCCCCAAAGACCTGCTCGGCAAGCTGACGGGGCTTTGCCGTTTCTGAAGAACTGCCTAGCCAAACGCGTCGCGGAGCTTTGTTCTTTGGCCAGGGCTGTCGCCCCACCGCGGTGGCCCAGCCGGTCGATATCTCAACTTCCCATCTCGGGTTCCGCTGCATCACGAGAGTGCATTTGAGATTAGGTGCGATCGCGCGTCACCGTTCTGCTTCCTTGCCGACTTGCCTTCCCCTATAATCCCTTCCGGCCACACAGGAGTTCACATGAGCGAAGACGCCTTCAATATGTCGATTCGCAAGTTCCTGAAGGAAGTCGGCGTCACCTCGCAGCGCAAGATCGAGGAGACAGTGCGCGAAGGGAAGTCCGGCGGCAAGAAGCTGAAGGTCCGCGTGACGCTGACGGCGGAAGGCACCGGCCTCAACCACGTGGTGGATGGCGAAATCGAACTTCCATAAAAACCGCTTACGTTCAGTACCCTCGAATCTCCGCGATTTTTGCAAGTTTCTGCGTTTTCAGGCCCCGCAACCAAACAAATAGCCCGCCAACACGGTGGGCTTTTTGTTGGTAACGGGTCGAGCGACGGCATAGCGGCGACGGCATTGTGTGAGGTGCGTCGCCGTTGTACCATGAAGTCTGACAAGTGTGCGCAGTGCTCATTGTCGAGCCGGAGCTAAAGCCCGGTCGCGCGCTTCAACCCGATGAATAAGTAGTCCGGATCATGGAACTTATCGTCGCCCTTGGCCTAATCGTCTTGAAGGTCGCGTTCCTGATTGCGATCCTGCTATTGCTACCATTGCCGCTCACCTGGCTGGAACGCAAGGTCGCCGGGCACATCCAGCAGCGGATGGGGCCGATGCGCGTGGGATGGCACGGGCTGTTGCAGCCGGTGGCGGACGGAATCAAGCTCCTGACGAAAGAGGATCACATCCCGGCCGAGGCCGACCGGTTCCTGTTCAAACTGGCACCAATCCTGGCGCTCGCTCCGCCCTTTGTGGTGTTCGTCGCGATCCCCTTCGGCGAAACTGTCTCGGTCCTCGGCCACGGGATCACGCTCTACGTCTCCAACATGAATGTGGCGCTCCTTTTCGTTTTCTCGGTGATCGGGATCGAGGTCTATGGCGTCATCTTTGGCGGATGGGCCTCCAACAGCAAATACGCTGTCCTGGGCGGCCTCAGAACCTGCGCCCAGATGATCAGCTACGAAATCCCGATGGGGTTCGCGGTCATCGGCGTGGTCATGCTGGCGCAGTCCATGAGCCTTCTCGAGATCGTGCGGGCGCAGGCCGATGTCTGGAACATCGTCTACCAACCGGTCGGGTTCTTGGTGTTCTTCGTCGCCGGATTGGCCGAAGCGCAGCGCATTCCCTTCGACCTGGCGGAAGCGGAAGGGGATCTAGGGGCCGGGTTCCATACCGAATACAGCGGTATCCGCTTTGCCTTCTTTATGGTCAGCGAATATGCCATCGTATTGCTTGTGTCGGTCTTGGTGGTGATCCTGTTCTTCGGCGGTTGGAACGGTGTTCTGATTGCCTTGCCACCGCTCCTGTGGTTTGCTCTCAAGGTCGCGTTCTTCGTCTATGTGTTTATTTGGTTCCGCTTCACTTTCCCCCGCTACCGCTACGATCAGTTGATGGCGATCGGATGGAAGGTCTTGCTTCCTCTGTCGATGGCGAACATAATTATAACCGGTGTACTTTTAGGGGTCGTAACGGCCCCGTAGCGAGGCGGCGATGTCGCGCGCGCAGGACAGAGTTGGAACATGGGTTGGCTGGGCGTTCTTCGCCGATCTGGCGAATGCCTTGGCTCTGACCTTCGGATATCTGTTCTCCAAATCCGTGACCATGCAATATCCGGACAACGAAAAATGGCTACCCTACTCGCGTTACCGCGGACATCATTTTCTGAAGCGTGATGAAGAGGGCGAGATCAAGTGCGTGGCCTGCGAACTCTGCGCGCGGATCTGTCCCTGCGACTGTATCGAAGTCGTCCCGTACGAGGACGAGAAGGGCAGCCGGCACCCGGCGAAATTTGAAATCGACACAGCCCGCTGCCTGTTCTGCGGGTTGTGCGAGGACGCCTGCCCGGCGGATGCAATCGCGCTTGGGCAACAATACGAATTTTCCAGTTTTTCCTCTGCTGACCTGGTGATCGGGCGCGACGATCTGCTCGCCAAGCCGGGTAAGGCGGCAACCGGCGGTGGCGTGGTCGCCGCGCGCCTGAATACGAAGAAGGACGTACTCGTGGAGACGAAAGAGACGCACGGCTACAACTGGTGGCGGAATATCCGGCGAACATGAAAGCGCCAGCCATCAAACCGAAGCGCTCGAACAGGAGGCTCAGATGTTTGTCGGTGAAATCATGAAGAACAAGGGTGTCGGTGTCATCGCAGTCGCCCCCGATCAGACGATGGTGGAGGTACTGAGGTTGTTTCGAGACAACAATATCGGCTTCGTCGTCGTGAGCCGATCAAACAGCAAATACCTCGGTACAGTGTCGGAGCGGGATTGCTGCAATGCGGTGGCGGAATACGGGGCCGCGGCAGCGGCGATGCGGGTCGCGGACATCATGAACCGCAATGTCGCGACGTGTTCGACACAAGATCTGCTACCCGTCGCGATGGGGATCATGACCCAGCGGCGGACGCGCCATGTGTTGGTCACGGATGGAGGCAACGTTGTCGGCGTGGTCAGCATCGGAGATGTGGTTAAGCACAGGCTCGACGAAGCGCAGCGTACAGAGCAGGAGCTGCAGGATTACATATGCGGTACCAGGTATCACTGACGCCGCCCACTCGATGTAATGACGCTGGGGCGGGAAGCTTGCCACGGAGTCTTGCGGTGCCCCCGATCCCAAATCCTCAAACCCCGCGCCAGATCCGGCCTGGGGGGGCGACCTCAGGAGTGGCATGCGCCTTCTGGACTTCCACCACGCATGGATATTCGCCCCGCCGCAGCAGGCTGTTGAGACGCAAGGCTCTATAGTTTTCCGGAACGAAGACGAGGCCCTTGGGAAACCGCCTGTCGACCTTGAGCTGCGCCGACAGTTCGCCCTGGCCGGAACGCACGATTACCTGATCGCCATCCGAAAGGCCAAGCTCCGCAGTATCCTGCGCGCTCATCGCGACATAGGGATCGTTCGCGACTGTGTTCAGCGTGTCCGACCGTTCGGAAAGATATCCGTTGTGGAACAGGCAGTCGCCGGTGATCAGCATGAGCCGGTCGGCTGCTGTTGGAGCGGACGGCGGCGCAAGGAACACGCCAGCCGATAGTGTTGGCACCGCCCTGGTGAATGCGCCGTCGCCGCCAAGTCCGTCCTGCGTCAACCCCTGATAGGCCGGAATCAGCCGGGCAATCTCGTCGAAAATTTCGCCTCGCGTCGATGGCGGCAACGCCTGGCTGCGTAGCGCGGCGACGAAGTCGATAATCGCCAGATTGCCTCGCGCGTCGAAGACGGGCTCACGGAATTTGCGAACATTCTGGATCCGGCCCTCGTTGTTGGTGAACGTTCCGGATTCCTCGCCGTATCCCGCCGCGGGCAAGACGACCTCGGCCATGCCCGCCGTATCCGTGAGGAACGCGTCCTGCACGATCAGGAGATCAACTGCGCCAAGCGCCGACGTCACAAAGTTCCGGTCGGGATAGGCGATCAGGGGGTCGGTTCCGACGATGTAGAGCGCGCCCATCCGGCCACCGACGCAGAGCTCCAGCATGGCATCGAGATTCGCGCCGGGTTCAGACGGGATTTGGGCGCCCCAGTTTCGTGCAAGAGCTGCGCGCGCCGCGTCATCGGCGACTGCCCGCAGCCCCGGCAGAGCCGCCGGCAAGGCCCCCATGTCCCAGGCTCCCAGCTGGTTGGCACGGTCGAAGAGAAATTGCATCGCCGGGCCTTTGCCTAGCAGGCGGAGAACCTGCAGCAGGTTGTAGAGCTGCAGCAGCGTCGCGCGCGCTTCGGGTGATCTCAGGAGGTCGACGCTGACAAGCACGGTGACGCTACGGGCTTCCTTGAGCGCGGTGGCCAGACGATCCGGCCCGTCGCTGCCGGTGCCCGTTGCCGGCCTGCCGACCATCGCCCCGATGTCCGCAAATGCGTCGCCCGGCAAGGTCTGACGGGCCACCGCCATGAGCGCGGCTACCACCGCCGCAAGGCTTGCCTCTTCTCCGCCCGGCGGCACGCGTACCACCACCCTGGCATCGGCGTCCAGGCGCGAGGGCCGCGCCGAAAGCATCAGCAATCCGGCCTGCCGCCGCCGCGCGGCGTCTCGCAGCAGGTATTCGGACACGGGATTCTCCTCGGTCACGTTGCCGCCGACGACGAGCACGCAGTCGTTGCCGATTACGTCGGCCAGCGGTGTGCGGCTGTAGAAAGTTCCCAATAGCGGGCCGAGCGTATCGAAGGGCGCGGCCCAGCGTGACGAACAATCAATGTTGTTGGTCCGGAATACTGTTCGCATCAGCTTCTGGAACTGATAAAGCACCTCATTGGGCAGGCGAGGCGAGACCAGCCCGCCGGCCTCCTTGCTCTCGACAGCCAACAGTCGCCGGCGCAGATAATCCCCCGCTTCGTCCCAGGAAACCGGGACCAGGGCGCCATCCTGACGGATCATTGGCTGCTTGATCCGGTCCCGGCTTGCAACGAAATCGAGGCCGAAGCGTCCTCGCACGCAGAGAGTTTCGTGGTTGACACCTTCGTCCCACTTCGAGCGCACCCGCATGAACTCGCCCTTGCGCGTGCCCACTGTCAGCTGGCAACCGGTGCCACAATGCGGGCAGATCGTGTCGGTCTCCACGAGATCCCAGGGGCGCGCCTTGTAGCGATAGGGGAAGCTCATCAGCGCGCCGACCGGGCAGACCTCGACGCAATTGCCGCACTGGTCGCAACTCGCCAGACTGCCCTCGAAGCCGGTGACGGCGGTATCCATGCCTTTCTCGACGGTACCCAGCGCCACCGCGCCGACGACCTCCTCGCACATCCGGACGCAGCGCTGGCATTGGATGCAGCGGTTGACGTTCATGATGATAACCGGGCTGAGGCGAATGTCCTCGGAGTGGAACACACGTTTGTCATCGCGGAACTGGCTTTCGCGGGGCCCATAGGCCATTACCATGTTCTGAAGCTCGCATTCGCCGCCCTTGTCGCAGATCGGGCAGTCGAGGGGGTGATTGGCGAGCAGCATGTCGAGCATGGAAGAGCGCGTTTCCTCGATCAGAGGCGTATTCGTCCGCACGACCATGCCATCGGTGACCGCAGTAGCGCAGGACGGCTGCAGCCGCCGCAGGCCCTCGATCTCCACCAGACACATGCGGCAGGAGGCCAGCGGCGGCAGACGCTTCAGATAGCAGAAGGTCGGAATATCGATGCCCAAATGCCGGGCGGCCTGCAACACTGTTGAGCCAGCCTCAACTTCCAGCGTTTGTCCATCGATCGTGACTTTAAGCATGGTTTCCTCACAACCCTGATCAAGCACACTCCTTCAGTGAAACGGGCACCTCCGCTCCTCGACATGGGCGACGAATTCATCTCGGAAATGCGTGAGTGCTGCCCGCAATCCCATCGCTGCACCATCACCCAAGGCACAAAACGTATTGCCGAAAATGCCCTTGCAGAGCATCTCCAGTTGCTCCAGATCGCCGGCAGCACCTTCGCCGCCTTCAACCCGGCGCAGGACTTTCACGACCCAGTTCAATCCTTCCCGGCAGGGCGTGCACTTGCCGCAGGACTCGTGGTGGAAGAACTCGACAATCCTGGTGGCGACCTTGACCATGCAGGTGCTATCGTCGATTACGATAACGCCAGCTGAACCGAGCATCGAGCCGGCGGCAGCCAGCGAGTCGAAATCCATCCTCACTTCCAGCCCGTGCTCCGGGATGACCGGCGCTGAGACCCCGCCCGGGATCACTGCCTTGATCTTGCGTCCCTGCAAGGTCCCGCCGGCATGTTCTTCGACCAGCTCGCGCAGCGGTATGCCCATCGGCAACTCGTAGAGGCCGGGTTTGCGCACCTGTCCGCTGAGGCAGTAGAGCTTCGGGCCGGGGCTCTTGTCCGGGCCGATGCCGCGGAACCAGTCCGCGCCCCGCGCCACGATATGCGGCACGCAGGCCAGCGTCTCGACATTGTTGATCACAGTCGGGCTGGCGTAGAGCCCGGCCACGGCCGGAAACGGAGGTTTCAATCGCGGCTGCGCCCGCTTGCCCTCGAGCGACTCGAGCATCGCAGTCTCCTCGCCGCAGATATAGGCGCCGGCGCCGCAGTGGATGTGTACCGCGAAATTGAAATCCGAGCCCAGAATGCGCTTTCCGAGATAGCCCTTTGCGTGGGCCTCCGCGATCGCTTGCTCCAGACGGCGGATCGCCGTCACATATTCTCCGCGAATGTAGACATAGGCGGTTTCGGCCCCAATCGCGTAGGCACTTACCGCCAGCCCCTCGATCAGTTGATGCGGGTCGCGCTCCATGATGATCCGGTCCTTGAACGTGCCCGGCTCGCCCTCATCGGCGTTGCAGCACAGGTATGTCGGCTTGCCGGTGCGCTTCGGCACGAAACCCCATTTCATGCCCGTTGGGAATCCGGCACCGCCGCGACCGCGCAGGTTGGACCGTTTGACGAGGTCGATAACCTCGTCGGGCGTGTACTCGCGCAGCGCCTTCGCCAGCGCCTGATAGCCGCCGCCAGCCTCGTAGGTCGACACCAAATGACCATCCGCCACATCGACATTTTTGAGAAGAATTGGCTCGAACATGGCGCTACTCCCCCGGCAGCCGCGCAGAGGCGTGCTCGACGCTTGCGGCTCCCGCTATCGCCCGCAGGCTGTCCAACAATGCGTTTATCCGCGTCACATCAAGGTGGGCGTGGTAATCGTCGCCGACTTGCATCACCGGAGCCATCTCGCAGGCGCCGAGGCATTCGACCGTTGAAAGCGTGAACAGCCCGTCCGGAGTGGTGCCGCCTTTCCTGATCTCCAGCACTGTTTCCAGATGGTCTAACAGGTCCTCCGATCCGCACAGCATGCAGGAAACATTGTTACAGAGCTGCAGGTGGAACATCCCCACCGGTTCGGTATGGAAGAGGGTATAGAAGGTCGCCAACTCGTAGACCCAGATCCGCTCGACTCCGAGAATGTCGGCGACCTCTTCCAACACTGGCCCAGGCAGATGGCCGTGTTCTTCCTGCGCGATCA
Organism: Rhizobium sp. CNPSo 3670; assembly: GCF_057784555.1. Taxonomy (NCBI): domain Bacteria; kingdom Pseudomonadati; phylum Pseudomonadota; class Alphaproteobacteria; order Hyphomicrobiales; family Rhizobiaceae; genus Rhizobium; species Rhizobium sp. CNPSo 3670. The sequence goes on from NZ_JBXSOL010000025.1 coordinate 58,136, forward strand.
GGAGCGCGGGCATGATCGCAGAGCGCTGGTCGGGATACCGCGCCGCCGCCTCTTCGATCTTTTCGCGCATGGTCATCGCATTCAAATCCTTGCTACTTGTCCACCTCCGCCATCACAGGGTCGAGGCTGCCGAGCACAGCGATCATGTCCGCCAAATAGCGGGCGTTGGTGACTCCGAAGAGGGCCTGAAGGTTGACGAACGAGGGTGCCCGCACCTTCATGCGGAACGGTTTTGGCGACCCGTCGCTGATGATGTAAAAGCCAAGCTCGCCCTTTGGCGCCTCGATCGCGGAATAGACCTCGCCCTTCGGCACCTTGAAGCCGTAGGCCGACAGGTCGAAATGCTGGATCAGCGCCTCCATCGAGCAGTGCACCCGATCCTTGTCCAGCGGGAAGGCGATCGTCGGCATGTCGATCTGGAACGGCCCCTTAGGCATCTGGTCGATGCATTGTTCGATGATCCTTATGCTCTCGCGCATCTCATCGACGCGGCATCGCCAGCGTGCATAGCAATCGCCCTCGTCACGGGTGATGACGTTGAACGCCAGCCTGTCATAGATCTCGTAGGGCTCGTCGCGGCGGATGTCCCAGTCGACACCGGAAGCACGCAGGTTCGGGCCGCTGAGGCCGAGATCGATGCCATCCTCTGCAGAGATCACGCCGATCCCCTTCGTGCGATTGAGAAACACCCGGTTATCTTCGAGCAATCGCTCATAGTCGCGGATCCGGTTCGGGAAGATGTCGCAAAACTCCCGGATCTTGGGGAAGAACCCGTCAGGCAGGTCCTCGCGCACCCCGCCGACCCGGCAGAAGGACGTGTGCATGCGCGCACCGGTTATCATTTCCAGGAGATCCATGATCATTTCGCGCTCGCGCATGACGTAAAGCAGCGCGGTCATGGCGCCGAGATCCATCGGCAGCGCGCCGGTGATCAGGAGGTGACCGGAGATCCGTGCCAGCTCGGCCATCATCACGCGGATATATTGCGCCCGGATCGGCGCTTCTATGCCGAGGAGTTTTTCCACCGCCAGCGCGAAGGCGAGGTTGTTCGAAGGCGGACAGAGATAGTCGAGCCGGTCGGTGAGCGGAAAAATCTGGGTATAGGTGAAGCTCTCCGCCAGTTTTTCGGTGCCGCGATGGAGGTAGCCGATATGCGGATCTACGCGCTCGACGAACTCGCCGTCCAGTTCGAGGACGAGCCGAAGAACCCCATGGGTGCTGGGGTGCTGCGGACCGAGGTTGAGAAGCACTTCCCTGGTATTGAGCGCTTCACCCTCAGGCCTGCTGAGCTCGGTGACTTCGGTCATCTCAACGTTCCGGCGTAGAACGGCCTCCCTTACGGAATGTCCCTGGTGGCAAGATCGGGCTGCGTTGGCGGCGGACCTTCGGCACCGAAGGGGTTCAACTTGTCCTTATAGCCCCTGAGAGGGAAATCCTTGCGCTGGGGAAAGCCCTCGAAGCCTTCCCACATATAGATCCGGCGCAGATCGGGATGTCCCTCGAACCGGATACCATACATGTCCCAGGCCTCACGCTCATGCCAGTTGGCGGTACGCCAGACTCCCGTGACCGAAGGCACTTCAGGAGGATCGCCAAGTCGGCACTTGATGCGGACCCGCCACCGGTTGGGCAGCGAATAAAGATGGTAGACCGCCTCGAACCGAGGCGTTTCGGGATAATGATCGACGCCGCAAATGTCCGAGAGGAAATTGAACTGCAGCCCCGGATGCTCTTTCAGGAGCCGGCAGAACTCGACTATCCTCTCGGGCGGAACGGCAAAGGCATCGATACCGTGCGCAGTGCCGAGGTCCTCGATTGTTTCTCCGAAGCGCTCCATGATCGGAGCGCGATTGAGGGGAGGCTCCACATTCATGACGCTATAACCCGATCCAGAGGTGTGCCGGCGAGCGCCCGGGACCTCTTGATCTTTTCTTGAAGCAGAAGGAAGCCGTGCATCAGCGCCTCGGGCCGGGGGGGACAGCCGGGCACATGCACATCGACGGGCACGAAGGTTTCCGATCCCTGTACCACGGCATAGGTGTTGTAGACCCCGCCCGAAATAGCGCAGGTGCCCATGGCGATCACCCAGCGCGGTTCCGGCATCTGGTCGTAGAGCCGCCGCACGACGGGCGCGAACTTCCGGGTCACGGTGCCGGCGATAATCATAACGTCGGATTGTCTCGGTGAAGGGCGGAACACCACGCCGAACCGGTCGAGATCGTAGCGGGCGCAACCGGCCGAGATCATTTCGATGGCACAGCAGGCAATGCCGAAGGTTTCCGGCCACAGCGCCGATCGCCGGCTCCAACTGATGATGCTGTCGGCCGTGGTGAACAGCACGCTGTCCCGGATCGCATTGTTTACGCCTCCCATTCCAGCGCTCCTTTCAGCCAGGCATAGGCGAAGCCCACGAGAAGCAGCAATATGAAGACGATCATCTCGATATAGCCGACCAGTCCGATCTCTTTCAGGACGACGGCCCAGGGAAAGAGGAACATCGCTTCGACGTCGAAAACGACCAGCAGGATTGCGAGGATAAAGAACGGCACCCTGAAGCGACCCGCCGACGCCTCGCCCGCGGCCTCCATACCGCATTCATAGGGCATGTTCTTGGCGGGATAGGGATTGGATGGGCGCAGCAGCGAGGAAACGAACAACGTCACCCCCGCCACCAGAACGACTCCGGCGATCATGAAAAGAACCGGCAAGAATTCCATTGCAGCCATATCACTGCACCGGTTGCCCACCGACCTCATCCTGAACGGGTAAGTCGGTCACGCCACGGCGCGACTGGACAATCCTTTCTCTGCCTCCAAGTTTATTCCGTCGGTGTGATCATTGCAAATCCAATCGCTCACCCGCCAAGGACCGAATCTTGGGCAAGCTTCAGGAACCACGACGGAAATAGCCCGATGCCGATGGTGCCGGCGGCGGTGACGGCGAGTGTCGCGCCCACCAGAGGCGTGAGCGCCGGGGCGAACGTCCTCTTCGGCTCGCGCATATAGATCACCATGACGATGCGGATGTAGAAATAGGCGGCGACGGCGCTGAGCAGCACTGCGATTACCGCCAGGATGACGAAACCATGCTGGACGAGGGCGACAAGCACGTAAAATTTGGCGAAGAAACCGGCGGTCGGCGGAATGCCGGCCAGCGAGAAGAGATAGAGTAGCATCAGGAGCGCCAGCCCAGGATGTGACTTGGCGAAACCTGCATAGTCTTCGATAACCTCGCCCGAGAAATCGCCGTTACGCATCATGATGACGGCGCCGAAAATGCCGAGATTCATGATGGCGTAGATCAGCAGATAGAGCATCACGCTGGCGATCCCATCGGCGCCACCAGCGGCCACGCCGAAAATGGCGAAGCCGGCATGGGCGATGCTGGAATAGGCCAGGAGACGCTTGAAATTGTCCTGCACCAGCGCCACGAAGCTTCCGAGCGCCATCGTCACCACCGCAATGACGGCAACGATAATCCAGACGTCCGAGGCTGCGACCAGAGGGTTGAGGAATACCCGCAGGATCACCGCGAACCCCGCCGCCTTGGGGCCCACCGACATGAAGGCGGTGATCGTTGTCGGCGCGCCTTCATAGACGTCCGGCAGCCACATGTGGAAGGGAACCGCGCCGACCTTGAAGACCAGCCCGGCGACGATGAAGACCACCGCCAGCAACAAACCTGGATCGAGCGGATCGCCAGTCACGACCGCAGCCATCCCGTCCAATTGCGTCGTGCCGGTGAGCCCATAGACCAGCGAAACGCCGTAAAGGAAAATCCCGGTCGAGACCGCGCCAAGGATTACGTATTTCAGTGCTGCTTCGTTCGACCGCCGCTCACGCCGCAGGAAGCCGGTCAGCACATAGGTGCAAATCACCATCAGTTCGAGGCCCACATAGATCGACAGGAGATCGGTCGCCGAGGCCATGATCATCATGCCCGAAAGCGCGAAGAGCAGCAGGACATAGTATTCGCTGCTCCCGATCCCTTCGATATCGGCATATTTTCGCGAAAGGACGAATGTCAGAACGGTGGCCAGGTAGAAAACGAACTTGAAGAAGACGGCGAAGCGGTCGGCGACGAACATGCCCGTGTAGGCCGGCCGCACCTCGCTAGCAAGCATGAGTGTCGCCAAGGCGGCAATCAATACAATCGCGATCGACGCCCAGACAAGCAAATGTTCCTGTCCCTTTCGTACAAACTGTCCCAGGATCAGCAGGATGCAGGCGCCGGTGATCACCACGATCTCGGGCAGGCTCGCTAGGGCCGACTGGAAAAGCGCGGCGGCGGTCATGGGCCGCTCCCCTTACTGTTCACCTGCGTCAGCAGATGCTTCACCGAGTCATCGATGATGTCGAGGAAGGGTTTCGGATAGAGCCCAACCCAGAGCACGAAGACGGCCAGCGGCAGGATCGCGGCCATCTCACGGGCGTTCACGTCGCGTGTCTTCAACCGGGTACCGACGCTGGCCGGGCCGAGCGCGATTTTTCCGTACATGCCAAGCAGATAGGCAGCCCCCAGCAATGCGCCCAAAACGGCTGCAGAGCCAGCGACCAGATTGGCCGCAAACCCGCCTGACAGCACCAGCAACTCGCCCACGAACGAATTCGTTCCCGGCAGCGCCATCGACGACAGGGTAAACAGTGCCAGAAACGTGGTGTAAACAGGCGCCACCTTCATCAACCCACCATAGTCGGCGATGCTTCGGGTATGGGTGCGCTCGTAAATCAGCCCGACGAACAGGAATAGGGCGCCTGTCGTCACGCCATGATTGAACATCTGCAGGATACCGCCCTCGAGCCCTCGGAGATTCAGCGCAAAAATCCCAAGCGTCACAAAGCCCATGTGGCTGATGCTGGAATAAGCCACAAGCTTCTTCAGATCGTCCTGCGCAAGCGCGAGCAACCCGCCATAGACGATCGCAAGCCCCGAAAGCGCCAGCATCAGCGGCGAATAATACATCGATGCCTCCGGCAGCATCGGCAGCGAGAACCGCAGGAATCCGTAGGCGCCCATCTTCAGGAGCACTCCGGCGAGGATAATGCTGCCCGCCGTCGGCGCCTGCACATGGGCGTCCGGCAGCCAGGTATGGACCGGCACCATCGGAACCTTGACCGCAAAAGCGACCAGGAAGGCGAAGAACAGCCAGGACTGGATCCGGAATGGCAAATCCTGTTCCGTCAAAGCGAGGATATCGAAGGTCCTGCCACCGTAGAAATAGAGCACGATGACGCCGATCAGGAACAGGAGGCTGCCTGCCAGCGTGTAGAGGAAAAACTTGATCGCCGCATAGACCCGACCCTCGCCGCCCCAGACGCCGATGATGAGATACATCGGGATCAGCATCGCCTCCCAAAAGACGTAGAAAAGGAAGAGATCCAGCGCGCAGAAGACGCCGAGCATCAGCGCTTGCATGAAGAGCAGGCAGATCATGAATTCCTTCACCTTGCGGTCGATAGCGACCCAGGAGGCGAGCACGCAGGTCAACCCCAACAGTGCGGTCAGGAACACGAAGAGCGCGCTGATTCCGTCGATGCCAAGGGCATAATTGATCCCGAGCGCGGGCACCCACGGGTGCGTCTCGGTGAACTGCATGGCATGGATCTTGGTGTCGAATCCGACCAGCATGGCGATGCAAAGAGCAAGGTCGAGGACGGTGAAAGAGAGCGCGCTCCACCGCACTACATCATCATCGCGCAGGAACATGAGAACCGCGGCCCCGACAACGGGCGTGAATATGATGAGGCTGAGCAGCGGGAAGCCCATGGCACCCCCTACCGCCACGCCACGACGAAGACGGCGGTGGCTGCGATAAGACCGACGATCATCGCCAGCACGTAATGGGTCACGACACCCGTCTGGAGCCGCCTGAGCCGCCCGCCGCCGTGCAGGATCGAGTGGGCGACGCCATTCACGACGGCATCGACGCCGGTCAGATCGAGCCGGATTCCTGCCCGCGCCGCGCCGTGCAGCAAGGGCAGCGCCGCGGTCTCGGAGACATTGCTCACCGCCTGCTCATAGCGCGCCAGCGGCCTTTCGGCGAGCCACATGAAGGCCCGCGCACCCTTGCGGTAAAACCAGTCGGTGTCGAGGCTGATCGTGTTCTCGGGATCGAGCGCCCAGAGGAACAGCACGAACCCCAGGGCGGTGAACATCAGCAGCCCGAGGCTCTCCGTGACATGCGAACCCGTATAAGGTTCGAAATCCACCGGATAGGGCAGAAGCGCATAAAGCGGCTGGGGGAACACCCCGATCGCAATGCAGAGCACCGCCGCAATGCCCATGGCAATCAGCATGTTGCGCGGCGGCTCGCGCGCCTCCAGTTTCCGGTCCGTCCCGAAGAACATGTAATAGGGAAGCTTGAGGCCAGTGTGCAGGAACGTCCCGGACGATGCCATGGTCAGCGCCAGCACCACCAGTGCGCGGTGATCCGCTCCTGCGGCCGCTATCACCATCGATTTGGTGACGAACCCCGAGAAGAACGGGAAGGCCGAGATCGCGAAGGCGCCGATCATGTAAAGCGCCACGGTCAGCGGCATTGTCTTGTAAAGCCCGCCGAGCTCGGTGAGCTTGCGTCGGCCGGTGACGTAGATGACTGCACCGGCACCCATGAACAGCAGCGCCTTGTAGAGGATATGCGCGAAGGCGTGGCTGGCGGCTCCGTTCAGCGCCATCTCGGTGCCGATGCCGATACCCGCAATCATATAGCCCACCTGGCTGACGATGTGATAGGCGAGAAGCCGTCGGCAATCGTTCTCCAGCACCGCGTAGATGACGCCGTAGAGCGTCATGATGGTGCCGAGCCAGACAAGGAGCTCGGTCCCCGGAAACGCTCGCGCCAGCACATAGACGGCGGTCTTGGTGGTAAACGCGCTCATGAACACCGCCCCGGTGACGGTCGCCTCCGGATAGGCATCGGTCAGCCAGGCATTGAGCGGCGGCACGGCGGCGTTGAGAATGAAGCCGGCGAGGATCAGGTAGTCGCCGACGTCCATTCCTCCGTTGGTGAGGGCCCCCGGGATCGGGCCGAAAAGCAGTGAACCGGTGGCGAGCCCGTGGGAAATGATGCCGCCGAGCAGGACGACGCCGCCGGTGATATGAACCATGAGATAACGGAACCCGGCCCAGACCGCCGGTCCGCCACGCTGCGCGAAGACCAGATAGGCGGAAGCGAATGCCATGCCCTCCCAAAACAGGTAGAGGGTCAGGTAGTCACCGGCAAACACCACGCCAAGCGCGCTGCCGACATAAACGAATGCCGCCACGTGCTGGCCGGTATCCGTCAGGTGCAGCGCATAGACCATGCCGATCAACGCCATAATGGTGAAAACGGTGGCGAAGACGATGCTGAGCTTGTCCACCTTCGCGATCAGGATCTCCTGCCCGATGAATCGCGCTTCGCCATAGCTGCCCGGTTCCATGGCAAGTACGGCAAGGATCGCCAGCGCAGGGATCAGCAGCAGATAGGCCTTGCGGAGCGACCCGCTGAGGAAAGGGATCGGCAGGGCGCCAAGAATAAAGAGCAGAGCTGGATGGATGAAGTCAGTCATAATAATCCTCGCGCCGCATCAGCCCGACCCGATGGCCGAGAAACTTGGAAACGAAGATAAGCAGGACGCAGGAGACGAAGCCGTAGACGGCGGACCAGCCCGGCAGCCTGTCCCACAGATATTCGGCATGTTCGCGAGAGACCAGAAAGTCGGCGACGACGATCAGGACCAGCACGAGGTAGAACAGTCGGCGGCGCGGCCTCGCATATTGTTCGGCACCAAAGAAGTCGACGACACGCTTGATCATCGGATCACTCCATCTGCCAGAGTGAGAAAATAGCCGGGAAAAATGCCCATCAGCACCGACAGGATCGCCGTCGTGACTAGCGGAATCGTGACCAGCGGAATTTCACGGACCGTCGTCCGGCTCTCCTGCTTCTCCGTCTGGAAGAAGGCGGCATAGCTGACCGGCAGGAAATAGGCGGCGTTCAGGACCGAGCTCACCAGGAGCACGACCAGGAACGCCGTCTCTCCAGCCGCCGCGGCGCCCTCCGCCAGATACCATTTGCTGACGAAGCCCGCGGTCGGCGGTATCCCGATCATGCTGAGTGAAGCGATGAAAAATGCCCCCATCGTCCAGGGCAGCCTGCGGCCGATACCGGCCATGTCGCTGATGTTGCGCTTGCCGGACGCGCAATAGATCGAGCCGGCGCAGAAAAAGAGCGTGATCTTGGAGAATGCGTGCGCCGCGATGTGGATGATCCCGCCGACCATCGCGACCGGCGACAACAGAACCGCGCCCAAAACGATGTAGGAGAGCTGGCTGACCGTCGAATAGGCGAGCCTGGCCTTCAGGTCGTCCCGCGTGAGGGCGTAAACCGACGCCATCAGGATCGTGAACGAAGCCAGATAGGCCGTGGCGATGCCGAGGCTCAGCCCACCCACCAGCCCCGTGCCGAAGACATGGAACACCACCCGCAGCACGCAGAACACGCCCATCTTGACCACTGCCACTGCATGCAAAAGCGCGCTGACCGGTGTCGGCGCGACCATCGCGGCGGGCAGCCAGGCATGCATGGGCATCACAGCGGCTTTGGCGAAGCCGAAAAGATAGCAGAAATAGACGACCGTCAGCAGCGCCGCCGGGGCATCGCTCGCCGCCAGCAGCCCTCCCGCGACAAAGTCGAGCGACCCCGCAATATGGTAGGTCAGCGCCAGTGCGGCGAGCAGCGCGCTTTTCGAGGCGCCCATCAGATAGACGAGGTACTTGCGGCCGCCCCTCCATCCCTCCTCGTCCTCGTGGTGATAGACGAGCGGATAGGTAACGAGACTGAGCACTTCGTAGAAGATCACCAGCGTAAACAGATTGGCGGCGAAGGCGCCTCCCGCGGCGGCCGCAAGACTGCTGGCGAAGCAGGCGAAGAACCGGGTCTGCGCATGCTCGTTCAAATGCCGCATATAGCCGACGGAATAGATCGCCGCCACGATCCACAGAAGCGACGAGACGGTGGCAAACACCATGCCGAGCGCATCGACCCGGAAAGCAAAGTCGATCCCCGGCAGAACCTCGAACAGGCGCAATTCGACCGTCCCGCCCGCCAGCACCGTGGGCGCCATCGACACGACAATCGCGAACATTGCGATCGCGGCCAATGGCGAGACCAGATCGCGAAGTCTCTCGCGGTTATGCAAAAGGAGAACTGCAAGGGCCGCCAGACCGGCGACGGCGATGGCAAGCAACGGCCGGATCGATACAACCGGGTCCAAAGCCGCTATCCTTTCATCACCGTCACGTCGTCGATCTTGAGGGTGGATTTGTTCCTCACGAGGACAACCAGGATACCGAGGGCGACGGCAACTTCCGCCGCGGTGATTGCGATGACGAAGATCGCGAAGATCTGCCCGCGGAAATCGGCGTGGTAACGCCCGAAAGCGATGAAATTGATGTTGACCGAGTTGAGCAGCAGCTCCAGCGACATCAGTACGATGAGAATATTGCGCCTGAGCAGCACGCCCGCCGCTCCGATCACGAACAGGACCACTCCGAGCACAATATACCACCAGAGCGGAACCATCACCCCTGCTCCTTCCGCGCCAGGATGATGGCGCCGACCAAGGCCGCCAGCAGGATTACGGAGGCGGTTTCAAACGGCAGGAGATAGTCGGCGAAAAGGGCTGTGCCAAGCTGCCTGACGTCATCGCCGCTGCGCATCGCGACGGGCTCCATGACCGAAAAGCGGTTGCTCCAGAGCACCAGCACGAGCATCTCGACCCCGAGCAGGGCGAGCAGGACCAGTGCTGGGAGGTTGCCGCCTGGGAGGAACCGCTGCAACACCGCTTCGCGCACATCGATCATCATGATCACGAACAGGAACAGGACCATGATCGCGCCGACATAGACGAAGATCTGGATAACCGCGAGCAACGGTGCCTGGAGCAAGACGAAGATTGCCGAGACCTGCAGGAAACACGCCATCAGCGCCAACGCGCTGTGAACCGGATTGCGCGCCAGGACCACCGTCAGGGCCGTGATCACGGATACCGCAGCGAACAGAAGAAAGAACCCCTGATCCATCGACGCCGACCCTCCGACGCGAACTGCCACTCGGCGCGAGACGGCCGGATTCGAGACTGCGCCGCAACTTCAGATGCCTTCGCAAATTGTGCCCTAGTATCGGATTTTTCACAAGATTATTGTCATCGGGGGAGCAAGATCGAGCCGGCCCGGACGTGACCGACGGTCGCTTGCCAAGCCCGCGCCTTCGATCGGGTCGTACCTATTTTATGGTTCCACAGGCAAATGGGATTACCCCGTAGGTACCTAGGTTTTGTTTAAGGCGTATTGGGAAATTTCTTCCAGCTAACACCGGCTGTTCCGCCGAAGTTGCAAGTCTCTCTGCCATAAGGCCTCGGCATCCAAATAACAATGCCCGCCTAGGCGCGGGCTTGTTTGTTTGACAACGGGTCGAGGAGTCTTACCGCGTACCTTGATCCAGGCGCGTGCGGATCGCGTTCATCTGCTCGATCTCCGCACGCTGGCCGCGCGAGATGTTGGCGCAGAGAGCAACCAGTTCAGGATCGTTGAGGGCTGCTTCCCGGCACATGAGGATTGCACCTGAATGATGCGGCACCATAGATGCGATGAATTGGCGGTCGTCTATGAGAGCCTGTGTGCGAGTGCCTGCAAAGGCCGCGACGAACAGGATCACCAGGCCGGCATGGATGGCGGCGTTTAGCTTCCTGTTCCGGTACATGCCGCCCATGGTGGCGAGCATGATGATGCCCATCGGGGCCACCATCGTTAACGCCATGTAGAGCATGTTGAGATTATTCCGGAAATCGCTCCAGCCGTCGATCATTGAAAACATCACGAAGTACATGGCGATCAGGCTGAGGATCATGTTGACGGCGAACATGGAATAGGGATGCCTGCTCATCCCCTCATGTCGGGAATTGTGGTGGTTGCGCATTGCTAGCTTCCTTCCGGCCTTCGGACCGAGTCGGAAGGCGGTTAGAGCAATTCCAGGAAAAGTGCGAAGCCGTTTCCCTCCGGAATAGCGTAAATCCAAAAGGTTGGAGCGGTTCTGCGCTTCCGTGAAAAGCTGAACCGCTCCAGATGTTTCCGAGGCAACAACTCGGAGGCATATCGCCTTAACCTTGCATAAGCGGGTTGGTTCCCGGATCGGCAGCAAGAGGATCAGACATGGCCACGCGCACGACTTCGATGCGATCATCTACTGTCAGCCAATCTTTCGGCCGGCTAATCCCCCTCTTTCAGGGAGAAGGCCAGCACATAGTCGCCGAGGTCAGTCGAATTTGCCGCTCCGCCAACCGAGACCAGCACATATTGTTTGCCTGTCCTCGGTGAGACGTAGGTCATCGGCGTCGCACTCGAGCCGACAGGCAGAGGATATTTCCAAAGCTCGTTGCCGTTCTCGGCGTCATAGGCGCGAATGTAATAATCCTGAAAGCCGGCAAAGAAGACAAGGCCGCCGGCAGTCGCCGATGTGCCAGCATAGGTCGGCAAGCCCATCGACATGGGTAAATTCATCTTAATCTTGAACGGTCCGAGCTGTTCGGCAGTCCCGGCCGGCACCTGCCATGCGATTTTGCGTGTGTTCAGATCCACTGCCGTCACCATCCCCCATGGCGGTTGCGTGCAGGGAATGCGCAGTCTCGACGTCCACTTCTCGGTCGTCATACCATAAGGTGTGCCGCGCTGTGGAGCGGAGGGGCCGTGCGCCGTCGTGACGAGGGCGAAATCGACGTAATCGGCCCGCGGAACGAGGGCGAAGATGCTGGGTACACGGATGTCGTTCATGAACACGCGGTTGTTGGGGAGGTCGAGCGAGACGCTTCCCCAGTTGAGGCCGCCCAGATTTCCCGGCTGCTGAAGTGCAGGACGCGTGCCGATCGGGGTGAAATCGCCGTCGTAGCGCATCTTGCGGAAGGCGATACGGCAGGCAAGCTGATCGAACATCGTCAGGCCCCAGGCCCGCTGCTCCGTCACGCGTTCCGCACCGATCGTCGGCATGCCGACCGAATAAGGCTGCGTCGGTGACAGCTTCTCTTCCGGCGCGCCTCCCATCTGCGGAACCGGCTTTTCCTGAACTTCGGCGAGGGGAAGGCCGGTCTGGCGATTGAGCAGGAAAAGCTGCCCACGTTTGGTGGTCTGCAAGATGGCCGGCACGATGGCGCCATTGCCATCGGGGAGGTCGATCAGCGCTGGTTGGGCCGGCAGATCATAGTCCCAGATATCGTGATGCACGGTCTGGAACTTCCATCTCTCCCTGCCGGTCGTCACATCGAGCGCCACCAATGTCGCGTTGTACTGATCGGCGAAAGCCGGGCGATTGGCGCCGTAATAATCCGGCGTGGTATTGCCGAGCGGGGCATAGATGAGGCCGAGCTTTTCGTCGAAGGCCGCTGTCGTCCACATGTTGGGCGTGGCGCGCGTATAGGTCTCGCCTGCCGGCGGAAGCTTGGTGATCGCAGGATTGCCGAGATCCCAGGCCCATTCGAGCTCGCCGGTGACCACATTGAATGCGCGGATGACGCCTGACGGCTCGCCGACCTCCTGATTGTCGGTGACCCAGCCTCCGATGACAATCAGGTTGCGGGCAATCAGCGGAGCCGATGTCTGGAAATAGTAGCCGGTCTTGACTTCGCCCATGCCCTGGGAGAGCTGCACAGTACCGTTGTCGCCGAAGGCCGTGCACGGCGCGCCGGTCTTGCTGTCAATCGCGAGGAGGCGGGCATCGATGGTCGTCTGTATCAGACGCTCGTCGCAAAGGCCATCGGGCGATCGGTGTTCCTTCGGCATCTTGTAATAGCCGAGGCCCCGGCAGCGCTGCCAATAGGGCGCCGACGCTTTGGGGTCGAACGTCCAGCGGAGTTTTCCCGTATCGGCATCAAGAGCTGTGATCACATTCGTCGGTGTGCATGTGTAGACCGTATCCCCGATCTGCAGAGGTGTATTCTGATCGACGCCGTCGCCCCTTCCGGTACGATATGTCCAGGCAAGGTCAAGCTGGGCAACATTGCTGCGGTTGATCTGGTCGAACGGGGAATAGCGATCTCCCGCCGTGCTGCGGCCATAGGATGTCCAGTCGGAAGGGGAGTTGTCGCCCTTGGCGGTCTTGTAAGCCGGGGTGTCTGCAGAAGGGCGGATCACCTCATGCGGGATGAAGGCAAGACCGAATCCTGCAGCAAACAGAATGGCGGCAAGCAGCGCGCCGCCGTGGAAGAGCTTTCGGTCGACGGTGGGCAAGCGCGCTGGTGCAAAGAGCAACGCAAATCCCGCCAGTGCGATGGGGGACATCAAGCGTGCGAAGAGTGCCCAGAAATTGGTGCCCGATTCCCATAACGCCCAGGGAAGAGTGAAAACGGCGACAAGCAGGACAATCAATGCGCCGAGAGGCTTCCGGCGCCACAGCAGAACTGCCGCAACGAGGTAGGCAAGTCCTGTGATTGCGTAATAGGGCGAGCCGCCGAGGCTGAGCAGCAAGGCGCCGCCTCCCGTCAGGCCCAATCCAATAAAGGCGAGAACGATACAGAACAGAGCGGCCAGTAATTTCATCGTCTCCTCATCCAATTCGCTGCGCAATAGCCCGCATTCGTCTCCGACCATCGAACGGCGTCTCCGGCAGCACAGAGCGTTGGACCGATGGTCAGGTGTTCGTCCCGAAGACAGGCAGTCCCTTCAAATTTTTCATGATGTAGCTGCGGTCACTGACACGTGTCCCCGAGCCGGCAATGATGCTTGCGATTGCGTCAAAACTTCTGAAAGGGGCAATGATGGTTCTCGGTGAAAAGCTTGACCTGGCGAAGGGGCGGCCGACAGGATTCGATTACATGCGATTGCTGTTGGCCTTTTCGGTGCTTTGGATACATACGGCTCGTGTCACCTATGGCGATGATCTGTTTTTGTGGGAAACGCCCCTGCGCCCCTTTATCAAGTCGGTACTGCCCATGTTCTTCGCCTTGAGCGGGTTCCTGGTTGCCGGCAGTCTCGCGCGGTCGAAGACGTTGATCTCCTTTCTTGGCAATCGATTTATCCGGATTTACCCCGCCCTCGCAGTGGAAGTGTTGCTGGCTGCTTTTATACTTGGAGCGATCTATACCGAGTATGACCTCAGTAACTACTTCACCGACCCCCAGTTTTTTGCATATCTGCTGAATGTCACCGGACACATTCACTTCAATCTTCCGGGGGTGTTCCTGAACAATCCGGACGCCGCGATGGTAAATGGCCAGCTCTGGACCGTGCCTTTCGAACTTGAATGTTACGTCGCGATCGCCGTGCTTTTTCTGCTCGGCGTGGTCAAGCGGCGTGCAATGGCGCTGGTGGCAACGACGGCGTTGATCGTGGGGTTTGGGCTTGCGAGATATTGGAAGCACGAGAGCAACTGGGCATCCATGCCGACGACCGCGTCGGGGAATCTGCTGATCGGCGCCTTCCTCGTGGGCGTGACGATTTATCTCTACAAAGACAAGATTCTGTGGGATGTCCGCATCTTCATCGCTTCCGTTGCCGTCATATTGTGGGCTTACTGGTTCAGCTCTTTTGGGGACTTCGTTGCCATTCCGGCTATTGGATATGTAACGGTCTTTCTCGGCCTCACCTCGCCCCGCAAGCTCGGAGTGCTCCAGGGGGCCGACTATTCCTATGGCGTATTCCTTTATGGCTATCCAATCCAGCAGGCCTTCGTCGCGCTCGGACCCTGGGCGCATAACTGGTGGCTGAATGGGATCGTCTGCAGCCTGATTGTCACTTGTTTTGCCGCCTTCTCGTGGCACTTTATCGAAAGGCCTGCGTTGGGGTTGAGGAAACAGGTGACCTGGCTTGAGAACCTGTACCTGCAGCGCGGTTCAAGACGGGAGTTGGCCGGCGCGGTTTTGAAATAGGCTTCCAGTCGCCATCGGAGAGCCCGCAAACCGAAGCCGACCAGCGAAGAGATCATCGCGATTTGCCGTCACAGCGGCTCTGAATGCTTAATGCTGATGCTGGGCTTATGCCATCGCATGATGCCTCAAGCAGTCATACCGTGTGACGCTTCAGTCGAGCCGTTCGATTTAGATTTGCCCCCTAAGCTTCGAGCGGAACGGCGGAAAGTCCGATAGAGCCGTATTGGCGGCTACCAGGTTCGGTCACGATGCCGATCCAAGGGAGGCGGGGTCGTAGCGATTTTCATGCCTTCTCTGCGGATGTCGCTGCGCTGAACCAGGCATGTTCTGCTGGACTGTTTCGATTTCGTCCCCGGAGACATTCTTCCAATATTTCCAGCCTTCGCCTTGAATGAGCCCATGATCGGACAAGTCCCTCCAGCTTGCGTAAGTGCCTGTATCGTCACAGACGAAGCCGCCCATCCCCTTGTCAGCGGAGTAAACAGTGTATTCTTCCGTATGCTGAGAAAGATGCTCGGCATCGGCAACCTTGTGCACGAAGGTCGATAGGAATTTGAAGTGGAGAAGCGCGCCGGATACGCAAATCGCGCCGCGCATGTCGCCCAGATTCAGGGAGAGCGGCCAGACCTGGTGTGATGATTTGAGAAACAGCCGTTCACCTGTCACATATACGAGCGGGATCTTGTTGAGCGCCGGCCCGTCCCAGAGCCGATCGCGAAAATAGATGCGTCCGCGGACGCCCCCTTTGATCCACGTTGTCCTGTTGCGGTCGTCGAAATGTGCGACGTAGCCGGACCGGTCGAATAGATTGCAGACTTCGAGCGGGTTGCGGCCGGGTTCACATATGTTTTCGAGAACGGGACGCTCGCTGTACATGTCGATCATGACCGAGCGGAGGGAATGACCGCCGGTGGATTCGATATAGGCGGTCAGCTGATCGATTGGCCGAGTGTCGCAATGCGGGTAGACCAGGAACTCGTCTGCATCGACATAAAGAACCCATTTCTCCTGACAGTGCCGGTTGATGACCTCATTGATCCAGTCGTTTCCGAACCTTGCCGCCTTGTAGGAGCCATGAGCCGAGAGAAGCGAGACATCGTCGAAACCGGACAGCAATTCTGCCGTTCCATCCGCCGAGCCGTTGTCGATGCAGATGAAGTGCTCGAAACCGAGATTGCGATAATATTGCAGGAAGAATGCCAGCCGATGGCCCTCGTCACGGATGACGCAGATGACGACGTGTCGGGCCTGTCTGAGCCCACTGCGCAGCACGTCATAGCGAACTTGCCGAGCTTTGAGTGACCGGCGCAGGCGGGCTTTTGCGTAATGCGAGATACTGGCGACGGAAGCCCGATAACTCATCTTCAATCCTGAGCTCTATATGCGGATCTTTATTTGTTGGGTCGGACCAGTATGCGTCATCATACTGCGTAGTCGCCAACCAGCAGGTTCTGAACCCGCGGGTGGGCGCCGTTCCTTTCGATTGCGTGTTCGAGGCGTGCCCGTATCGACCGATATTTATAGAGTATCTTCCGATCGAGGCTTATTCCGCGATAGAGCGCGTTATAAATCGGATGGGCTTTGCGCAGATCCACATAGACTTGGCTTTCACGATCTGTCCATGGAAAGAAGGTCCCATGCCATGGCTTTGGATGCGCCATATAGTGGACGATCGCCAGTGACGACATGTTCACCAGATGCAGAAACTGCTTGGGAAAGTTCCAGCGGTTGGACACGAGGATGAGCGACGAACCGCAAACATAATTTAATGCGCCCTGATCATGTTTGCCCTCGCAAGCCTCGGGATTTCTGGCAAAAAGCTCAAGCGCCTCCTGTCCGATCCAGCCGTTGCGATGGAATTTCAGGACCCCTGCATTGAAGTAGTGGTTGTCCTTCCCAGTGTTGAGGAAGTCCTGGATTGCCGTGTAATCGCGGGCCGCGAAAAACCGGCCTTCAGGCACGTTGGCGTTTTCGAGTTTGCCGAGATCGCTGACGATCTGGGTATCGCCATCGAGATAGATGATCTGGCTGTAATGGGTGGGCAGGATCTCGCAAAGGACTAGTTTGGCCATCGTGCTGACGCTGATGCGCCCCTGAAAGTGCGAACTGTCAAGCTTGCCGAGCGAATCCTGCAGTGCGTCGGTCGCATCCGCCAATTCGACGCCGCTCGCGGCGAGCAGGGCCTTCAACTCGCCGAAATTGTCGAGACGTTCAGACATAAGCACGCAAACGTCGGTTGCGGAACTTGCGAATTTGCGAGCCTGAAGCGCGGAAAGGATAGTCGGAAATGAATATTCCACATCCGTGACGTAGACAACGCACTGATTGTTCATGTCATCACCCTTCCGGTTGTCTTGAATGCGAGTGAATGGCTGCTCTCTTCAGGGTTGAGGGAGCAGTTGTTGATTGACCCGGCTGACCTGTCGTATGACAGTCCGGTCGGGTATATATTGCGGATCGCAGGACCGCTCGTTTGCTGAAACAGCGTCCCGCCTCCGGTTGTGTGTTCCATTGTTGAGACGCTCGTCATGGAGAAAGCCGTGCCTATCACAGGACTGTGCTTCGATATCTTGAACCGTGGCAGGACGATTGGTGCCAGGGTCCTTGTCGAAATGCAGAGGGAAGGAAGATGGCCATGCTGATCACCACCCTGGTGGCGGCCGTGATTTCGATAGCCGCCGGCGCTTCGATCCGCGCTTGGGCCTTCGCGATTTTCGCAATTCTTGTGGCTATCGGCTTCGGCGGCCTGGCATTCGCCGACGGCTCCTCGCTGATCGCAGCGATCGCTTCCGGCCTCGCTCTCCTCGTGCTCATGGAGATCGGCTATCTCGCCGGCGTCTTCCTGTCGGGTTTTGCGCGGCGTGGCGCCAGGCTGCGGCAAAGCAATTCCGCCGCCGATAGCATAGCACCCACCAGCGAGCGCCAGCAGGGCTGATGTTGAAACACGACCGGCCACGCGTCCTTCCGAGGACCGTGGTGCGGAACCGCGTTCCTCCCGCGTTCCAACGCCGGTATTTCCTGACGGATGCAGCGGCTTTTGGCCTTGAACGAAATTCGCGGCTGGGGTCATCACGCTGCAAACACCGGCGCTCTCCTCAGAGATGCCGATGCCTCCGGTCGATGCCGATTTGCGACAGATCGGGTCACTCGATGCTGCGAGACATAGGGAGCGGCCAGGCAACCGGCAGCCAAACCCGCCGTGGTGCTGAACAGCAGGCCAAGATCGGTGCCGCTTCCTGAAATCGCCGCAGAGACGATCTGTGAGATCGTTGCCATAATGGCGGCGTTTCCGATCGCATGTGTCTCCCGATCGCCCGAGACCTGCCGGCTGGGGGCTCTGACGAGGCTGTACAGGAAGGCGGCGAAGAGAAGCGTGCCGGTCAATCCGACGTTGGACAGCAATGCGGCGATGAAACTTGACGCTCGAACAGTTCCGAGCCCGGCGCCGAAGGTTGCAGTATCGACGAATGCGATCAAAGCCAGCGTGTTCCAAGCGGTACGCTCCTCGCCGGATTGCGATTGGAGTTTGTCCGATAGGGTGGTGTTGACGAGGCTCGTGATCGAATCCCACGCATCGGGGACAAGGCTGAGGGCTACGATGGCGCAAGGGATCAGGAAGAGGGTTATCGCCAGGAAAGTCATATGCGAGCTCTTAGCCGACCCGGCAATCATACGTTTGAAGCAGAAAAGCACGAGCATGCAGACAACGAAGAGCCCGGCGATATAGGCGGTTGTCGACGTGCAGAGCAGGATCGTGGGGCCGATGAAAAGCGTTGCCATGCCGGCCATGCGGCTTCGGACACGCTCCAGCCAGAGCAGAAGAGTGAATGAAAAGTAGGCCAGCGCGACCGTCCCGTATATGCTCGCTTCGGGAAAGGCGCCGACGATGCGTTTGAAACCGCTGATCGTCTCAGCCGTGTGCATGGTATAATTCGCGTTTCTAATGACATCGAGCAGGTAGGACTGTCCGGTCAAAAACGTTCCGATGTCGAGCAAGGCAAAAGCAAAACATGCGATTGACGCGACGATCAACTGTTGTGCGATGAAGCGTGCATATCCGAGCCTCGCAAGCCCCGAGACCATGGCAAAGCAGGCGAGATCGCCGAGCAGATAGACAGATTGGCTAACGTTGGATGAGCCTGGCGACAAGGGGGCGGCCACCGTCGACATCATGCCGGTCGCATCTCTCGCAGAGGAGTAGACGAGGGTCGCGCCCGCAAAAATGCGCGGCAGGAAGAAAGACGACAGGACGGAAAACAGGATATAGGCGGCAAACCAGAAGCCAGGCCCCGGATAAGCGATGCTCGCCAGCGCCGCTTGGGTCTGGACTGGACGCAACAAGGTGGCGGCGACGATAAACAGGAGCAGAAGATGGCTTGGCTGGATACTGCTGCCGCCGAGCGCCGGCAATTGCAGAGCCGCCGCGGCTCCCAGCAGCGTCAACAGGCAGAGGGTCGTCACTGCAAAACGAGCGCCATTGACGATGGCGAGGAGGCCAAGCAGGAGAACGATGAAACCGAGTGGCTCTATCGACATGCGTCAAATCCCGTGCGAGGCGATAGCCGCCAGCTGTCGTCGCTGATCATCATCGCGCCTCCTAATTCGAGCCCGTCTGGGATATCCAACCGTGACCCGCTCGATCATCGCCGGCTACATCAGACGACGGGAGTGTCGAGCTCTGGGCCCGGGGTAGGGGCCGTATAGGCGAAGTCGGCGCCTGAAGATTGGTGTCCAAACCGATCTCGACAAGATCATGCGGCAGCAATGCGGTTTGCTCGTCGGCAACGATGTTGCTGGAGGTTCCATCGCTATTGCGACGCACAATCCTGTAGTTCTTCTGCGCTCTGCCAATACCCGGCGCCTCCGTGTTCATCTGAGCAAGTTGAGCGTCGTAGCCGGCCTGCTCGCCAAGAAGCTGCGCCACCTGGATATCGATCGCCGCTCTGCCGATCGCGAGGTTGACCTGATTCAGCAACTCCTGGTTTTCGCTGTTCTGCCTATTGACGATATTGATCTTGGAACGGTCGGCCTCACTGAGGCCCTGCCGAGCCGTGGTCAGCGCAACTTCGAGATCGATCAGGGTACCTTGGGCATCCGCAACCCAACGGTCGACAGACACCTGGCGGGAATTGCTGACCAACCCCTTGCTCACCAGGCTGTTGACATTGTCCAGTTCCTTTTGGGCAAGGTCAATCTGCCGCTTTTGCGAACTGATCTTGGCCTCGAGCGACTCGACCTGCTGACCATAGAGGCGGGCGAGGTCATTCGCCGCTTCGATCTGGCTATCGATATCGACGCGACGCAGCCGCATCAGGTTCAATTCCTGTGCCTTCAGCTTGTCGACGTCGGGCGTTCCCACGAGTTCGGCAGGAATCTCGAAACTCTGCTCACCGGCGATTTCCGCCCGCAGCCGCGCCTGCCGCATCAGGAGATCGCGCCGGTTGAGGACGGCGGTCCGAAAGGCCCCGGCTGCCTGAATCCGGTCGCGCTCGAAATAGATATTGTCCTCGCGTTCCCGCAGAAAGCCGCCAGCGATGCTGATGGCCTTCATCACCGTCATCCGCGGTTCAAAAGGGTAGCGTCCCGGAGTTTGAACGGTGCCGGTCACAAATATCGGAGCATGCTCGGCAACCTCCACGGCGATGTATGGCTTGCCAGGAAGTTCCGCCTTTTCGGCGAGCGCGCTGGCGATGGCATCGGCGAGTTCTTCGGATGTTTTTCCAGACGCCTGTACATGGCCAGCGATCGGGATCGACAAATCACCAGTATCGTCGATGGTATAGACGCCATCGAGAGCTTCCCAGCTGGCATAGCGGGAATCCGCTGAACGCCATTCGACGACACGAAGTCTGACCTTGTCTTCCGCCACGAGCGTGAAAGTTTGCGCGCAGGCGACGCTCCAGCCGGTCATGCAGCAGAAAACCAGCAAGGCGAGTGCGGAGACGACGCGATCGGGCAAGAATGTGGACTGCATTGATCTATCTCCGTTTCGTTGCGATAGGCGGCGACGCGATTGCGCGGGACGGCGGATTGCCGAATTCGAGAATGCGGGACGGTGCGGAGCGCGCGGCAAGAAGATCGGCGATCGCCAGCAAATTGCCGTTCAGACGGCCCCATCGGTCGACCAAGCGATCGTTGAACACTATGCCCAATGCGTTCGCCAGGATGTTGCGGCCGATCTGCGCTATCGCGCGGGTCTTCGACATCGTGCCCTTGCGGATCAGGTAGATAGGATTGGCAACCTGCGAATAGCCGAGTCTCCGGCCAGGCTGCCGCCCGGACCTAACGCCGAGATGCACTCCGCGGGCGCCTTCAACGCGCACGGACCTGCCGTAGCGGGCAATGGACCTGCTGAAATCGACGTCCTCAAGCCAGCCATAGAGCGGCAGTTGCTCGTCAAACGCTAGTGCGTGTTCGAGGACGGGGGCCAAGCGAACCGCCATATTGCACCCGTATGCATTATAGACATCCGTGACCCGATCGGACCCTTCGCCGGCAATGTGAAGAACCTGCAGGGCCTTCGACATGTCGAGCCCCCCATCAAGGACGCCGTCCGCCAGGACTTCGCCGGTGGCGATCGCGACGTCAGGCTTTGTTGCAAAGACGGCCATCATTCGTGACAGGAAGGTTGCCGCGGGGATGAAATCGTCGTCCAGGAAGATCAAGACATCCGTATCGACCGCGGCTGCCCGGATGATGCTGTTGCGCTGGGAGGTCAGGCCACGACTGCCGACAATGACTTCCACGTCGAGGCGGCCGGCGAGCCCGGCGGCGTCGTCGATCCCCGGCACGCAGACGATTAACCGCTGCGGCTGATCCGGCAGGCCGGCGAGATATTCGATCGTTTCCAGCAGGATCGAAGGGCGCCCCGCCGAAGCAATTCCGATGGCAATCCGCAACGGTTGGCTCGGAAGCGGCGCTATTGCTTCCGTGTCGTGGGAAACAGTCGTCGGTGCGATCCGGGCGCCCTGCCTGGACGTTTCTGCCGAACGGGCGGTCATGACTGCATGCTCTTCGGGGCGTGATTGATGATTGCGCCGAGGATCTCCGCGCCGACGTTGCGCATCGTGTCGATGACGCGCATTGCGTCGTCGATCGATGTGCGTCCGTACGAGGCGACAACCAAGACGCCGTCCAGCTCCGGCGCGATGGCGTTGGCATCCGGTGACGCGGAGAAGGCGGAAATGTCGACGAATATGGCGTCGAACTGCTTTTTCAGCTCGGCAAAGCTCAATTGCGTGCGGCGGGAACTCAGGCGAATGGCCGGTGTTACGGTATCCACCTTGCCGAGCGGCAGGAACTTCAGCGTCGGGGTGAGCGGCAAGGCGGCCGTCTGAATGAGGTCGCCATTGTCGAGGACATCGACGAGACCGCTGGAACTATGAGGCGCGAGCGCGTTGCTGAGCGATGATTTATGCGCGGCCGCATCAATCAAAAGTGTTTTCGCTCCAGATACCGATGACAGCACAGCAAGATCACTTGCGATGGTCGATGTTCCGCTGCCTGGATTGACGGCGACCACTCCGATGACGATCCGGCGCTTGCGCCGAAGTCCGACGACCGTTGCGCTCAGCTCC
Organism: Rhizobium sp. CNPSo 3670; assembly: GCF_057784555.1. Taxonomy (NCBI): domain Bacteria; kingdom Pseudomonadati; phylum Pseudomonadota; class Alphaproteobacteria; order Hyphomicrobiales; family Rhizobiaceae; genus Rhizobium; species Rhizobium sp. CNPSo 3670. Next base: position 80,610 of record NZ_JBXSOL010000025.1, read on the forward strand.
GCCATGCCAGGAATAGGGGGGTAGGCGGCTCTGCTGCTGTCCGTCCCGGCGGGGAAACGAGCCGGGTCGCCGTTCCCTATCCTTTTCGATGTCGCCAGCACTGTGACGAAGGGCAGACCGCAGGTTTCCGTGATCTGATGCGGGCGGACGAGCCGGCGGTCGCTGGCGTGCCTTATCATCGCGAGTGCGAGACCGGCACCGAGGCCGACAACCGCCGCAAAGGCTGCGATGAGCGTGCTGCGTGGTCTCGCCTTCGAAAGAGGCAGCGTGGCCTGCGAGACGATCGTCGCATCGGAGATCGGATAAGTGATGCGTTGCCTGGCTTCGGTCAGCTGGTTCAAGGTGCTTTCATAAAGGGTTCGGCGGGCATCCGTCGCGCTCTGTAGCTCCGCAAGCTTGGCCTGGTCGCGTGGATTGCTCGTGAAACTGGCGAGGGCGCTGGCGGTATCCGCCAGCCCTCGCTGTTGCTCGGCTATGAATTTCGCCAGCCAGTCGCTGTATTGGCGGGCGGCGTTGGCTTTCATCGCGATATTTTTCTGGATATACTGTCTGGCAAGCGTGTCGGCGATGTCGACGGCCTTCTGAGGGTTGGATGCCGCAGCTGATATCTCGATGATCATCGAGTTTCCGATCCGTCGGATGTCTATCATGTTCAGCAGTTTGGCGGTTGCCCAGTCCTGGAGCCGTTCCTCCTCTGTCCGCGGTTGCGCTTCGCTCGCTCCCTTGCCCGCCGTATCCTGCGATGGAATATCCGCTTGCGATGAAAGCCCCATCAACCAATTCTTCGCTCTGTCCTGCAGGGAAGGCGTCTGATCGACAAACTCCGGGTCGTGAATAAGACCAAGTGCTGCGACCGTTCCGCCGACGACATCGCTCGATCTGGCGATCTCCAGCTGTCCTTCGATGAATGCATCTTCCGCGAACGCCCTCTGTGCTTCAGAGCCGCTCACCTGGGGGAAGATCACCAGCTGCGTGCTGGCGACGAAAGTCGGTTCGGCGGTCAGCAGGTAGATTCCGGCGATCGCCAGGAAAGCGATGGTGGTCACGACGATCCAATGCCAGCGCATTTTCAAGAAGAAGAGCATATCCCGCAGCGTCAGCGGCGAATTCCCGCCGCCTGTGGCTGCTGCAGGCAGGGATATGGGAGAGACACCGCTGAAGATCGTGCTGGAGGTCATGTCGTCCTAATCCGGAATGGGAAATCAAGGAATAACCAGGTAATGGCAGCTAGGAGGAGACGGGGCGAAGCGCATCGCCCCATCTCGGCACGGTCGGCGGCGCCTGAACGCTCAGTACGATCCGCGCTGGGAAAACAGCGCAGGAATGGTCTTGGCGATGATGACGAAGTCTCGAGCGAGCGACCAATTGTTGAGATAGTGGACGTCGAGAGAAACCCTGTAGTCGTAACTGACGTCGTTGCGCCCGCTGGTTTGCCATTGACCGGTCAGTCCCGGACGGACTGCCATATAGGCCCACATATGTTCACCGTAGCGCGGCAATTCCTCGGCTGTGACCGGGCGGGGTCCGACGAGGCTCATTTCGCCGCGCACGATATTGATCAGCTGGGGAAGCTCGTCGATGCTCGAGCGCCTGAGGATATCGCCGACTGCGGTGATCCTCGGATCGTTCTTCAGCTTGCGCGTTGCTTCCCATTCGCTGCGGGCCGCCGGGTTGTTCTGCAGCAGTTCGGCAAGCTGAGCGCTCGCATCGGTCTTCATCGTCCGGAACTTCATGCATCCGAAGGGCGCGCCGCCGAAGCCAATGCGTGTATGGGAATACAAGACGGGGCCGCGGTCGGACAGTTTCACGATCAATGCCACGATCAGCAGAAGCGGGGAGAGCAAGACCAGCGCGGTGATCGCGACAACAAGGTCGATAGCTCGCTTCGCCGACCTGCCCACTGAGCGAGGCTGGGACTCCCGTAACTCGCCGCCCTTTGCCGTCCGTTCGACGCGCGACCAGGTCTCAAAACTGTGTGCTTCCCATGTCATCGCGGCCTCCAAAAAATTGCCGTCAAGAACCATTCAAAGCTTGCTGCGCCGCACCCTGATTGTCTGTTACCAAGGTCATAATTCTTAATTAATTCTTTATGCTACCACGATGAATAAGAGATTTCCGATCGCTTAGCTGTGTCATCAATTCTTTTAAGTGGTTCTGTAATCTCTACTAAGATGAATATTCTCTAATATTCGATATCGTAGTTCTGAAGTTGCTTTTAACGCGTTGATTGTTTTTGATCAAAATAGTCTCTTTGTGTGCATGTATACTAGTTAGAACGATGAATTTTTGACCTTTGCGCCGCAAATTTTTGAGGGATTGAGACTTTAATTTGATATAGACTTGAAATTTTGTCACGCTTTGCTGATGTTATTTGACTAACGTACTAATCCAAGATAATTGGTGCAGTGCAGCATTTATTGAGTCATTCTCGTACTGGAGTGGAGTGCATGGACGGGATCACGCATGCATCAGATCGCAGACTCGGCATCGGCAAGGCCGCGATTTCGACCAATGGCGGCATTCGTCTCAACAGTGGTATCGTTATCGAAGATGAATTTCTTTCATGCCGCTCGAGCGTACGGCGTTTCCGTCGTGGCGAGGTCATTGCCGGCGCCGGCGTCCTTGTCGATATGTTCGCTCGCGTGCATTCGGGATTGGTCAGTGCAAGCACGATGCTGCCTGACGGCAGGGAATTCATCGTCGAAATCATTCCGAAAACAGGTCTGATCGGCGAGCTTGAAGTCTTGCGCCGGCAGACGTTGAACCTCGAATACCGAGCCGGTTCCAATTGCGAGCTGCATTTCTTCGAAGGCCGGCTGCTGCGCGACATGTATGCCAGCGATCCTTACTTCCGCGAAAAAGTTTTCTCCAGGGCCTTGGCGCGTATCTCGGAGCTTGAAGATAGGATCATCGCCAATGCGGCGTCGACGCTGCAGGCAAGATTGGCGAGCACGCTGCTGCGGCTCTCGGCTGTTTACGGAAAAGATGCCGCAAACAGCGGCGACGAAGTGATTATCTCGCAAAATGATCTGGCTGCAACGCTGCCGGCGTCCCGCGAGAAGGTCAATCAGTGCCTGCGGCGCCTGCGCGAATGCAAGATCATCGACGGAGGGCAGGGCAAGATCAGAATTCTCAATCGCAAGGCGCTTGAGGCCTGTGTAAATGGCGCGTTTTCGGTGAAGTGATGCACCCGTCGCTTTCCGATGTCCACGGATTCGCCGCAAATGCCAGCCGCTTTCCCGGCGGCGGCACGCCAAGCATCGATCGCGTGGTCGTCATCGACGACTATTCGGTGGCCAGGGGCGGGGCAACAGGGTTGGCGGTCCTGTCAGCCAAGCTTTTTCGAGGCCTGGATATCCCCGTCACTTATATTTGTGGGGATGACGCGGCCAACGCGGAGCTTGCTGCGCTTGGTGTCTCCATGGTTGGCTTGAACAGCCGCGATCTGCTGAGCGCCGACCGCGCGAAGGCTTTCGTGACCGGCATTCATAATGGGGCGGCAACCCGAATGGTTGCCAACTGGATTGCCGCAGAAGATACGGCAAAAACCGTCTATCACGTACATGGCTGGCATCAGATACTGTCACCGGCGCTTTTCCGAGCACTGGCTCCGGTCGCGGGACGGTGTTTGGTTCACGCCCATGACTTCTTCACCGCCTGCCCCAATGGCGCCTTCTTCGATTACCAGGCGCAAGAGATCTGCCTTCGGCGTCCGCTCGGTGCGGGCTGCATTGCGACGGCGTGCGACAAGCGAAGTTATTCGCACAAATTGTGGCGGGTCGCCCGCGGCTCGAATATCCTCAGGCTTTTGAAGGCGCAGGCCGATTTCGGCCGGATCATCCTGCTGCATGAGAAAATGGCGAGCTTTCTCGTCGGCGCCGGCTATCGGCCCGACCGGCTGACGACGATCCGCAATCCCGTCGCTCCCCTGTCGAAACAGCGCATCGAGGCGGAGGCGAACGACGAGTTCGTCTTCATCGGACGGCTCGATGAGGAAAAGGGTGTGGAGGACGCCGTGGCCGCGACGCGAAGAGCGGGTGCCAGGCTCTGCGTGATCGGTGACGGGCCGCTGAGGGGTTTGCTTGAGGCTTCCGGCGATCACGTCAGGACCGTCGGCTGGCAATCGCATGCGGAGATCGGCACCACGATCCGCAAAGCGCGGGCCTTGTTGATGCCCTCGCGTTATCCCGAACCGTTCGGCCTCGTGGCGATCGAAGCGGCGAGGAGCGGCCTCCCCGTGATCATGTCGCGCAACGCATTCCTTGCCGAAGAAATGGAGCAGGCCGGTATGGCATTCGCCTGCGACACGGGTGATGAGATCGTCTTTGCCGATGCCTTGATGCGTTTTAGCCAAATGCCGAGGCATGAAATCCGCGCCATGAGCGAGAGGGCTTTCCTGATGTCTCCGGATCTCGCCTCGACGCATGAGCAATGGCGCGACGCGCTCCTTGCCGAATATTGCAGGCTGCTTTCGACGAATGCGATTCCCGAGCTGACAGACGGTGTGGCGACACAAGGAGCATTCCTTTGACCTTCAAAGCAACAACCTCTCTTTCCGACGCAAGGGCATTTCTCGGCGATGCGCCGGTGATGTCGAAGAGACGCCTGGCCGAGGCAGGAAGCGTCAAGGAGACCGGGCAACTGCGCGTCGCTATCGTCCATTACTGGCTCGTCTCGATGCGCGGCGGCGAGAAGGTCGTCGAAGAATTGTGCCGCATGTTTCCGCAGGCTGACATCTTCACCCTCGTCTGCAACCGGGACCGCATCAGCGACTTTCTAAAGACGCGGAATATCCGCACTTCCTTTCTGCAGAAGATCCCCGGCGCGCAGCGGCATTACACCAAGATGCTGCCGCTGATGCCCTTCGCGCTCGAGCAGTTCGATCTGCAGGATTACGATCTCGTGCTGTCGAGCGAATCCGGGCCGGCCAAAGGCATTATCACGCGCGCCGACGCGCTGCATGTCTGCTACTGCCATTCGCCGATGCGCTACATCTGGGATCAATTCCACGTTTACCGTCATGGCCTGCCTTGGGTAGGTCGTGCCTTGATGTCGATCACCGCGCCGATGCTGCGCGCCTGGGATGTGACGACAGCTTCGCGCGTCGATACCTTCATCGCCAATTCCGACTATGTCGCAAGCCGCATCCGGCGCTTCTATGACCGGGAATCCGTCGTCATCCACCCGCCCGTTGCGACCGATGACTTTGCGGTGGGGAAGGGTAAAGGCGAATTTTATCTCTATGCCGGGCAGCTGACGACCTACAAGCGGCCTGATATTGCGGTCCGCGCCTGCACCGAGGCCGGCCGGAAGCTCGTCGTGATCGGCGAGGGAGAACAGCTGTCCTATCTGAAGTCGATCGCCGGACCGACCGTTCAGTTCCTTGGTCATCAGCCTTTCAACGTGCTGCGCGACCACCTGTCGCGATGCCGCGCGTTGCTGTTTCCGGGAACCGAGGATTTCGGCATCCTGCCAGTGGAAGCCATGGCATCGGGCCGTCCGGTTCTCGCCTTCGACGCCGGCGGCGCCAGGGAAACCGTTTCGTCGCCGCAGGTCGGCTTCCGCTTTGCCGAACAGACGACGGAAGCGCTGCTGGAGACGATGGCAGCATTCGAAGAAATCGAGGACGATATCGATCCGCAAGCGATCCGCGCGCACTCGCTGAAATTCTCCTCCGCCGTGTTCCGCGATCGTCTGGCCGATCTCATTGAGCAACAGCTTTCCGCCCGAGGCGACCGATCCGCAGAGGGCCTGAGAAGACGGCCGGGCTGAGAACAGGGGCCGGAGCTGCGTCATCTTGCGGTCGCGACTGAATCCGTCTCAATCCGCCAACGAGGAATAGATAGCAGATCATGTCAAGCGTATCTCAGAGAACGGCGACGGCAAGCATCTGGACGATCAGCGGAAAGTTCCTCGCGCGGCTGCTCGATTTTGTGAGCCTGCTTATCCTGGCGAGGCTTTTGAGTCCTGCGGACTTCGGTCTGGTCGCCATTGCAACCTCGGTTCTCGTCATCGTCGAAACGATTCTGGATCTGCCATTGACGCAGGCTCTGCTGCGACAGCCGTCGCCTTCCAAAGAGATGTTTGCCACGGCTTTCACTCTCAGCCTGCTTCGAGGGGCGGCTATCAGCCTGCTGATGATCGTCCTCTCATGGCCGATGGCCCTGATCTACGGCGATCCCCGGCTTTTTGCCCTCGTCGCCGTTCTCTCGATCGCGCCTGCCATGCGCAGCATGGTCAGCCCGCGGATGGTGCTCTTCATGCAGCGGTTCGATTTCAAGCGCGAATTCGTGCTCGATCTGATTACCAAGGGATCGACATTGCTGTTCGGTGTCGGCGTGGCGGTGGCGACGGGCAGCTATTGGGGGCTCGCGGTCGGCGCGGTCTCAGGCCCGACCGCGGCGATGATCACCTCCTATGTCTTTGCCCCGATGCGGCCGGCATTCAGTCTGTCGGAATGGAAGCATTTTCAGGACATGATCAGTTGGAACACCGTGTCGCAGGTGCTGAATTCGATCAACTGGCAGCTGGACCGGCTGCTCTTGCCGCGTTTTACCGGCCTGTCGACATTCGGGGCCTTCAGCGTCGCCGACAACATTGCCGGAATTCCGTATCAAACCTTCGTCGGGCCGCTGCTGCGCCCGCTGATGGCCGGATTCTCCACCGTCGAAGACCGCCGCAATCTGGTCGCTGCCTACCTGAAGGCGACAAACGCGATCACCTTCGTTGCAGCCCCCGTTCTTATCGCGCTCGCCATGCTCGCCGAGCCGACCGTGCGCGTCCTCGTCGGCGAGAAATGGGCATCCGCCGCGCCGATCCTGCAATGGCTCTGCGTTGTCAGCCTGCTCGGTCTTCCCACGAATATCATTCCGGCATTGGCGATGGTGCTGGATAACACCCGTTCCCTCGCTCTCAGAATGTTTGCCGAATTCGCCGTCAGGGTGCCGGTGACTATTCTTGGCATCGCCTATTTCCAGGTGGCCGGCGCGCTCGGCGCTCGGATCATCGCCGTGCTCGTCGCCTATGCCGCGTCGCTCATCATCACCCGGCGGTTGATCGGAGCGAGTTTTGCCGCGCAGCTGAACGCCTTTTGCCGGCCGCTGGCCGCGAGCGTGCCGATGATCGCTTTCCTGCTCTGGGTGCAGCCGATGCTCGCCGCCATGCCTGTCGGCTTCAACCTGATCGCCAGCCTGGCGGTTTGCGGC
>NZ_JBXSOL010000026.1:0-81904 GCF_057784555.1 Rhizobium sp. CNPSo 3670
AAGGATCTTGGCGACGGCGAGCGGCTCGACGGCATCATCGGTTTCGACGAGAACGGCGCGGTCAGCGCCCATGGCGAGCGCCGTGCGCAGCGTTTCCTCGGCCTTGGCCGGGCCGATCGACACCACCACCACTTCTTCCGCCTTGCCGGCTTCCTTCAATCTCAGCGCCTCTTCCACCGAGATCTCGTCGAACGGGTTCATCGACATCTTCACATTGGCAAGCTCGACACCCGTGCCATCCGTCTTCACCCGGATCTTCACGTTGTAGTCAACAACCCGCTTGACGGGCACGAGAATCTTCATGGCAAACCCCTATATCCAAAGCGCGTCGCGGATTTTTCAGATTCGCTTGCTCTGCGCTTTAACTCTTTCTTTTTACGTAAGCCGTTGTCACAACCGCCGCACAGCTTTGCGCGACATGCTTTAGACAGCCGGCCGTCAATGCGACCGCTCGGCAAGCAAAGCCCAGAAGGCGAAGAGCGGCGTCTCCACCGACCTCATCGCATGTTTGATCCCGGGAATATTATAGAACGATCCGCCGATACCAGGCGAAAACCAGTTCCCCTCCCCCTGCTGGAACTCTCCCTTGGACAGCACCAGATAGACCTCCTCCGGCGCATGGTCGTGATCGGGATAACGCACGTGAGGCGCCATCAATGTCACGCCGAACCACAGGTCACTTCGCTCCTCCAATCCACCCGGCCCGACGATCATGGCATTGGCATGCCCATCAACGAAATTGTCGCTGGCCGTGGTGTGGTCATACTTTGTGCGGCGACGCCATTCAAGCATTGGCTCGATGCCTTTGAACCCCTCGATCAATCGCGCCAGCGAAGCATAAGACGTATCGACTGCGAGCGCCATATCGAGGTGAGCGCAGACCGGTAACCGGCTTCCCTCTCCCGCGCGGGCAGTCCCCGGGCGCCCCAGCGCCGCGAAGAACTGCCCGATCGAGCGGCGGGCTTCTGGAGCCTCGGCGAACTGGTCGAAAGCGACCGAAGCGGCTTCCAGGCAATGCTGGAGGCTTTCGTTGCGCAAACTCATATCATCCCCTCCCGATCGGCCGGCAGGCGGCCGCTCTGACAATCATATATCCTTTGCGATGCGCAGACCGTCATAGACAGCGGCATGCGTGTTACGGGCAGCGACAGCGTCGCCGATCCGGAACAGCTGGAACTTGCCCTCGGGATTGCGGATGACCGATTGCGGTTGCCCCTGGAGAAGCTGATCGTGCGAGACCTCGCCCAGATTTTTCGACTTGGGCTTCAGCTCGAAATAGAGTTCGTCGAGCGGGATGGTCCCGTGATTTACGACGATCTGGTCGTAGCTGTGCTGCCGGGCAATTCCGCCGTAATCGCTGCCGATATGGGCGACGAGCTGATTACCGCTCTTCTCGACGGCCTCCAGCCGATAGGTAACGGTGAAGGTCACGTCGTACTTTTGGAGCGCACGCATATAGGGCACCAGGTTCATGGCCATGACCTCCGGCGCGAAGGACCGGTCAGGCGTCATGATCTCGACCTTGGCGCCTGATTTGGCGAGGAACTCCGCCGCCTGCAGCGCTGCATGGTCGCCAGCGTCGTCGAAAACAAGCACGTTGGAACCGGGTTTCACATCGCCGGAGATGATGTCCCAAGACGAGACCACCAGTTCGTTGCCGCTGGTGAGCACCTCTGTATGCGGCAGGCCGCCAGTGGCGATGATGACGACGTCAGGATTTTCGGCCTCGATCGTGTCGGCTTCCGCCCAAGTGTTGAAGTGGAAGGTGACGCCGTATTTCTCACACTGGCTCATGCGCCAGTCGATAATGCTGATCATTTCCCGGCGGCGTTCGCTTTGGGCGGTGAGGCGGATCTGACCGCCTGGATTGTTCGCCGCTTCGAAAACGGTCACTTGGTGGCCGCGTTCTCCCGCGACGCGCGCCGCCTCGAGCCCGGCCGGGCCGGCGCCGACGATGACGACCTTCTTTCTGACCTCGGCCTTTGCCACGACATGCGGCATCGTCAGTTCGCGCCCCGTGGCGGCATTGTGGATGCAGTAGGCCGCCCCACCCTGATAGATCCGATCGAGACAATAATTGGCGCCGACGCAGGGGCGGATATCCTCTTCCCGCTTCTCGATGATCTTGCGGACGATATGCGGGTCGGTCATGTGGGCGCGGGTCATGCCGACCATGTCGACTTTGCCGGCTGCAATCGCATGACGCGCCGTGGCGACGTCGGGAATCTTCGCCGCATGGAAGGTCGGGAAGTTGGTAGCGGCGCGGATTTCACCGGCAAAATCCAGGTGCGGCGAGTTCGCCATGCCCTGGATCGGGATGACGTCGGTCAAACCCGGATCGGTGTCGATGTGGCCGCGAATGACGTTCAGATAGTCGATAAGCCCGCTGTCGCGCAGCCGCTTGGAAATCTCTATGCCTTCGGCCTGCCCGTTGCCGCCGGGCAGACACTCGTCGGCCGTATAGCGCACACCGAGGATGAATTCGTTCCCGACCCTCTCGCGGATCGCCCTGAACACGTCGAAACAGAAGCGCATGCGGTTCTCGAGCGCACCCCCATAGGGGCCGTCGAGTTCGTTCGTGAGCGGAGACGCGAACTGGTCGATCAGGTGGCCGTAGGCCTCCAGCTCGATTCCATCCATACCCCCGGCCTTCATCCGTTCGGCCGCATCGGCGAAATCCTTGATGATGCGCTCGATGTCCCAATCTTCCAACTTCTTTGGAAAGGCGCGATGCGAAGCCTCGCGATGATGCGACGGGGCGACGACCGGCAGCCAGTCGCCCTTGTCCCAACGCGTGCGCCGGCCGAGATGGGTGAGCTGGATCATGATCGCCGCCCCCTCTTCGTGCACGGCGTCGGTCATTTCCCTGATCCAGGGGACGATCTCGTCCTTATAGGCGAGCAAGTTGTTGAAAACAGGCGGACTGTCCCTGGAAACCGCGGCGGAGCCTGCCGTCATCGTCAAGGCCACCCCGCCCTTTGCCCGCTCTACCGTATAGGCCCGATACCTTTCCTTGGGCATGCCGTCCTCGGGATAGGCCGGCTCGTGCGAGGTTACGATGATGCGGTTGCGCAGCGTCAGATGCTTGAGCTGGTAGGGCTGAAGAAGAGGATCGTTCGACATGGGCCGTGGTTCCGGATTAAAACATCGGAGCAGACGCTAAGCGCAATGTACACAAGTGTCAATCTTGAAAACATGAAGGTCATTGTTTTCGACACCACTGTACATTTTTCTTGTGCGAGGCCGCGGAATTTGGTAGGAGAGAATGCATGGACCAGGCTCTAAACGACACCGGTTGGCGCGGATCGCAGGAGGGTTGGCTGGAAGCAGCCTACCAGTCACTGCTGGAATCCGGCGTGGATTCGGTGAAAATTCTGCCGCTCGCAAAGAAACTCAATCTCTCGCGAACGAGCTTCTACTGGTTCTTCAAGGATCGGGAGGAACTCTTGAGCGCGCTCGTGGCGCGGTGGCGCGAGAAAAACACCGGCAATATCGTCAAGCAGTCCGAAGCCTATGCGGAGTCGCTCGCAGAAGCGATGCTCAACGTTTTCGATTGCTGGCTGAACACCGACCTCTTCGACGCCAAATTCGAGTTTGCCGTGCGCAGTTGGGCCTTGCAGTCGGACGAACTTCTGGCCGAGGTCCAGCAGGCGGATCAGATCCGGCTGGAGGCGCTCAAACGCATGTTTATGCGGTTCGGGGTACCAGAAACGACATCGGATGTCAGAGCGCGGACAACTTACCTCGTTCAGATCGGGTACATTTCCATGCAGTCGAAGGAGGAACTCGCCGTCCGCATGAAACGGATTCCCGAATATATCGCGATCTACACTGGCGAAGTGCCGCAGCAGAGGGAGCTCGACCGCTTCTTCGCGCGGCATGGCTATAGGCCCGGCTGAGGAAACCGAGATGAGCGTTTCCTTGAGGATCGGTATTATTGGTGGTGGCGGCTGGCTCGGCGGAGCCATCGCCGGCTCGATCCTCGATTCCGCCCTGGTCGATCCCCAAAATCTCTGCCTCTCCTATCGCAGCCGGCAGCCCGACCGTTTCCCGGATTCCTTCTGGACCACCGACAGTCAGGAACTTGCCGACCGCTCGGATGTGATCCTTCTCTCCATCCGCCCGGACGACTGGCGTCGGCTCGCCGTCGACGCCTCCGGCAAGCTCGTCATCTCAGTCATGGCCGGAATTCGTTTGAACGCCCTTTCGGAGCGCCACAAGACCGGCCGCGTCGTCCGCGCCCTGCCGAATGCCGCAGCCGAAGTGGCAAAATCCTATACGCCCTGGATCGGCGCGAGCAGCATTACCAGAGATGACCGGGACGTCGTCCGCGCAATCTTCGAAACCTGCGGATCTGAGGACGAGGTCGCAAGGGAAAGCGACATCGATTATCTCACGGGCCTTTCCGGCTCCGGGCCGGCATTCCCGGCATTGCTCGCCGCCGCCATGATGCGCGACGCCGTCGCCCGCGGCCTGCCGGCCGAGGTTGCGCGCCGCGCCGTCAATGCGGTGATATCAGGCGCCGGCCGGCTGCTGGAGCGCCGCAACGAATGTCCCGACGACATCGTCCAAACCTTTCTCGACTATCAGGGCACCACCGCGGCAGCCATAGAAGGCATGCGCGCCGCCGGGTTCGACGCTGCGGTGGCGGAAGGACTATCGGCAGCATTCAAGAAATCGGTGAGTATGGGAGCTGTTTCCTGACGACCGCTTTGGGCGGGTACTGCGGCACCCCGCCTGGCCAGATCAGCCGCTAAATAGAGGGAACGAGAATGAAGAAACTACTTGCATCGACATGTTTGGCGTTCGGCCTGATCGGCGGCGCGTCCTTCGCCGGCGCCGCCGAATGCGGCAGCGTCACCATTGCCAGCATGAACTGGCAGAGCGCCGAAGTTCTCTCCAACCTGGATAAGTTCATCCTGAACGAAGGTTACGGCTGCAGCGCCGACATCACCGTTGGCGACACAGTCCCGACGATCACCTCCATGGCCGAAAAGGGCCAGCCGGATATCGCGCCCGAAGCGTGGATCGACCTGCTGCCTGACGTCGTCAAGAAGGGCACGGAAGAAGGCCGCATCGTTCAGGTCGGCTCGCCGCTGCCGGATGGCGGCGTACAGGGCTGGTGGATTCCGAAGTATATCGCCGATGCCCATCCCGATATCAAAACGATCGGCGATGCGCTGAAGCATCCGGACCTCTTCCCCGATCCCGAAGATCCGAAGAAGGGTGCCATCGTCAACGGCCCGCAGGGCTGGGGCGGCACGGTCGTCACCTCGCAGCTCTACAAGGCGTTTGATGCCGAAAAGGCGGGCTTCACCCTCGTCGACACCGGCTCTGCCGCCGGTCTCGACGGTTCGATCGCCAAGGCTTACGAGCGCAAGGAAGGCTGGGTCGGCTATTACTGGGCGCCGACCGCGCTGCTCGGCAAGTATCAGATGGTCAAGCTCGAAGCCGGCGTACCGGAGAATGCTGCCGAGTGGAAGCGCTGCATCACCGTTGCCGACTGCCCCGATCCGAAGCCGGCGGCATGGCCGGTCGATCACGTCGTGACTCTCGTTGCCAAGCCTTTCTCCGAAAAGGTCGGCCCTGAGGTCATAGACTACCTGAAGAAGCGTTCATGGAGCAACGATACGGTCAACAAGCTGATGGCCTGGATGACCGACAACCAGGCGACCGGCGAAGACGGTGCCAAGCACTTCCTGGAAGAAAACAAGGACCTCTGGACCAAGTGGGTCTCGCCTGAGGCGGCCAAGAAGATCGAAGCTGCTCTCTGAGCCAAAATAGCGGTGCGCGAAAAGCGCACCGCTTCTCACGCGCCGACAAAATCAAAAAAGACTGCCGCGGCACTTTGACGAAAGGGGAACGAGATGGAATGGTTTTATAAATTCCCACACATGAACGATGACGCGCTTCGCAATCTGAAGAAAGCGATCGATGACGGCTTTCGCGGATTTACCCGCAGCTACGGCGACGGCATCGAAAGCCTCTTCGTCCCGCTGCAGCATTTCCTCATCGCTGCCGAGCGCTTCATGACGCAAACGCCGTGGCCGATCATTACCCTGATCATCCTCGTCATTGCCTGGTTTGCGAGCCGCAGCTTGAAGATCGTCCTCGGCTGTCTGGCGACGCTGATGCTGATCGGCTACTTCGACATGTGGGACGACACGATGCGGACGGTCTCGATGATCTTCGTCTGCACGGTTCTTTCCATCGCCATCGGTATCCCGATCGGGATCCTTATGGCGCGCTCCGACCGGCTGCAGCGCGTCGTCAATCCGATCCTCGACGTCATGCAGACCATGCCGAGCTTCGTCTATCTCATCCCCGTCGTCATGCTCTTGGGTATCGGCAAGGTGCCGGGCCTGATCGCCGTTGTCATCTACGCCATCCCGCCGATGATCCGCCTGACCGATCTCGGCATCCGGCTCGTCGACAAGGACGTGCTCGAGGCCGCAGATGCCTTCGGCACCTCCAGATCGCAGAAGCTCTTCAAGGTGCAGCTGCCGCTGGCGCTTCCCACCATCATGGCCGGCATCAACCAGACGATCATGATGGCGCTCGCCATGGTGGTCATCGCTTCCATGATCGGCGTCCAGGGCCTCGGCCAGCCGGTGCTGAAGGCGATCGCCAACCAATACTTCACGCTGGGCATTTTCAACGGCCTTGCCATCGTCGGCATCGCCATCATCTTCGACCGGGTCAGCCAGGCATATGGCAAAAGGCTCCAGAAGCATCGGGAGACCGTCCATGGCTGAGCATCGTTTTGGCGGCATCAAAATCCGCAATCTCTACAAGATCTTCGGCCCCAATCCCACGGCTTATATCGAAGCGGTGCAGAAGGGCCTGACGAAAGCCGAGCTCAACGCCAAACATGGGCACGTGCTGGGGCTCAGGGATATCAATGTCGAGATTCCCTCCGGCCGAATCCAGGTCATCATGGGCCTTTCCGGATCGGGCAAATCGACGCTCATCCGGCACATCAACCGGCTGATCGATCCGACATCGGGCGAAGTGCTGGTCGACGGCATCGATGTCGTGAAGATGAACGAGACCGAATTGCGGACGTTCCGGCGGCAGCAGACCGCCATGGTGTTCCAGAAGTTCGCGCTTCTGCCGCACCGCAACGTCCTCGACAACACCATTTTCGGTCTCGAAGTGCAGGGTATGGAGCGCGCGAAAGCCGTTGACGTCGCTATGCGCTGGATCGAGCGCGTCGGCCTGAAGGGCTTCGAACAAAAATACCCCAACCAGCTTTCCGGCGGCATGCAGCAACGCGTCGGCCTGGCGCGGGCGCTCTCCAATGATGCCCCGGTTCTCTTGATGGACGAGGCCTATTCGGCTCTCGACCCCTTGATCCGCACGGATATGCAGACGGTCCTTCTCGATATTCAGAAAGAGATCAAGAAGACCATCGTCTTCATCACCCACGACCTCGACGAGGCTTTGCGCCTGGGCGACCAGATCGCGATCCTGCGCGACGGCGAGGTTATCCAGCAGGGCACCAGCCAAGATATCGTGCTGCGCCCTGCGGATGACTACATCGCCAACTTCGTCAAGGAGGTCAACCGAGGCCGGGTCATCCATGTCGAAGCCGTCATGACACCTTTGCACTCCGCCGCAGCGCCTGGCGGCTTGACGATCGCATCGGGTACGACCGTCGAAGAAGCCGTCCGAATACTGGCTTCGACACCGAACGATGATGCCAAGGTGGTGTCGCCGTCGGGGGAAACCTTGGGCCTTGTCACCTTCCGCCAGCTCGCCGGTGCAATGGTGAACTCGCAGGAGGTGGCTGCCCCACGCGAAAGCGCCCTTTCGGTCGCGCTCTGAACCTACGGGCGCGGGGTCCCTCGGGCTTGCCGGCGGCACCGACGTTCGGCGCGTCACCACGCACCGCAACCGGCAAGCCGGCCGCCTGAGGGATCACGAATGCGGCCTCGGGGGAGATGCTCGGCCGCCCGAGCGGCGCCTGGCAAAGCTCGCGGCTAGTCGTTAGACTTGCCTGTTATATCGACCCGTCGGATGTCGAGGCCGTCGGTACCGATCCTGTCGCCCTGCCAACGGGTTTGATCCTCCGAAACCTGCTTTCAGAAGGCTCTGTCGAGACACTCCCTGGCATCGATAAATGAAGTGTCTTTACACCAGATCTCTATGCCTTCTCCGACAACAGGCGAGTCGGACTGGATCTTTAATTCAGGGGCACCCAAAGAGTGGGGAGGGAGGGCCAGCCTATACGTTTTGCGCAGGACCAGTCCATACTGCGTCACGAAAAGCCGATCGGCCGACAATATCGGCGCCTGACAATTGCTCCATCGCCGTAGAACACTAAACTCAGTCCGACCGGGGCCATGATGGTCTACGGTTTGCAAGTCCCCCTCCATCGCTGACCCCAAATGATGGACGGGGATTACATCCATACGCACTCCATCCCGTGCGTATGCCAACTGCCTGTCAGCCTGCCGAAGGCGATCTCGAGCGGTCCACTTCAGAACCTTCGGCAGGCGACTCTTGGATGGCGCCTTGAATGTGCCCTATGCGCAGGCTGGCTAATCGTTTCATCACGGGGTCACCATCAAAGCAGCAGTTCCAAGGCCTTGCCAAGTGCAGCCGGTTCTGTCAGTTCCTGCCGACTGGCCAGGAAAATCCGACAGATGGGAATTATCCATAAAGCATTTAAAAGGTCTGCGTTTCCGACGCCCGCCACGCGCGAGCTCTGCCTGGATCGGCTTGCCCTGGCCAGCAATACCGACACCTGGATCACGTTGAAACTTGCCCGCCTGGCTGCCGCTTACTGCGCTCTGGCTTCTTATCCGCTAATATACGGCCAAGCCTCGTCCGTCATGCCCCGGCAAGCGTGAGGAGAAAGATGACGCTCGGCGACGTGCGAACAAAAAGAGGGACGTACTTCATTCTGATCCAAGTGGCCGAGGTGTCGCGTTATGCGCGACGTCAGATGAAATAAGGAGGGGAGCATGACGGAAAACAGCGCCCAGCCATTCTCCTTCCGATTCCACGGTTCGTCTTTCGATAATATGGTGGAAACCCTCGGCGGCGCTTTCGGCGCGTTTGATGCCGAGCCTGTCGGCCGCGCCAAGGACTTTCATTGGGGATTGGATTTTTCGGTGGCCGAGAGCGCCGTCCTGCTGACGGGCTATCATGAGGCGGAGTTCCAATTCAACATCGAGCCGACTGTCAGCACGGCGGAGTATCTGTCGCTCGTCGTGCCGCGCCGTGGCGGCATGGGAGTGACCTATGGGACGCGCAAGGCCGAGGCCGGGCAAGGCAAACTGCTTCTCTACAATAATTTCGAACCCGACAGCGTTCTCATGCACGGGCAAGGCAACGTCATCGACGAACTGCTGATCAACTGGCCCGTCATCCTCCAGACGATCGGCCATACGTTCGAAATGCCGTTCAGCGGCTCGCTCGACCTTCTGCCCGAACTGGATCTGTCGACGCCGGCCGGACGGACGATCGGCAACCTCACCGAAACGATCATTTCAGGGATGCGCGACGACGGTCCCCTGCTGCAGTCGCCGATCGCTATGGCTCACATGACCCAAGCGCTCGCCGATCTCGTCGTGCGCATGGTGCCACACCGGCTGTCGCATTTTCTTGACAAAGGCGCCGCCCTTATCGCTCCGAGGCATGTGCGCAGAGCGATCGAGTTCATGCAGGCCAATATCGATCAGCCGATCACCATGCCAAAGGTGGCGGAAGCGGCCGGCGTCTCCAGCAGAGCCCTCGAAACCGGTTTCCGCGCCTTCAAGGGAACGTCCCCGGCCGCTTATCTGCTGACGCTTCGTCTGCGCGCGGCGCGGCAGGATCTGATCGATCCCGAGTGCACGGAGACGATGAAGGCCACCTGCCTCAAATGGGGATTCTTTCATTTCGGCCGCTTTTCCGCGGTCTACAAGGCAACCTATGGCGAATACCCGTCCGAAACGAGAAAGCGCATGAGCCGCCGGTAACTTGCAGCTGAAGCGCACCGCGATCTTTCAGCTTCGCTCTTTGCGCTTTCGGTTTTTTAAGGCTTGGCCAATCGGTAGTGCACTCGCATTGTCTTCGGATCCCGCTTGACGACTCGAAGCATATCATCACGCTCCGCCAGCGCGCTGAGGTCCCGCAACACAAGGGCATGCGCGATCCCCAGCATGCGCGCAAAGGAGCGGCTGTCGGACGCGATCCCGAGCTCGGCAGCGACGAGCAGACCGGCCTGCAAGGAGGTCAGTCGGAGGTCCCTATCCTGCGCCGCAGCGACAAGGGCAAGAAACCGGTCGG
This sequence comes from Rhizobium sp. CNPSo 3670, assembly GCF_057784555.1. Lineage (NCBI taxonomy): Bacteria > Pseudomonadati > Pseudomonadota > Alphaproteobacteria > Hyphomicrobiales > Rhizobiaceae > Rhizobium > Rhizobium sp. CNPSo 3670. The sequence goes on from NZ_JBXSOL010000026.1 coordinate 10,279, forward strand.
AGCCGATAGCCTCGTTGCTCACGCGGCGTCTCGCTTGCGCAAGGAAACCATGATCGATTTCGAGGTCGGCGTATCGCTTTCCTCGCCGGCGCTGCCAAGCGGCACGAGCACGTTCAGTTCAGGGTAATAGCCGGCAATGCTGCCCCGCGGAATATCATAGGGCACGAAGCGGAAATCCCGCGCGATACGCTCGATGCCGTCATCGTGCTCGCCGATCACGTCGACACTGTCACCGGCCTCGGCATTCATCGCCTTCAGATCCGCCGGATGAATGAAGATGACCTGCCGCTCTCCGTAGACACCGCGATATCGGTCATCCAGACCGTAGACAGTCGTATTGTATTGGTCGTGCGACCGGAACGTCTGCAGAGCGAACCGCCCCTCGCCCCTTCGCGCACGCTGATGCACCGTCTCCTCAGGAAGCGGCTGGCATGAGAATGATGCCCTGCCTGCCGGCGTCTGCCACTCCCGATGGGCGGCCGAGTTGCGCAGATGGAAACCGCGCGGCTTGCGCAGGCGGGCATTGTAGTTTTCAAAGCCGGGAATGGTCGCCGCGATATGATCGCGGATGCGGTCGTAGTCGTTGGCGAGTTCCGCCCAGTCGACCACGGAGGAGCCGACCGTCGCCTGCGCAATGCCGGCAATGATGGCGACTTCCGAGAGGAGATGCGGCGAGGCCGGGCGATTGATGCCGGCGGAACCATGCACCATGCTCATCGAATCTTCGACACTGACGAGTTGGGAATGGCCGGCGAAGCTCAGAGACCGTGTTCGCCGCGAAGAAAGCGGGGGTCACCCGCTTTTCCGTGGCCTCCCATGCGACGGCCTTCACGCCGTTCTCACAAAATTCGAACGAGGATCCGTGTTCCGGATCGCCCCAGGCGCAGCCCGGGCAATCGAAGCCGTCCGGCTGGTTCGCCTTCAGCATCGTCCGCGCCCCCGAGACCGGCATGCCGCTTTGCAGCAATTGTTTGCCGCAGCTTTTCAGAGCGCCCCAGCCGCCGGCTGCCGCCGATTTCTTCCCAATGAATTTTGTGTCCATGCGCCCTGTATTGATGAAGGGCGCTAAACATCAAGGGCGTACGAATGATGGTTCGATAGAAGAAACCTATCGAGAGAGAGCTGAAGCGCGTGCTTCTAACCGGTTTCCTTCAGTGCATGCCCGTTCTCGCGGGAATGCGCCAGGATACGGTTGCGGCCTTGTGTCTTGGCCTCATAGAGCGCGGCGTCGGCCTCTGCCAGAAGCCGGTTCGGGCTGGTCCGCAGGGTCGCGCCGGTGGCGCAGGATATGCCGATGCTGGCGGTGACCCGCCCGAATTCGCTGCCGGAATGAATGATATTCTCCTGGGCTAGGCGACGCGCGAATTGTTCGGCGACGATCATCGCCCCCTTGGCGCTGGTGTCGGGAAGGAAGACGGCGAATTCCTCGCCGCCGTAGCGCGCGACGATGTCCGCCGGCCGACTGACGGACTGGCGCAGACATTTGCTGACGACACGCAGGCATTGGTCGCCGGCGGGGTGACCATAGGTATCGTTATAGGCTTTGAAGCGGTCGATATCGACCATCAACAGGCTGAAGGGCGTATTTTTCCTGGCGCTGCCCGCCGTCTCACGTGCGAAGGCCTCGTCGAAAGCGCGGCGATTGACGATGCCGGTGAGCCCGTCGGTCTCGGCAAGATTCTTCAATTGCTCCGCCGACAGCCTGAGCGCGATCTCCGCCTGTTTCGTCGCCGTGATGTCCGAGACGACGGCCATCGCCGTGCCATCTCCGGCAATCCTTGTGCGGATGCTGCGCCAATCACCGTTGTGAAGCTGAACCTCCTCGTCCTTGTTGCTGTGCAGGGTCGCGCTGACGGTCTTGATCCACTCTTCCGGGTCACCCTGGACGGCGCCGGGCCGCTCGCCGGTTTCGACGACGCGGCGCAGGATGTCACTGATATGCGCGCCGACCACGCGGGCGCCGCCGGACAGCGGAAAGGCGTCGCGATATTGGTCGTTGCAGAAGACAAGAAACCCTTTGCTGTCGTACATGGCGATGCCGTCGGACATGTTCGCCATCGCATGCGACAGCAGCTTCTTGCTTTCGCGCAGCTCCCGCTCCAGCGCTGTGCGCTCGGTGACGTCGCGCGTTACGCCTGCAAGGCCGATGATCCGTCCCTGCTTGTCCCGCACCGGCACCTTGGAAGCAAGCAGGAAACGGCCTTCGATCCGCTCGGTGGAGTCGATCAGCGGGGTCCCTGTCTCCATCACCTGCTGCTCGAGATGATACAATTCTTCGGCGAGCGGCTGCGACATCAGATTGAAATCCGACAATCCGGTCATCTCCGCCGTCGTTCTGAAACGGAAGAGGCGCGTCATGTTTTCATTGACGGTAATGAACCGGCTGTTTCGGTCCTTCACATAGAGATAGTCCGGCGATTGCGAAAATGCCGTCACCAGGATGCTTCGTTCGAGTTCCCATTGCTGCGTCTTCAGGAGCACAAAGCCACCGATCACGGTCGCCAGACAATTCAAGGCCGTCAGGGGAAAGCCCACTCCGGCCAGCACATGAGCGGTCACGAGAGTGGGAAGCAGGGCCATCGCTGCAACCAGTATCGCGCCAAGGGCAAGGCCCAGCAGAACAACATCCGTGAAGCCAGGAGATCTCTTCCGGGTCCAGAAATGGCCGGCCACGCCGATGCCGGTTGCGAATGCAATTGTGATCATCCCGTCGACCATCGCCGTGCCGCCGACAGCAAAGCGAAAGACGATCGCCAGCGACGCAGCAAAAGCCGCCGCAATCGGCCCCCCGAACATACCGGCCAATGCAAGCGGCGAAAAACGCAGGTCGATATAGATGCCGGGGTGGAATTCGACCGCCAGCAATATGGATCCGATCGACGCGCCGCCGGCTATTATCCCGAAGGCGATCTTCTCCTGCGTGAAGGAACGGCGCTGAAACTGGATCGAAAACAGAGCCCAGAGCGACATCGCCAGAGACACGAAGGAAAGGTTGCCACCAAATTGCGTCCAGATGCCATTCACCGCGTTGGGTCCACCTTCCAAACCATGTAACAACCCTGTCATACACAATAGTGGTTTGGGCTTCGTTAAATCGGGCAGCTGGATGCCCTATTCACCGGCTGATGCACCAGATATCACGCTCCTCTACGGATGCTTGCTGGGTTGGCGCCCTTGCCCCGGGCCATCGCAGGCCAAGGTTCCTCGTTTTAGCTCCGATTCCAACCGGAAGCGTTATTGGTTAGACTGCAGTGTCGAGCACGAGCGGCAAACGAATATGGGGTGCGGATAGCTGACATGAAGACGCGACATTGGGACCGCAGGGGAGACGGCGGGCTTACCTTTACCGAACTCGGGTTCGGCACCGCACCACTCGGCAATCTTTATCGGGCGATAACAGATGAGGAGGCGGCAGCGGTTTTAGATGCGGCCTGGCAACACGGCATCCGCTACTTCGACACCGCGCCGCTCTACGGGCTTGGCCTCGCCGAGAGGCGGGTTGGCCGCTTCCTCGCAACGAAGCAGCGTAAAGACTACGTCGTGTCGACAAAAGTCGGCAGGCTCCTCAAGGTATGCCGACCCGAACAGCGGACCGGCATCGGCAAATTCTTCGATACGCCCAGTCGCCAAGAGGTTTTTGACTACAGCTACGATGGCGTCATGCGATCTTTCGAAGCTTCCTTCGAGCGCACCGGGCTCGACAGCTTCGATATTCTGTTCGTGCACGACCTGGATGTCTTCAATCACGGCACCGAGGCGGCCTGCGACCATTATCTCGAGCAATTCATGAGTGGTGGCTATCAGGCCATGACCTCGCTACGCGACCAGCGAGTGGTGAAAGCCATCGGTGGCGGAATAAACGAGTGGGAGATGTGTCAGATGCTAGCCGAACGTGGCGACTTCGACCTGTTTCTGCTTGCCGGACGCTACACTCTGCTTGAGCAGGAGGCGTTGGAATCCTTTCTCCCCCTGTGCGTCGCCCGCAATATGGGCATTGTGCTCGGCGGGCCGTATAATTCCGGCATATTGGCGACAGGCCCCATTGCCGGCGCGCAATATAATTACTCTGACGCCCCGTCACACATTCTCGATAAAGTCCGGCGCATCGAGCACGTCTGCCTGAAATATAATGTCTCTCTCTCAGACGCGGCTCTCAACTTTCCGTTCTTCCACCCGGCTGTCGTTTCCGTCATCCCGGGCGGCCAGTCGATCGATCAAGTGACGTCAAACGACCGGGCGCGGAACAGACAAATCCCTCGCGAACTGTGGGAGGACCTGAAGTCGCTCGGCCTGATGCGAGGTGATGCGCCCGTCTCGCGCTGACTTCCCTACTAGGAAACGCTCCATTCGACTCGGGCCTCTGACGCTTGTCAACTGACAGCTGCCTCCTACAGGCGCCCCCAATCTCCTCCTCCTCTTGCTCGGTCAAATCACGGCGGGAGATGACCGAACGACGACACTTCCGCACTAAAAGCAATTATGACAGCTTGGAGGCCCCTTTAGCGTGACTAAGTGAAACCACGGACGGTGAGTGGAACCAGATCCCTCATCCGCGTATTCGTTCGGAATTACCTTCATAGCGGATGAGCAAATGGCCTTGCACATCAAACGAATCTACGAGCCGAAGGAAGACCGGGACGGTACGCGTATTCTGGTCGACAGGCTGTGGCCGCGCGGCTTGAAGAAGCAGGAAGCGGCCGTCGACGTCTGGCTGAAGGACATCGCGCCGAGCCCGGCGCTGCGCCGATGGTTCGGCCATGACCCAGCCAAATGGAACGAATTTCAACGCCGCTACCTGGACGAGCTCAAAAAGAACTCATCAGCCGTAGAGGAGCTCGAACGCCGGATCGGGCAATCGGATGCCACGCTTCTCTATGCGGCGAAAGACCAGGCCTATAATCATGCAATCGTGCTTCAGCGTTTCATCGGCGAAGACTGAAGCGGCCGGCAACCATCTCCCGCTTCGAAGATTTCCGGGAACCTTTTCGAGCGATCTGCATCCAATGTTCGCTTCCATCCGACATAAGGAGACAGATCATGTTGAAACGAATTCTCGGCGCAACCTTCATCGCGGCGTCGCTCGGCACCGCCTCGATCGCCGCCGACGCCAAGCCGACCGATCCTCAGATCGCCCACATCGCCTATACGGCGGGGCAGATCGATGTCACCGCCGCCGAGCAGGCGTTGAAGAAGAGCAAGAATGCCGAGGTCATCGAATTCGCCAAAACCATGGAGCGCGACCACAAGGCCGTCAACGACCAGGCGCTCGCCCTCGTCAAGAAGCTGCAGGTGACGCCTGAGGACAACAAGATCAGCCAGTCGCTCTCGGCCCAGGCGAGCAAGGAACTGAAGACGCTTGACGCCCTCGACGGCGCTGCCTTCGACAAGGCCTATGTCGAAAACGAAGTCGCTTATCACAAGTCGGTCAACGATGCCCTTGCCAAGGTGCTGATCCCGTCGGCTCAGAACAAGGAGCTGAAATCGCTGCTGGAAACCGGCCTTACCCTGTTCAAGCAACACCAGACGCATGCCGAGCATCTCGCTTCGATGATCAAGTAGGGTCGCGATGGGATCGCTGATGAAATTGCTGCCGCTGTTGTTGGCGCTGCTCTGGGCAGGCAGCGGGGTCGCTTCAGCGGCGGAATATCAGGTCACCATCGCAGGCATGAAATTCGGCGCGCCGCCTGCCGAGCTGCATGTCGGCGATGTGATCGTCTGGCGAAACAATGATATATTCCGGCATACGGCGACAGCTCGCGACAAGAGCTTCGATCTCGATCTGCCGCCGAAATCGGAAGCGCGGATGACGGTCGGCCGGGCGGGAGCGGTCGATTTCTATTGCCGTTTTCATCCCGCCATGACGGGCAAACTGGACGTCCGGCCGTAAGGCCGGGCTCCGATCCAAAGCAATGCGGAGACTTGCATGACAGCCATTGCCGTTCCTGTCGCGCGACGCCGGCAGAATATATCAGCACTCGCCGATGCCGAGCTCGTGTCCCTTGCAAAGCAGGGTGACGAGCCTGCCATCCGCGCCATTGTCCAGCGTCACAACCAGCGCCTGTTCCGCACCGCGCGCGCCATCATCCGCAGCGATTGGGAAGCGGAAGACGTCGTGCAGGCCGCCTATGTCAAGGCCTTCACCAATCTGGCGACATTCCGCGGCGAGGCCGCGCTTTCGACATGGCTGACCCGGATAACGCTTAACGAGGCGCTGGGCCGCGTGCGCGCACGAAAGAACACCACCGGGCTTGAGGAAATCGACATGCAGACGAAATCGGGGGGCGGCGAAGTCCTCCAGTTCCCCTCCTCGCTCTCCGCAACCGATCCGGAAAGTGAACTGTCGCGAAGCCAGGCGCGGCATCTTCTCGAACAGGCCGTCGACGGACTTCCGGACGAATTTCGCGCCATCTTCGTGCTTCGCGAGGTCGAGGGCATGAGCACGGAGGAGGCCGCATCCTTTCTCGGCATCAAACCCGAAACCGCCAAGACCCGGCTGCATCGGGCGCGCAAGCTGATGCGCCAATCGATCGAGAAACAGCTCTCCGGCGCATTCTCGGCTTTGTTCCCCTTCGACGGCGCCCGCTGTGCCTCCATGGGCGACCGCGTCATCGCAACCCTTCGTCAGACAGCGTGATATCGGGCAATAGCACGCGCGTGCTTCGACGCGGCAGGTGAGAGACGGGCTCGCTCACCCGCGAGGCCACATCTCGCTCGGGCTGGAGCCGCCGACCGGAGAGCGCAGTCTGAGAGCGATGATATCCGCTTTCGGCACTGCCTTGCTGTAAAGGAAACCTTGCGCCGAGCCGCATCCGTTTGCGGCGAGAAAGGCAGCCTGCTCGGCGGTCTCGACCCCTTCCGCCACGACATTCTGGCCGAGACAGCGCGCGATCGAGAGGATCGCCTTCACCAGTTCCTCATTGCGCCTGTCGGCGCTGTTGATGAAGGACCGGTCTATCTTCAGTGTGTCGATCGGAAAGCGCGCCAGATAGTTCAGCGCCGAATAGCCGGTGCCGAAATCGTCGATGGCGATCGAAAATCCCATGCTGCGAAGTTCAGAGAGCGTCTGCAGCGTCTCGTCCTTCTGATCGAGGAGAAGGCTTTCGGTGATTTCGATTTCGATCCATTCGGCGCGGCAACCGGTCTCTCCGAGAATCTCGGCGATCGACTTTACCAATCCCGCGGATTGGAATTGTTTGCCCGACAAGTTGACCGCTACCTTGTGCGGCGCCTGGCTGCCGGCATTCAATTCGACCGCGGTCTGGCAGGCTTCGCCCAGCACCCATCGCCCAAGCTCGACGATCAGGCCCGTATCCTCTGCGACCGGAATGAAACGGTCGGGAGGGATCATCCCCATCTCGGCGTGACGCCATCTTAGCAACGCTTCGGATCCGACCATCGCGCCGCTGTCCAGAAGCACCTTCGGCTGGTAGTGCAGTTCCAGCTCTTCGCGCTCGATCGCTCGCCGCAATTCCAATTCCAGCCGCATGCGTTCCTCGGCGTTCGCCGTCAGGTCCTTGGAATAGAAGCGAAAATTATTTCGCCCCGAACGCTTGGCGAGATACATCGCCGAATCGGCGTATTTCACCAGGTCATTGGCGTCGGCGCTGTCAGCAGGATAGAGCGCGATGCCGACACTGCAGGAAATGAAAACCTCCTTGCCATCCAGCAGGAAGCCATCCTTGAACTTCTCGAGAATGTTGCTGGCGATGCGGCCGAGATCGTCGCCTTGCCTGAGATCGGGCAGCAGGATCGCAAACTCGTCGCCGCCCAGACGGGCGACAGTGTCGTAATCGCGCACGCTCGCATTGAGGCGCGCGGCGGCCTGACAGAGCAGATCGTCGCCGACGGGATGGCCCATCGTGTCGTTGATCACCTTGAAATGATCGATGTCGATCAGTATCACGCCTGCCCGCTGGCCCCGCGATCCGGCCGAGGTGATCATCTGCCGCAGCCGATCGTTGAACAGCGACCGGTTCGGCAGCGAGGTCAGGGGGTCATAGAAGGCCATCTGGTGGATCTTCTGGCGCGAGGCATTCAGCTCCGTCACATCCCGCGCCACCCCAAGAACCCCGACGACCTCTCCCGCCGCATCCATGACCGGCACCTTGCGTGTTTCAAGAAGAATGGATTGGCCATTCTCCTGCGAAACTACCCACTCCTCATCGCTGAAGATGCACTCGCCAGCCTTGATCGCCGCCTTGTCCGATTCCAGAAAAAATCGAGCCCTTTCGATACCGAACAGATCGAAATCCGTCTTTCCGACAACCTCGGCTTCCGTCAATCCGGTCAGCCGCTCGAAGGTGTGGTTGCACAGGAGATAGAATCCATCCATGTCCTTGACCCAGATCATGTCGGGCATGGTTTGAAGCACGCTGAGCAGCTGCGTCCGCACGGAATTGATGGCGTCTTCAGCCCGTCTTCGCTCAGTGATATCTCGCGAGAATGCCAGGAGCGTGGTGGCAGTGGTCGGATCGGCGCTCGGTCGTCTCGCCACGGAAAGCTCGAACCACCGCGTTTCGCCGCTCGGCAGGGCGATGCAGATGCATCGGCCGTAGGCAACTCCCTCCTGGCCGGCCGTGCGAAGAGCCTCCATCGCGATAGCTGCCTGCTCCGGCGCAAGAATCTCGTTGACTGTCTTGCCGAGCAGCATCTCCTTCTGCTGGGCCAGCAGTTCCGGGTTTCTTGTCCAGACCTGGAGATAGCGGCCGTCCTCATCCACCTCGAACAGAACATCCGGGATGGCGGTGAGGATACCTTCCGCGAATTCGAGCGCCTTCCTGAGCTCCTGCTCCGCCTGCTTGTGCTCGGTAATATCGACAAGGGCGCCGATCAGGCCGGCCGGAGCACCGTTTTCCCCTGGCAACACCGCCTTGTTGAAAACGACGTCCCGTACCGCACCGTTCGCGGTGAGCATCTTTCGTTCGGAGTGCTGGGCTCCGCCTCTGTCGCGGTGCGCCGCGTTATCGACGAAATGGAGTTCAGGCAGATGGTTCGAAGTTAGATCGAAATCGGTTTTCCCGATGATCTCTTCACGTCGGTAGCCGGAAAAATCTTCGAATGCCTTGTTGCAGCCGAGATAGTGGCCTTGCGGGTTCTTGTAAAAAAGCGGAAGCGGAAATGGCCCCAGCAAAGCGTCGAGAAGCGCTTTCCGGTCGATTACGACGTCCTGATGTTGCATTCCTTTTCCCTCGCCCTCTCCATCTTGCATAAGAAGAGTGGGCTGCCGAGGCGACTGGAACGAGGACTTCGTCATGCGTTTACTCACCATGAGTAACAACCGGAAATCTCATCCACCGGCTGAGTGTTCTTCCAAGAAAGCCGCCCAAGTCATTTGAGGGGCGCGGATCCGCTACATCAAGCACGTCGCTCGACCCGGAACACTGCGGTCAGAAAATTAAGAGATCGCTCCGTCTGCGGCGGCGCTGCAATTTTCGGCGCGCGATACGGATCGTCCGCGCGCAAAGTGGATAGTCTCGTCGGCAAAATCCCGCCCGCTCGGTCTTTCATTTTCGTTGCGGGAAGACTTGCAGGGTTTTAGCGGGACAGCTTTGGACGCGTAGCCGGCGGGCGACTGGGCGAGGACGAGCTTGCGGCGCGCGGCTACAGCGTCGGCGAGGATTTCGATTGCAGCCTCGCTCCCGGCACGTCGATCGCCTATTTCATGGTGATCGACGCCTTCGCCTTCCCAATCACCAATCGCGACAGCACGACCGAGGGACAGGAAGCCTTCGCCCGCATGGTGCTCGATCGCGATAATCAGGTCGCGTTCAGCCGGTTCAGGGAATCGCTGAGGTCCGCACCGACGGCGGGCTCGATCATTGCGGCAAGCTCGGATCGGAGATGATCAAGGCCAAGAAGGGTGAAGTCAGCGCCCAGTCGCAGGCCATGCCGAGGCAGATGTCGGAAGGCTGGATTGCCGTGGTGGGAGACGTTTTCAACAACAGGACCATGTTTTCGCAAGAGGTTCAAAGACGACTTCACGACCTGCTGATGCAGCGCTGAGAGAGGCTCCTCCGCATTCGCCGACAGCGTAGCGAATATCCATAATTCGCAACCATGTCCAATAAGCGCAGCAAACGGTGTGCCGACGGTGCATCTTCTACCGGAAATTGGGAAATTAACAAACGCTCAAGTTTTCCAGATACATCTTTCTTTTGCTATTTTTTGTCTTGCGTCATGGTGTGTTTTGAAGTCGGCTCTTTCATACTCGCTTGCTCGAATTACGAGCGCCCTTCGCAGTCTCGGAAGGGACAGGGGCGGCAACGTCGCGATCGTCGTCGCCCTCAGCCTCGTGCCGATGCTCGTCGCCGTCGGTGCGAGCTTCGACTATATCCGCAGCTACAATGTCCGGCAGAGGATGCAGAGCGATCTCGACGCGGCCCTGATCGCAGCGGTCAAGCAGATCAACAACACCGAGGATACCGACGCTCTGAAGGAGAAGGTTTCCGACTGGTTCCATGCGCAGGTGGACAACAGCTACACGCTAGCAGATATCGACATCGATACCGTGAACCACAACATCACGGCGACGGCGAACGGCACCGTTCCGACGACATTCATGAAGATCGCCAACATCGAGACCGTCCCCGTCAGCGTGGCAAGCGCCGTCAAAGGCCCCGCCACGTCCTATCTCAATGTCTATATCGTCATCGACACCTCGCCGTCGATGCTGCTGGCGGCAACGACGTCAGGTCAGTCGACCATGTATACCGGCATCAAATGCCAGTTCGCCTGCCACACGGGTGATTCGCACACCATCGGCAAGACGACATACGCGACCAATTATGACTACAGCAAGGAAAAGAAGATAAAGCTGCGCGCCGATGTCGCCGGCGACGCCGTGCGCGAAGTGCTCGACATGATCGACGAATCCGACGAGAATCATGAACGCATCAAGGTCGGGCTATACAGCCTCGGGGATACGCTTTCAGAAGTTCTCGCCCCAACGCTGAGCACGGATACGGCGCGCGTCCGCCTCGCCGACAGCAGCTACGGCCTCACCAGCGCGACCTCGAAGGCCGCCACTTATTTCGACGTTTCTCTTGCGACGCTCAAAAAGAAAGTCGGCGCCGGAGGGGACGGGACCTCCTCGGGCTCGCCGCTCAAGCTGGTTCTCCTGCTGACGGACGGTGTCCAATCACAGCGCGAATGGGTGACGAATGGCTCAAAATACTGGCCCAAGGTAGCGCCCCTCAATCCCGCTTGGTGCGACTATCTGAAGAACCAGTCGAACACGATGGCCGTGCTCTACACCGAATATCTGCCGATCACCACGGACTGGGGCTATAACGCAACCGTCGGCTCGACCATGGCGAGCGCCAACTGGAAGAGCATCTGGGGCGGCACCATGGACAGCGGCGTGTCGACCAGCATTACGAGACGCGATTATATTCCCTACGCACTTGCCGACTGCGCATCGTCGAAGAGCCTGTTCATATCGGCATCGTCGTCGACGGAAATCACAGCGGGCCTGTCGACGCTCTTCACTCAATATCTCTCTTCCGTCCGGCTGACCCAATGACCGCAAGAAACCGCTTTGCACTGCTTCGCCGCCTGCTCGGCGATCGCAAGGGGGTGGCTGCGATCGAATTTGCGATCCTGGCCCTGCCGCTCTTCATCATGATCTTCGGCATCATCGAAGTGTCACTGATGTTCTTTGTCAACTCCTCGCTGGACGCTTCCGTTCATAAAATCTCCCGGATGATCCGCACCGGCGAGGTGGCGTCATCAAAGATCACACTGGCCACTTTCAAGAGCAAAATTTGCGACGACATGCTTCTGTCTTTCAGCTGCTCGAGCGGCCTCGTCGTCAAGGTCAGCGTGCTTTCCGACCTGTCGTCCGCTACCAGCGCCGATCCGATCGACGACAGCGGCAATCTCGCCGTCACCGAGACTTATGATATCGGCAAGGGCAGCGATTACATTCTGGTACAGGCGTTTCTGCCATGGGAAGCCTCGGTCAATTTCTTCAGCCTGTCGAGCGCCAAGCTGTCGGACGGCCGCTATCTCCTTGGGTCCTCCGCTCTGTTTCGCAATGAGCCCTTCTGAGATGATCATGACACGGAACCTCCCCCTTCTCAGCCGCGCCCGATCCTGCATCGGTCGCCTCGCCTGCGACTGCACGGCCGCTTCGGGCGTGGAATTCGCATTGGTGCTGCCGATCCTGATCGTGCTGCTATTCGGCACCGTCGATCTCGGCCATGCCCTCACCGTCAGCCGCAAGATAGACGAGATCGCTTCCAGTACAGGCGATATGATCGCGCAGCAGAGCACCTGGGCGAAGACCGACGTCACCAAGCTTCTTTCAGGCGCGAGCTTCATCCTCCAGCCCTATGAGACCACCGGGCTGACGATTACGGTCACGGTCAATGATGTCGACAATAGCGGCAAGGCGACCGTCAATTGGTCCGCCGCGTTCAACACCTCGTCGCTTGTTTCCGGGACAACAAGCACGATCGACATACCGGCGAAGATCCAGGAGACGGGCGTCCAGGTGGTGATGACGCGGGTGCAATACACATTGACGACACCAGTGTCGGCGTTTTTCTCGAACTTCACCGGACAGAACGGCTACAGCTTCGACCACCATTTCTTCAATCGCCCGCGCGTGAGCGACACGATCAGTTACAACTAGACTGAATGTTCGTGGTCGGTGGATTATGAGGTCCCCGGTCGCTTGCCGTCACGCCGACGATGATGCATTGCGCGCCGCCTCGGCCGGCCTCCTTCGGCCGAGAAGAATGCGGGATCAGCGCGCCACTATGGAGAGTTTGCCAAGACATTCGAACAGCAGAACGATTGAATGACATGCATATGAGCGCGTCGCTGCAACGGCGATCCAGCGCTTCGCCCTATCGCAGGCCGATTACCCCGAGCCGGTTCACCCCGCGAGCTTGACGATGCCGTAGGGATTGAACTTGAACTCATCCACGTCATAGCTGGAATCGAAGGAGAGGCTTGCGCCCCGCGCTTTGAGCGTCGGATCGAGACCCTGCTTGCCGATCTCGTCGGCAACTGCATCCATAATGGCAACGACCTGGCTTTCGCTGCCTGATGTCTCCGGCACATAGACCTCCGGCAGCCCCACCAGATGGAAGCCGACGCTTTCCAGATAACCACGCGCCGAGAGCGGCCGCTTCGCGAAAGCCAGCCGCCCGATGCGCTGCTGGGCGAGCGGATCGCCGGCATTCTGCGCTTCGGCGCCTTGGCCGCTCAGCACTCTCCATCGATCGAGCCCATGTGCGATGCCGGCGCTTTCGCCCTTGACGGCAACCGCTCCCGCCTCGATCAGCCGCTCGACGAGACGCAGTGCCGTCATCGACACCTTGACGGTGTCTGCCTGCGTCATGCTCGGCCCGAGGACGTAGAGGACGGATTGATGATCGGCGACGGCTTTCTCGTCCGTCTCGTTCCAGGCGTCGGGCTCGACCCGATCCCAGCAGACGTCGAATGACCGGTTCATGCGGTCATCCGGCACTGCCTGCGAATAATCCTCATCGACGCTGAAGCCGGTGGCGAAATCACCGATCGCTTTGGCCGCCGCTTGGGACAAGCGGCCGAGGTCGCGATCTCTCCCGAGAAAACAGAGAACATGGCGGGGTGTCACCGACGACGCCTCCTCCCGGGTGATTGCTTCCGGGCTGGTGTCGATAGCGAAAGAAGGTTTCCAGCCGATCAGGCCCCACAGAGACCCCAACAGCGCGCGACGCACGATATGCAAGATCAATGCCTCCGTTCGGTCGAATCTTTACACCTTCCGCTTGTAAACATATGGCGTACCAAACGAAAGCGGGATCATCGCCCAGGCGATGCGTCGCGCCCTAGATGCGGATGCGGCATTGTCGATGACGGCATGAATGCGCCCCGCCGCTGCGAGCGCATCGCGCCACAACTCAAGAGCGCCGTCAGACTGGAAAGATCGGCCTAACCGGTCAATCCGTTCCGCCGATCTTACGGAGCAGGGCTTCCGCTCCTCACCTGTCGCCGCCATAATGGATTGTCGCGCTGGACCGCTGAGAGCTAAGGAGTGATCAGGTGAACATCAAAAGCATCGGATTTGTCGGAACCGGCGTTATCACCGAGGCGATGGTTCGCGGGCTTCTCGCTGATCCGGCCTATGCCTTGGAGATTCACGTCTCTCCACGAAGCGCCCACATCGCGGAAACGCTGGCGGGCGCATTCGCAGCCGTGAACATTGCCAAGGACAATCAGGACGTCGTCGATCGCAGCGACATGGTGTTCCTGGCGATACGGCCGCAGGTCGCCGAGGAGGTCGTGCGGGAATTGTCGTTCAGGGCGGGACAGACCGTCGTCAGTGTCGTCGCGGCGACAGAGCGCCATTCCCTCCTCGACTGGATCGGCGCCGACGTGCATCTCGTGCAGGCAATCCCCCTGCCTTTCGTCGCAACGCGCCAGGGCGTCACCGCCATCTATCCGCCCGATGATACGGTCGCAGCGCTGTTCGACACGCTTGGGACAGCCGTCCAATGTCAGTCGAGGAAGGAATACGACCTTCTCGCAGCCGCAAGCGCAACGATGTCCACCTATTTCGGAATCATGGAAACGGTCGGCGTCTGGCTGGAAACGAGCGGCCTCGAAAGAGCGAAAGCAAATGCCTACATCGCCCCTCTCTTCGCGAGCCTGGCGCAAAAGGCAAGCGGCCCCGGCGCGGAACCGTTCAGCACGCTGAGCCGCGAATTCGCAACCAGGGGCGGGCTGAACGAGCAGGTTCTGACCGACTTCGAGAAAAAGGGCGGCATCGCGGCGCTGACCGAAGCGCTCGACGGCGTGCTCGCCCGCATCGAGGGCAGGAACTAAAAAGTAGGCGGCGTGCAGGCGCTGATAACCTCACAGGCCACCGGCCCGATGCAGCGGAACCGGTGCGGGCGCCGGCTTTCGAAATAATAAGCGTCACCTGGCCCCAGCACGCGTCGTTCGTCGTCGACCGTGACCTCGAGCCTTCCCGAGAGCACGATCCCGCCCTCCTCTCCCTCGTGGACAAGAGGAATTTTTCCAGTGTCGGCACCCGGCTGGTAGCACTCCTTAAGCATCTGCAGGCTGCGCCCGAACAGGGTTTCGCCAACCTGCTTGTAGGAAATGGCACCCTTGCCGATCTCCACCAGTTCCTCAGCCGCGTAGAAAGCCTTTTTCGGACGTTCGGGTTCGAAGGCGAAGAATTCCGCCAGCCCGATCGGGATGCCGTCGAGAATTCGCTTCAGGGCTCCAACCGACGGATTGGAGGCGTTCGATTCAATCAGCGAGATCGTCGAGTTCGGCACACCGGTGCGTTTGGCGAGCTCGCGCTGGGAAAGCTTGTGTGCGATGCGAAGATGGCGAAGCCGGCTGCCGATATCGACTGACATGATGGATCCGTTTGCGTTGTTCAGAATATCTAAAATGTGTCGCATGGGCCAAGATATTTCAACGACTTGCGCCGGTAAAGAAAAGGACTTGTTTGCAAAGGAGAAATCATCATTCTCGACCCATCCCAAGGAGGCCAGAATGGATCAGATGAACAAAACGAACGCGCCCGTACTCGAAAATTTCTGGATGCCATTCACGGCCAACCGGCAGTTCAAGGCCACGCCGCGCCTTTTGGCCGCCGCGGAGGGCATGTACTACACCGACGTTGACGGAAACCGGGTTCTTGACGGCACGGCCGGGCTCTGGTGCTGCAATGCCGGTCACGGCCGCAAGAAGATCTCCCAGGCGGTCGAGCGCCAGCTTGCCACCCTCGATTATGCCCCGACCTTCCAGATGGGCCATCCGATCGCGTTCGATTTCGCCGCGAAGCTCGCCGCAATCGCGCCGGGCGGGGCTGACGCCAAGCTCGACCGTGTATTCTTCACCGGCTCCGGTTCGGAATCGGTCGATACAGCTCTGAAGATCGCTATCGCCTATCAGCGCGCGATCGGCCAGGGAACACGCACGCGCATCATCGGCCGCGAGAAGGGATATCACGGAGTCGGCTTCGGCGGCATTTCCGTCGGCGGCCTCGTCAACAACCGCCGCGTCTTCCCGCAAATCCCGGCCGACCATATGCGCCACACGCTCGACATCGAGCGTAATGCCTTTTCCAAGGGTCTTCCCGCCCATGGCGTCGAACTGGCCGACGATCTCGAACGCCTGGTGCAGTTGCACGGCGCCGAAACCATCGCCGCCGTCATCGTCGAGCCGATGGCGGGATCGGCGGGCGTGGTGCTTCCGCCGAAAGGCTATTTGGAGAAGCTGCGCGCCACTGCCGACAAGCACGGCATCCTGCTGATCTTCGACGAGGTCATCACCGGCTTCGGCCGTCTCGGCACACCTTTCGCGGTGGATTATTTCGGCGTCGTGCCTGACCTCGTCACCACCGCAAAGGGCCTGACCAACGGCGCCATCCCGATGGGCGCAGTCTTTGCCAGCCGTAAGGTCCATGACGGACTCATGGTCGGACCGGACAATGCGATCGAACTCTTCCACGGCTATACCTATTCCGGCCATCCGGTCGCCTGCGCCGCCGGCCTCGCCACCCTCGAAATCTACGAGGAAGAAGGGCTGCTGACGCGCGCAGCCGAGCTTGCCGACCACTGGCAGGAAGCCGTTCACTCGTTAAAGGGCCTGCCTCACGTCGTCGACATCCGCAACCTCGGACTGGTCGGCGCTATCGAACTTACTCCCCGTGACGGGGCACCGGGAACCCGTGCCTACGACGTCTTCGTCGATTGCTTCAAGAGGGGCCTGCTGATCCGTGTGACCGGCGACATCATCGCGCTTTCACCGCCGCTGATCGTCGAGAAGGACCAGATCGACGCGATTGTCTCAACGATCGGCGATGCGCTGAAGCGCGCGGCATAATCCAAGCCGGCTCTGGGAGCTCTCGCAATGATCGCCGACGGGCTCTTCGAACGGTTCCCCTTCGACGAGATCTACGGAATCCAACAGATTTTCACATGGGGATCGTCTGCGGCGGCTCCGGCCAAGCTGAAATCCTTGAGCGAGGTTAGCGCTTCACGGTTTGTGACGGCAACTGGCCGAAACGCTTCCGGTAGTCGGCTGCAAATCGCCCGAGATGGGTGAACCCCCATCTCAGCGCGATTTCGGCGATGGCCTGGGTTCCGTCTGATTCCAGCAGATCGCGATGGGCGGCAGCCATCCTGATTTCATGCAGATAGGCGATCGGAGTGGTGTTCCTGAACTGACGGAAGCCCTGCTGCAAAGTTCGAACGCTTACCTTGGCCGCCATGGCGATTTCGCTGAGCGAGATCGGTTCCGCGATATGTTCCTGCATGAAATCCATGGCCCATTTCACATGACGCGGGGCCGGGAGAGGCGCGGAGCGCGCCAGTTCCTCCGAATAGTGATGGGGACATGTCTCCAGAAGCAGGTACACCGCTGCATCGCAGAGCGATTTGACTGCAAGAGGTGAGCGTTGCAGCAAGCCGTTGCCACTGAGGCCGCTGTGGAGGTTCGAGACGAGTTGCTGCAGGTGAAACCCCGGACCGGCCGTCAGATCGATGTCGGTGCGGAAGCCGACATCGCCGCTGATCGTCCGCTCGCACATATGGGTGAGCTGCGCAGCGATCTTGGCGCGGTCGATGAAAAGGCAGAAATGACGGCGGGGGCCGACGATCCTCGTTCCCCTGACGGCGCCCTGTTCCAGGATTACGCCGCGACCCGGTAGCGAATATATCGGCTCCCGCTTGCCGCCGAACAACATCATCCCCTGTGTCGGCAGGAACATAGACAGTTTATCGGCGACCCCGTCTCGCCTGCTGGAAATCGAACCTTCGTAAGAGCAATCGGCGACGCTTACATCTTCCATCGAGATGAAATTGCAGCGATATGCAATGGGCGTCGAGCCTTCCGCCGAAACGCTTATCTTGGATGTCGGCGTTGACAATGCTTCTGCGAGCTGATCCGCGTCCGTTCCGTTCTGCACCGTTGCCCGAAAAGACACATTCGCTACTCCCGACGGTCGGACCAGGTTGCCAGGGGCATGCCAATCGGAGCTAGCGGACATTCGTGACCTCGCAAAAAGATGACCGCAAGTGACAAGCGTATCATCTCATTCATTCCTCCTGCCGTCTATGCGCGTCAGCCGTATCGGCTAACGGCAAGATCCCTCGCATCGATATCAGGCGTGGCGCCGCCGACGAGGTCGCTGATCAGCCGCGCCGAACCCGTGCTCATGGTCCAGCCGAGCGTGCCGTGACCTGTATTGAGGAACAGGCCTGCGATCTTGGTCGGCCCGATGACCGGCGTGCCGTCCGGCGTCATCGGGCGCAGGCCGGACCAGAAGGAAGCCCTGGAAACGTCGCCCCCGGGGAAAAGATCGGTGACGGAATGTTCGAGCGTGCTGCGGCGGGCGAGACCGAGATCGTTGGTATAGCCTGATATTTCGGCCATGCCGCCGACGCGGATGCGGTCGCCGAGCCGGGTGATCGCGATCTTGTAGGTTTCGTCCATGACGGTCGATTCCGGCGCGCGCGCGGCATCGGTAATCGGGATGGTCAGCGAATAGCCCTTGACCGGATAGACCGGCAGGCGAATGCCGAGCGGCTTCAGCAGCAGCGGCGAATAGCTGCCGAGCGCGACCACGACGGCATCCGCGCTCAACCGCTCGCGCCCGCGATCAAGATCGCGATCGGTGACAATCCCGCGCACGCGGCCGGCCTCGACGTCGAGAGCCTTGATCGTCGTCCCATATGCGAAACGGACGCCGAGCGCCTCGGCTCTGTCGGCGAGCGCATTGGTGAACTTGAAGCAATCGCCGGTTTCGTCCTTCGGCGTCAGCAGCCCGCCGACGATCTTGTCGCGCACGTGCTTCAGCGCCGGTTCGACGCGAATGCAGCCATCCCGGTCCAAGACCTCGTAGGGAATGCCATCGGCGGCGAGCGCCTTGACGTCCTTCGCTGAGGCATCGAGCTGCTGCTGCGTGCGAAACAGCTGCAGAGTTCCCTGCATGCGTTCGTCATAGGTGATACCGGTTTCGGCGCGAAGCTCGGCGAGCGCGACGCGGCTGTAATCGGCAAGACGTAGCATGCGGCTCTTGTTGATCGCGTAGCGCTCGGAGGTGCAGTTCGACAGCATCCTCGCCATCCAGGAGAGCATGGCCATGTCCAATTTCGGGCGCAGGATGAGCGGCGCATGCTTCATGAACAGCCATTTCATGGCCTTCATTGGAATGCCGGGTGCCGCCCATGGGGAGCAATAGCCGAACGAGACTTCGCCGGCATTGGCAAAGCTCGTCTCCAGCGCTGGCCCCGATTGCCGATCGACGACGGTTACCTCGTGGCCTGCCTTGGCCAATTGATAGGCGGATGTGACACCGACGATGCCGGCGCCCAGAACGATGACTTTCATGATGTCCCCAAGGATGGAGCCAGCCGGCTCTCAGCGATATTGCCTGTGATACCGATCGCCGAGACCGGTCAGGATTTCATAAGATATGGTGTCGGCATCCCGCGCAATATCCTCGATCGTCTGATGCGGACCGAGTACCTCGACAAGGCTGCCGAGCGTCAGCGCGCCTTCGGGCAGCGCCGACATATCGACCGTGATGCTGTCCATCGAAACGCGGCCGACGATCGGCAGGCGGGTGCCCTTGTAGTAGACGGCTCCGCGGTCGCTCAGGCAGCGCGGCAGGCCATCGGCATAGCCGGCGGCAATGGTGGCGAGACGCATTTCCCGTTGCGCGACATGCGCACCACCATAACCAACCTTGGTGCCCGGTGATACGGTCCGCGTCTGCACGACGGCAACATCGAGACTGACGACCGGCTCCATCGGGTTCGCCGGGCCGGCGCTCGGAGCGCCGCCGTAAAGCGCGATGCCCGGCCGGGCGAGCACGCCATGATAGGCTTTGCCAAGGAAAACCCCGCCGGAATTGGCGAAGGAGATGTCGAAGCCTGGAAATTCGTCGGCAATGCAGGACATTTCTGCCAGCTGGTCGCTGTTCTGCTGGCCCTCGGTCTCATCTGCCGAGGCCAGGTGGCTCATGATGAACAGGACTTCGATGTTGGTGCCGTTGCGAAGGGCTGTCGCCAGTTCCGCCCTTTCCTCCGGGGGAAAGCCCAGCCGCGACATGCCGGTGTCGAATTGCAGGACGGCGGGCAGGCAGCGCTTCAGCGCGCGTGCCGCCGCCGACCATTGCTGCCACTGGGCGAGCGAATTGAGGACCGGTACAATGTCCAGTTCGGCGCAGGCAATTTCATTGCCCGGCTGCAGGCCGTTCAGAACTAAAATCTGGGCGTCCTGAGCGAGCGCCGGCCGCAGCCGCGCTGCCTCGACGAATTGAGCAACGAAGAAGTGCCGGCAACCTTGGGCGTAGAGGGTTTTCGCCACCCGCTCCGCGCCGAGGCCATAGGCATCGGCCTTGACAACGGCGCCAGCGCGCACGGGGACCAGCATCGACACGAGCTTCCGATAATTGCGGCCCAGTGCCGCAAGATCGATCGTCAGAAAGCCCGTGGCTCCCTGCGTGATCGTGGCAGTACGTGCATGGGAGACCAAAATAGCGCTGTCCATGTTCACCCTCTTGTTTCCATGGAGTGTATGAAAGAATAGGCGATATTGCCGGTCATTTCGTCTTATAATATTGCACGGCTTGCATTTTGTGCGCATAATCTACGAAAATTTGGGACAATCGAGCATGCCTGCCCTCGACACGACAGATCGCAACATCCTGAGGCTGCTGCGCCTTGACGCCAGGATGAGCAATGCCAAGCTTGCTGCCGAAATCGGCCTTTCGCCATCGGCCTGCCTCAGACGTATCAAGATCATGGAAAAGACGGGCGTGATCCGCGGCTACACGGCGCTTCTCGATACGAGCAATGCGGATGCGATGATTGCCGTTATCATCAACATCACCCTCGAACGGCAGACGGAGGATTATCTCGACCGTTTCGAGGCGGCCGTCCGCCGTCATCCGGAAATCCGCGAATGTTTCCTGATGACGGGTGGATCCGACTATCTGCTGCGCGTGGAAGTCGCCAATGCCGGCGAATTCGAACGGATCCACAAGGAAATATTATCGGCCTTGCCAGGCGTCCTCAGGATTCACTCCAGCTTCTCGATCCGCAACGTCCTGGCGACGCGCACCAAAAGTAAGCGATGAGCAGGCGTCGGCCTGAATCGCTCTCCAGTCTTGCAGCCGGCGTCTCCAGACGCGTAGACGACACTGATCCTCGAATTGCTTCCCTGAAGCAGTTGCGGTGTCGGGCCGATCACTCCAACGGAGTCACTGATCTCTTCGAGGCTCTGTCAGGCTAACCGGATAGAGTTGGCTTGCCCGAACTCCAATGCTTCCTGCTCCAATCGCCCTGCCAGTTCGGCAAACGACTGCGGCCGTCCAAAAGCATAACCCTGGAGAGTGTGGACGCCAAGATCGGCGAGCACTTTGGCATGCTCGAAGGTTTCCACGCCTTCCGCAATCACCTCCATGTCAAGCGCGCGCGCTATGTCGACCAGCGAACTGACAAGCCGGCGGCTGGGAACGGATTGCAGGATCGGCATCACAAGCTGGCGATCGATCTTGACGCGGTCCGGTCTGAGCTCGAGCAGGCCCAGCAAGGAGGCATGCCCCGATCCAAGATCGTCGATCTCGATGTCGATACCGAAGGACTTGATGGCCTGGATGTTCTGGCGCACCCGATCGCTCAGGCTGTCCAGGAATATCGTCTCTATCAGCTCGAAGCTCAATCGGCCGGGCGGGATGTCATAGCCGCCGAGTTTCGTTGTCAATTCGGGATCATCGAGACGCTCGGCGGAGAGGTTGATCGACAGCCGAATGCGCTCGAGCAGCGAGGCCGAGGATCTCATATCCAATAGGACGGCCCTCAGGATGACATCGTCAAGCTCTGCGACCAATCCGTTCGACGAGGCGAGAGGCAGGAAATGCGCCGGAGCGAGAATTCCTCTCGTAGGATGGTGCCATCTCGCCAGAGCTTCGATGCCGTTTACCCGGAAAGACCTGGCGTCGACCTGCACCTGGTAAAACGGACGGATCTGGCCGAGCGCCAATCCGGATCGCAGATCCTGGACGAGCTGCCTTTCGTTCGCCAGCCTCGAAGCCATCTCGTCGGTGAAAATCTCGGCGCGATTCCGGCCATTCCGTTTGGCGTGGTACAAAGCCAGGTCCGACTGGGAGAGCAGCTTGGCAAAGTCTCCGCTCATGGCGCTGGCAACGCCAATGGAACACTGCACGCTGAGTGCCTGGTCGACACCAGGAAGCGGGCTTTCCAGGCGTCGCTGAATATGATCGAGCACCGCCCTCATTCTGTCGGGCTCGTCTTCAGTGACGATGACTGCAAACTCGTCGCCGCCGAGGCGCGCTGCGACGTCATCTGCGGAAATGGCCTCCAGAAGAATCTCGCTGAGATGACACAGAACGAGGTCGCCGACCGCATGCCCGAAGCGATCATTGATCTCCTTGAAATGGTCCACGTCTATATGGAGAAGCGCAACCTTGACGCCCTCCTGCCTGGCAAGCTCGGACAGGGCGAAATCGAAACTACGCCGGTTCAAGAGACCGGTGAGGTGATCGTGATCGGCCGCGAACCGAGCTTCCGCCCGGCTCCTCTCCAGTTCCTTGTTGAGCAGAACGTCGTCGGTCACATCCCATTCGGCGCCGACAAAGCAGGGGTCGCCGGCCGCATCGACGAAATAGCGAGCGCGCGAACGCAGATAGCGAATCGCTCCGTCTGGTCGGACAATGCGAAATTCCGATGCGTAATCCGATCTGGTTTCGATCGCCCGCAGAAATATTTCATTGGTCGCCGCCAGATCATCGGGGTGGACGCTGTCCAGCCAGATAACATCAAGCGGCGCTTTCGGAACGCCATAGATCAGCTTGAGCTGCTCGTCCCAGCGCGTCTGATTTTTTGCGATATTGTGCTGCCAGATGCCAATCCTGGATGCCTCAAGAGCCAAGCCAAGCTGGCGAAGCAGATTTTCAAGTTCGACATTCGTTCTGGATCGTTTGCTGCTCAAGGCAATCTCGCTGTTACGTTCGCCGGAGTGTCGCATTGAATATCTTAAAGAGTGCTAATCGAACGAAGGCCAAAGACCCTGTTGGCCAATCAGTCAGCCCAGAAACGGCCAGTGCGATGCACAAATATAACGCTCTTGCGAATGCCACCGCCCTGGCAACAGCACAAATACTAATCACATATTCAGACTGCCCATGAAATAAGCACGCTGGAACTGACTTATTTTCCCTTTCAGCTCATGAAGTTACTGCCGTCGCTTTGGACTTGGCACACCGATTGCAGGCCTTCAATGTGCATCGGTCAACGGCGACCGCTGCAGATGGGCGCGACATAAGCGCTTACGTTAGACATCGACGTCGCAAGGATTGCCATCCGGGATGCACTCATCCCGTGGACGCATTCCGGCGGCGTTTTTTTGCGTCCGAATTCACCAAGCAGAGGGGAACCTGCAGATGAAGAAGATTTCGACGACTGCGATATCGGCAACCGGCATCACCCGCCGGAGCATGCTCAAGACGACTGCAGCGGCCGCCCTCATCGGCGCCGTCAAGACCGCCTTTCCCTCCGGCGCCTTTGCGGCCGGGGCAGGCCCTGAAGTGAACGGCATCAAGCTCGGCTTCATCGCGCTCACGGATTCCGCGCCGCTGATTATCGCCAAGGAAAAAGGCCTGTTCGAAAAATATGGACTTCCGGAAACGGATGTCGCCAAACAGGCGTCCTGGGGTGCGACGAGAGACAATCTCGTGTTGGGCGGCGCAGCCAACGGTATCGACGGCGCTCACATCCTCTCGCCGCTCCCCTATCTGATGCACACCGGCAAGGTGACGCAGAACAACAAGCCGGTGCCGATGGCAGTCCTTGCCCGGCTCAATCTCGATAGCCAGGGCATCTCCGTCGCCAAGGAATATGCCGAAACCGGCGTCCAGCTCGATGCCTCGAAGCTGAAGGCGGCCTTCGAAAAGAAGAAGACCGAAGGCAAGGAGATCAAGGCCGCCATGACCTTCCCGGGCGGCACCCACGACCTCTGGATCCGCTACTGGCTTGCCGCCGGCGGCATCGACCCGAACAAGGACGTTTCGACCATCGTCGTGCCGCCGCCGCAGATGGTGGCCAACATGAAGGTCGGCAACATGGACGTTTTCTGTGTGGGCGAGCCTTGGAACGAGCAGCTCGTCAACCAGGGCATCGGCTTCACGGCAGCCACCACCGGCGAGCTCTGGAAGGGCCATCCCGAAAAGGCGCTGGGGCTCCGCGCCGAATGGATCGAAAAGAACCCGAATGCCGCCAAGGCCCTGCTGATGGCCGTCATGGAAGCGCAGCAATGGTGCGACAGCATGGACAACAAGGCGGAGATGGCGGAGATTCTCGGCAAGCGTCAATGGTTCAACGTTCCGACCAAGGATGTGCTCGGCCGCCTGAAGGGCGATATCAATTATGGCAATGGCCGCGAGGTCAAGGCGACCGATCTTTACATGAAGTTTTGGAAGGACAGCGCCTCATACCCGTTCAAGAGCCACGATGCCTGGTTCATGACGGAAAACATCCGTTGGGGAAACCTGCCGGCGACGACCGATGTGAAGGCGCTGGTCAACCAGGTGAACCGCGAGGATATCTGGCGCGAGGCTGCCAAGGATCTCGGCATCGCTGCTGCCGACATTCCCGCATCGTCGTCCCGGGGCAAGGAAACCTTCTTCGACGGCAAGGTCTTCGACCCTGAAAATCCCTCCGCCTACCTGGAGAGCCTTTCGATCAAGGCCGTCTCCTGATCCCGCCTCCGGCGCGCGAACGGCGCGCCGGCCTTCCATTCCCGTGAGGAGCGCGCTGATGTCCGCCCTGGCAAATAAAGAAAATCCCTCGATCGTCGCCTCTGCAAAGCCGGCGGCGAAGGTTCTGTCATTCTCCGGCAAGCAAGCATCGCGGATCGATTTTCGCCGCGCGGCGCTGACCGCACTTCACAATGTCCTTCCGCCGTCCGTCGTGCTGGCTCTCGTCCTCCTCCTCTGGCAGGCGCTCTGTTCATCGGCGGACGCCTCTTTGCCTTCGCCGCACCAGGTCTGGCAGGATAGCTACGACCTCATCGCCTATCCGTTCTTCAACTACGGCTCCCAGGATATCGGGCTCGGCTGGCGGGTGCTGGTCTCGCTGCAGCGCGTGGCTTATGGCTTCGGCCTTGCCGCAGTCACCGGCGTCATCATCGGGGCGATCATCGGTCAATCGGTCTGGGCCATGCGCGGCCTCGATCCGATCTTCCAGGTGCTGCGCACGGTGCCGCCGCTCGCTTGGCTGCCGCTGTCGCTCGCCGCATTCCAGGATTCCAGCCCTTCGGCGATCTTCGTCATCTTCATCACCTCGATCTGGCCTGTCATCATCAACACCGCCGTGGGCGTCCGCAATATTCCGCAGGATTATCGCAACGTCGCCGAGGTGCTGCGGCTCAACCAGCTCGAATTCTTCTGGAAGATCATGCTGCCGTCGGCGGCCCCTTACATCTTCACCGGCCTCAGGATCGGCGTCGGCCTTTCCTGGCTCGCCATCGTCGCGGCCGAAATGCTGACCGGCGGCGTCGGCATCGGCTTCTTCATCTGGGATGCGTGGAACTCCTCGCGCCTTCCCGACATCATCGTCGCGCTCGCCTATATCGGCATCGTCGGTTTTGCTCTCGACAAGCTGGTGGCCGCGCTCGGCAAACTCGTCACCCGCGGCGCCATGGCCAACTGAGGACCATACCGATGAACGCCTATCTCAAGCTCGATCATATCGACAAGCATTTCAATCGCGGCGGCGTGCGCGCCGAAGTCCTGAAGGACATCAACCTGACGATTTCTCAGGGCGAATTCGTTTCGATCATCGGCCATTCCGGTTGCGGCAAGTCCACCCTGCTCAATCTCATTGCCGGCTTGACTCCGGTTTCGGCAGGCGCCGTGCTTCTGGAAAATCAAGAGGTCAACGACCCGGGCCCGGAACGCGCCGTCGTTTTTCAGAACCATTCGCTCCTGCCCTGGCTGACGGTCTATGAGAACGTGAATCTCGCCGTCTCCAAGGTCTTCAGCCGAACGAAGACCAAGGCCGAGCGACATGACTGGGTGATGGCCAATCTCGACCTCGTGCAGATGGCCCATGCCAGGGACAAGCGGCCCGCGGAGATATCCGGCGGCATGAAGCAGCGCGTCGGCATTGCCCGCGCGCTTTCAATGGAGCCGAAGATCCTGCTGCTCGACGAGCCGTTCGGGGCACTCGACGCATTGACCCGCGCCCATCTTCAGGATGCGGTGATGGAGATCCATAGCCGGCTCGGCAACACGATGGTGATGATCACCCATGATGTCGATGAAGCGGTGCTGCTCTCCGACCGCATCGTGATGATGACCAACGGCCCTGCGGCCCGCATCGGCGAAGTGCTCGACGTCACCATGCCCCGCCCCCGCAACCGCATCGAGCTCGCCTCCGACCGGACATATCTCAAATGCCGCGAGGCCGTGCTCAAATTCCTTTACGAACGCCACCGCTTCATCGAAGCCGCTGAGTAAATTCCACGGTGATTGCCAATCGGGCCGCGTTACGCATACTGGCCCGATGCAGCAATCAGACAACCAACCGGCCGCCATCGATGTCGTGCTCTGGAAATATCCGAAGAATGACAGCGGCGAGAAGCGCTGGATGCAGTGGCTTTCAGCGAATGAGCGGGAGCGCGCCGCGACCTATCGCTTCGAGCGCGACCGGACCTCGTTCATGGCCGGCCGCTGTCTGCTGCGGCAAGTACTGAGCGCGCATACCGAGACGCAGCCTGACAAGCTGCTGTTGCAGGCGGATGCGTACGGCAGGCTGAGGGCCGAGGGTCGCGACGGGCTGCAGTTCAGCCTTTCCAATGCCGACGGGCTGGTGGCCGTCGCCGTCACTTCCGAATGCGAGCGCGTCGGGATCGACTGCGAACGCGCCGACGCCGAAATCGAAGCGGCGGCGTTGGAGAGCTATTGCAGCCTGGACGAACGGCAGTGGCTGGATCAACTGCCTGCGGGCGAACGATCGCGTGCAGCCGTTGCCCTTTGGGCGCTCAAGGAGAGCCATCTCAAGGCACTCGGGGTAGGCTTGCGTGAAAATCCCCGCAGCGTCGCCTTTTCCTGGCAGGACGGCTTCCCCGTCCTGGTTCAGAGCGGCGAACCGGACCGGCAATGGCATCACCGCCTGATCGAGAGCGGCAGCCAGCACGTCGCCGCGCTGGCCGTCCACTCACAATTTCGCGCCCCCAGCATTCATGTCCTGACGTTTCAGGATGACAGCATGCCGTCCGAATGGCCGGCCCGGAGCTGATGCGACATGGCAGAAGCTGCCTCCGTCGCCCAGACCAGCTGGGCATTGTCAGGCTCGGCATCGAAATGCTGCCGGCCGAGAAGCGTGTTGACGATCTTGGCGCTACGCCACGCGATGAGGCTGAGCTGCGAGTCGGCTATGCCGTGCGAGTATCGGCCGGCGTTCTGCGCAAACAGGCGGTTGGTCCTCGGGCCTGTCCACTGCATCGTGTAGTCGTCGTTCAGGGTGGGATAGCCGTTTCTGTCGAGGCTGATCCTTTCGCTTAGCGATCCGAGCGCATCCGGCAAACGGAACCTGTAGCCGGTTGCCAGCACCACCGCATCGGCATGCAGCACCTCGATCCCGCAATCGAAATGGTTGCGGACGATGAGCCGATAGGCATTGCCGTTCCGCTCCATCTGGATCACATCGCGGTTCGGCGACAAAGATGCATTCAGCGTGCTCTGCTCAAGGTAACGCAGCGCATAGAGGCGGCGGTAGATCGAGTGGATCGTCGAAATCGACAGGCCATCGCTGGTCAGGATCGAGTTCTTCAGCGCCGCCTGCTTCTGCTCGCTGCTGAGCTTCAGATAGGCCTGCACATATTCCGGCGAGAAGACCTGGTTCGAAAACGGCGTGTCGTTGATCGGCTCGAAATTGTGGCGCCGGCTGATCCAGGTCAGCTCCTTCATGTTATCAGGATTCCCAAGCAGCGCTTCGACGACTTCGCCGCCGCTCTGCCCACCGCCGACCACGATGATGCGGGCGGCACGAAGAACCTTGAGACGCGATTTCGCCTCGCTGCTGTGGAAGCAATCGGACCCAAGGAAGGGTTTCGCCCAGTCAGGCACGAAAGGAGACGATCCCGTGCCGATCACCAGGTTTCGCGCTTCTTCCTGGCCGTTGTCGAAGCGCAGGACGAAGCGGTCGTCGCGGTGTTCGACGTCGCGAATGTCAGTTCCGTAACGCAAGCCGTCGACGCCATCGGCGACCCAGGCGAGATAACGCGCGAATTCCTGCCGGGGGACGGCCTCATAATTGGCGTTCAGGAAGGCGTAGAGCCTCTTATGCGCCACCAGATAGGAAACGAAAGACCAGCGGCTGGTCGGCAGGACCGGGGTGACGAGGTCCTTGAGGAAGGACGATTGCAGCTCGACGCCGGGCATCATCATGCCGGGATGCCAGTCGAAGGCGCCGCGCCGCTCGAAGAAGCGGCTGCGGACCTCGGGCACGGATTCCAGCAGGCAGGCAAGGCTCAGATTGGAAGGACCGATGCCGATGCCGGCAAGATCGAGCGGCTCGTTCAGGGCATCCCTGCGGGTAAAAGCGACGGTCATGCGTTATCCTTCTCTGTTTCCTTAAGACGCAGGGCAAGCCTTGAGTGGAAGGCGGGTGACCCGATCATGTGCAGGTGGTTGGTGCCGGTAATGATTTCGGCCGCGTGCGCCCTCGGCGACAGGCGGCGCCAATCGATCAGGTTCAGGCCGCGATTGAGGCTGTCGTCGGCTGCCCAGGGATAGATCGGCACATCGTGGGGAATGAGCCGATGCTTGCGGAAGGTCAGGGCATTGTCGATCAGCACCCAGAACGTATGCTCGCGGCTGCTGATATCAGGCCCATCGGTGGGAAGCGGGTCCTTCTCGTCGCCGACGAAGCGCAAGAACTGCTCGTAGGTATCGGCGTCCATCGTCGACAGCAGCCGGTCCCATTCGGGCCGCATCGCCGTTTTCTGCAGCCATGCCTGCACGTCCCGGTGAAGCGCGTCGCGCTCGCCCGGCCGGAAGCGCGGCTTGGCGCCGATCGCAAATTCCGAGCCGAGATCGCAAACGTCGACCATCGCCATCATCCTGACGTCGACATCGTTGCCGAGAGTGCGGGCAGCCTCATAGGCGAGAAGCCCACCCCAGGACCAACCGAGGAAGTAGCAGGGCGCGCGCCTGCTGTGCGTCCTGATATAATCGACATAGCTCTCGATGATCTCTTCAACGGGCGCGCCGACTTCCTTCTTCTCGGACAGCGAATGGCAAATGAAGCCGGTCGCCGGCTGATCGGCACCGAGATAATCGACGAGCTTCACATATTCGCGGGTGCTGACGAGAAGTCCCGGGAAGCAATAGAGCCGCGGCTTGGTGCCAGAGGCGCGCAGTACGATCACCTCGGAGAGATCCCGCTCCTCCCCCTGCTCCATCACGCCGGCAAAGGCGCGGATGGTCGGGTTGTTGAAGATATCGGCGACGGTGAGCGGGATTTTCGGCCGGCGCTGCCGGAGCTGCGACAGGATGCGAATTGCGCCCAGCGAATTGCCACCGATCGCGAAGAAATTATCCTCGACGCTGATCGCTTCCAGCTTCAGAACCTGGCGCCAGACATCCAGCACCTCTTCTTCGAGCGCCGTCACCGGCTCGATGATGGCGCGCTTGACCGGCTGCGGCGCGGGCAGCGCGAAGCGGTCGAGCTTGCTGTTCGGATTGGTCGGCATCTTTTCGAGTTCGACCACGGCCGCCGGAACCATATAGGACGGCAGGCTGCGTTCGAGGCCGGAGCGGACCGTCTCGACATCAAGCCTCTCGTCCTTCTTGGGAACGACATAGGCGACCAGTGCTTTTTCGCCGCCATCGTCATCGCGCAGCACGACCAAGGCTTCGCCGACGCCCGGCTGCTGGAGGAGTGCGGCTTCGATCTCGCCCAGTTCGATACGGTAGCCGCGCAGCTTCACCTGATGGTCGACGCGGCCGACGAATTCGACCGTTCCGTCCTCACGCCAGCGCGTGAGGTCACCGGAGCGATAGAGCCGGCCGCCCTCTTTCGAGAATGGATCGGGGATGAAGCGGTCCGCCGTCGTATCCGGCTTGCCGAGATAGCCGCGCGCGATACCCTCCCCGCCGATATAAAGCTCGCCGGTGACGCCGATCGGGCAGGGATTGAGATCGGGATCGAGCACATAGACGCGCCGGAGGCCGACGGCGCGGCCGAGCGGCGCATAGATGCCCTGGAACTTCGTGCCGGCCCTCACCTTCCAGACCATCGGCGTCATGATGGTTTCCGTGGGACCGTAACCGTTGATCAGCCATTCCGATTTCAGCGCCCGCGACAGAAGGTCGAAGGTCGATTGCGCGAGCCCCTCGCCGCCGAAGGAATAGAGCCGCATCGGCGGCGCGCCGTCCGTAATGTCGGCCCATTCCGCCAACTGCTGCAGATAGGTTGTCGGAATGCTCGCATTGTTGGCGCCATGCTTGCGCATCGCCGTCAGCGTTTCTTCCGGCGTCCAGAGCGGCTGGTCGGGAAGGATGATGCTGCCGCCTTCCATCAGCGGGTTCATCCAGCGCTCATGGCCGCCGTCCGAACTGAAGGGCAGGAAGGGCAGCTCGCGGGACTCCGAGCTCATGCCATAGACCCGCGAGGTATTCTGCAGATGGTGCGTCAGCGGCCCGTGCTCGACGGCGACACCTTTCGGCAATCCCGTCGATCCCGAGGTGTACATGACATAAGCGAGCTGATCCTTGTGCGTGGGAATATAGAGCGGCGTGTCCGGCTCGCCGTCGAGGTCGAGCTTGTCGAGTTCTAGGACGATGGCGTCGAGCTCTTCCGGCAGGCGGTGGCGCAGCCAGCTGTGGGTGAGGACGATCTTCACCCCGCCGTCGCGCAGGATGTGATGGTTTCGCACCGGCGGATGATCTGGCTCGACCGGAATATAGGCGCCCCCGGCCTTCAGCGTGGCAAGGATGCCGACGATCGCCTCTGGAGAGCGCTTGATGAAGATCGCGACCGTCACTTCGGCGCGGACACCGAGCTGCCGCAGCCGATGCCCGAGGCGGTTCGTGCTCGCCTCCAACCAGCCATGGCTCCACTCCTCGTCGCCATAAACGATTGCCGTCTTCTCAGGCGTCCGGCGCGAATGGGCCGAAATCAGCTCGTGCACCGGCCGGTCGTCATTGACGACGTCATCCTCATAGGGCGCCGACAACCAGTCGAGCTCGTCGCTGCCGACGAGTTCGATATCTCTAATCCTGAGATTTGGCTGCGCGACGATCTGCTCGAGCACCAGACGGAAATGCTTGGCGACACGGGCGATCAGGGCGCCGTCGTAGAGATCCTGAGCATAGTCGATCAGCCCGTACGCGGCGCCATCTGTGCGAGCCTCGATCACGAGGGAAAGCTCGCTATCGGCGCGGGCGCCCAGCGGTTCCAGCTTCGTCGCCTGCCTCGGAACCGGATAGGGCTCGCGGAATTCGAACAGCGCCTTGACCACGGCTTCCTGTGCGGCCACTTCGTCGACCACCAATTCCTGCGTGATGCGCTCCAGCGGCACGAGGCGGGCAAGCCCCTCCCGCGTCACCGAGGAGATCGCCGCGACGACATCGTCGAGGGAAAGCCGGGAGGTCAGCGAAAGCACGAGAGGAAGCACCTGTTCGGCGCGGCCGCGGCTGGCGAAATGCTCGGTGCCGGGGCGGGCGATCAGCAGCCCGGTCAGCAAAGCATAGTTGCCGCTGTAGCGCGCCAGCAGCGCGCAGAAGGCGGCGTGAAGCACGCGCTCGATCTGGTATCTCTTGCTCTCCGCATGCCGTTCGAGCTTAGCCCAGAGGTCGGGCTCGATCGCAAACCGATGCTCAGCACGCGCCACGCCGGCAAGCCCGCCGCTGTTGAAGCGGGTGGGAAAGGTCGAGGCCGCGTAGTCGAGACCGATCGTGTCGCGCCAATAGGCAAGCGCTTCGCGCGCTTCATCCGTCTCCAGCCATTCTTCCTCCCGCATTCCCGCCGATATTTCCGCCGGCTGCACGTCGCCGGCGGGTTCACCATCGAGAATGCGCGCCAGCGAAGCGGCAAGAAGGGATTTTTCGCGGTCGTCTGAGATGATCGGATGCAGCACGATCGTCAGCAGCGACTGCCCGTCGGCCAGCAGGATGATCTGGATGCGCGCGCCCGGTCCGTCCAGCAGATCGAAGCGTCTGTCGCGAAAGGCTTTCCGCGCGGCCAAGGCCTCAGCCTCGGAAAGAGCCGCTCCTTCCTTGCCGAGGATTTCGATCGGCACGGCGTTCGATGCGCCGCGATATTGCTCGATGCGCCCGCCCGCCAGCCGGCGGAAACGAGTGGAAAGCGACGGGTTCTCAGCCAGGAGCGCGCGGCAGGCGCCGGCGATCGTCTCGACGCCGGTCGTGGCGCCCAAGCGCAGCCCGATGACCTGATCGGGAAAGACCGTGTAATTGCCGATCTGCTCCAGCGACCAGATGCGCTTCTGCGCGATCGTCAGCGGAAAGCTTTCGAAGACGGTATCCATTGCCGCATCGGTCGGGCAGGCATCGGCGAAATTGGTAATCTGCTTGTTCATCTTGCCATCCAGACGTTTTCAGAGACGCGCATCGGCTGCCATGGCCGAGCGTAGGGAGAGCGGGCGAGGGTCGGTCCAGATTTCACGGATATGGGCGACACACTCCTGGCGCGAACCGGCAAAACCCGCAGGCTGCCAGCTCACCGGAATCCGCTTGTCCTGCGGCCAGACCGAGTAGTGATGCTCGGTGTCGTGGACGACGATCCAGAGATCGTCGCGGGGCTCAAGATTGTCCATTCGAAGCTCCTGCAGAGATTGACGTCATGCGCAAATGACGGATCCCGCCTACTGGAGTTTAGAAAATTGCTGAGAATTTTTTTCTTCGTTTACCCCTAAATCCGCCCAGGGATGGATCGTCATTCTATCAAATCGCCGCAGGAGCGGGCTTCATGCTCGCAGCATCAAAAGCCCTGCCGATCAAGGAGAACATCATGGATTTCGACGCCGCCAGGCAAAGGCGGGCTCTGCAGGCGCGCAGCTATGTCAGGCTCGCTCCCAATATCGTCCATCTCCACACCGTGCACGGGAATCACGAAGTCGCCCTCGAAGTCGAAGCCGGCATCGCCTCGCTGACCTTCTACGAGGGAAATCCCGTGCAATCGGCGGAGCTTCTCATGGCAGCCGCCGAAGCGGTGACGGCGCAAGATCCGTCGATCAAATCGGTCACTTTCGAAGGCCATCAGGCCAGCCTTCCCCGGCACATCTCAGGCACCGATGGACGGCTCGAATCCGCGATCCTCTGGCAATGGCCCTCCCCGTGGCTGCCGCAGATGTCCTATCCGCTGCCGCCCGTGCAGGAGATGACGGCGGGCCGCTACCATCCGCGCCGGCCGGCAAAGCCGAAGGGCACGGTCTACCAGCGCTTCATCCCGTGGCTGGAGCGGGACATCAGCTTCAGGGTGGCCGATCCCGAGACCGATCTTGCGGCCTTTAACCGTTGGATGAACGACGAGCAGGTCAACACTATCTGGGAGGATGCGGGCTCGATCGACAAGCATCGGGAGATCCTGGAGGAGAGGATCGCCGATCCGCATGTCCTGCCACTGATCGGCAGTTTCGCCGACATTCCCTTCGGCTATTTCGAGGTCTACTGGGCCAAGGAAAACCGGCTCGGTCCCTACTACGATGCCGACGATTACGATCGCGGCTGGCATGTCGCGATCGGCGAGCCCGATTATCGCGGCAAGAAATGGATCAGCGCATGGCTTCCCTCGCTGATGCATTTCATCTTCCTCGACGACCCCCGCACCAAGCGCATCGTCGGCGAACCGCGCGCCAGCCACGAGCAGCAGATCCGCAATCTCGACCGCTCGGGCTTTGCCAAGATCAAGCATTTCGATTTGCCGCACAAGCGCGCGCTTCTCGTCATGCTGACTCGCGAGCGTTTCTTCGGCGATCATCTCTGGGTTCCCGCATCATGAACGACATGAGCGAGATGAACGGCAGCCTGCGGAAACGGCGGCTTGCGCCGGAAGATCTTGCCAACCCGCAGCTTTTCCGGCTGCTGCTGCGTCTCGGCCTGCCCGCCATGTTTGGCCTGTCGATCAATGCCGCCCATCACACGATCAACATGGCCTTCGTCGGCATGATCGGCGAAGACCAGATCGCCGCGATCATGATCGTGCTGCCGATCCTGATGCTCGTCGCAGCCTTCGGCGAGGGCATCGGCGTCGGCGTGGCAACCGAGGTCGGGCGGGCGCTCGGCGCCGGCAACCGGTCGAGGGCGAGTACGCTGGCCTCGGTCAGCCTGGCCGCCGGCATCGCCTTCGGCGCGGCCAGTGCGGCCGCAATTGTCGCATTTCCATCTTTCCTGCTGTTCGGCGCCACGCCCACGATCGAGCCGCTCGCGCAGCACTATCTCCTCATCATCGCGGTCTCGATCCCGCTGACAATGGCGCAGATCATTCTCGATTTCCTGGCGATCGCCGAAGGCAATGCCCGCTTCAGCATGTGGACGCTGGTCGCCTGCTTTGCGCTGAACATCATTCTCGACCCGATCATGATCTTCGGCTTCGGCCTCGGGCTGCAGGGCGTGGCGATGGCAACCATCCTCTCCCAGCTCGTGGCGCTCTCAATCTACGGCGCCTATCATGCGAGACGGCTCGGGACGATCCGGCTGACGTTCTGCTGGCGGCTCGGCGATGTCAGGCATCTCAGGCCGGTCCTTGCCGTGGGCGCGCCGACGACGCTGACGAGCCTCGCAACGGCGGGCGCGATTACCGCGATGCTGTCGGCCGCCGGCACCTATTACGGAGAAGACGGCATCGCCGGCGTCGGGATCGCCCTGCGGCTGCTTGCGGTCGGCGCGCTCCCGGTCATCGGCATTTCGCTCGGGGCCCAGTCCATCCTGAGCTTTGCCTGGGGGCGGGGAGATATATCGCGGGTGCTGGCGGCAGTCCGCATGCTTTCCGTGGTCACGAGCGCGGTCGGCGGCGTCTACGGGCTGGCGGCGATCGTCTTTTCCGAGCACCTTGCCTCGTTCTTCACCGATGACGCATCCGTGGTTTCGATTGCGGGCCAGACGATCGTTGCAACCCATCTTCCCTTCCTGCTGTTCGGCCTCAGGCAAACCGTACTGATCCTCTTCCAGGCGCAGGGCAGGCCGAAAGCCGCTGTGATCATCGGCCTGGCGCAGAACGGATACCTTCTCTTTCCGCTGCTTGCGCTCCTGCCGCCCTTCTTCGGTTTTTCGGGCCTGCTCGCAGCCATGTTCCTGGCCTCGGCACTGACCGGCCTGCTGTCATGCGTCTGCCTGGCGAGATCGCTCAGCGCGCTCCGGCAGCGTTCGGCCGGCGATCTGACCGCTCTCCGTCCCTATCCCAGCTTTTGTCCATGAGAGGATTATCATGAACCAGTCGTTCAGCCCACGCGACCTTGGCGCCCAAGCGGCCGACGATCTCTTCACGCCCGTCGATCCCTCGGCCTTCAACGCCGTGTCGCCGCCGATCTTCCAGACCTCGCTCTTCACCTATGACAGTTACGAGGCGATGGAGGATGTGTTCGCCGGCCGGGCGCGCAACTTCATCTATTCGCGCGGCGACAATCCGACTGTCCGTGAATTCGAGCACTTGGTCGCCCGCCTCGAAGGCGCGGAGGATGGGCGCGCCTTTTCGAGCGGAACGGCCGCCATCACCGCAACCATTCTCAGCCTCGTGGAAGCGGGCGACCGGGTCGTCGCCGTCCGCCACCTCTATAATGATGTCTACCGTCTGCTGGTGAAGCTGCTCGGCAGGCTCGGCGTCACGGTGGATTTTATCGATCCTTCCGACCATGACGAGGTGCGCAAGGCGCTGCCGGGCGCCAAGCTGCTCTATCTCGAAAACCCCTCCTCCTTCGTCTTCGAGCTTCAGGACATCGTGGCGCTGTCAGCCATGGCAAAGGAAGCGGGTGTCACAACCGTCATCGACAATTCCTGGGCGACGCCGCTCTTCCAGAAACCGATCCTGCACGGCGTCGATATCGTCATTCACGCCGCCTCGAAATATCTCGGCGGCCACAGCGATACGGTCGCCGGCATCGTCGTCGGCACGAAAGAGGCGATCGCCAGGATCAACTCGACCTCCTACCCCTATATCGGCGCCAAGCTCTCGCCCTTCGAGGCCTGGCTCCTGCTGCGCGGCATGCGCACGCTGCGCGTCCGGCTGAAGGAGCATGAGCGCAGCGGACTTCTGCTCGCCGACCGGCTGAACCAGCATCCCGACATCGCCCGCGTTCGCCACCCGGCCTTTCAAGACCATCCCGGCCGGGCGACGCTGTCGGGTTATGCCGGGCTCTTCGCTTTCGACCTCACGCCCGACATAGATGTCGCGCGCTTCGTCAATGCGCTGCGCGAGATCCGCCTCGGCGTCAGCTGGGGAGGGCCGGAAACGCTTGTGGTCCCCGCCAAGGTGGCGCTGCAGATTCCCGACCGGATGACCACCTTCATCCGGTTCGGCGTGAGCGAGCAGACGGTTCGCTTCGCCGTTGGACTGGAAGAACCGGAACTGCTTTGGAGCGACCTGCAGCAGGCGCTGCACGCCGCGCGGCGCTAGGATCCTGCCGATGTTCATGATCGGCACGAGGGGAGTCGGTGATCGCCGAATGGCAATGCTGCTCCGCCGCCTTGATCATGAAATTAACAAGGGTCCGTGAGACGCCGAGTTCGGCCGCGATGTCTTTCTGCGGCACGCCGTTCAGGCGGTGACGGATGAAGGCGTCGTTGGTGCGCTTCGGCAGCGCCTCGAGCGAAGCCAGCACGTCACGCAGGGTCTCTGCGGCAACGAGCTGGTCAAGCACCGTTGGGACGGGAGCCGTGATCTCCTGGATTTGATCTATCGACCTGTGGTTGTTCGTCTGATGGCGCTGGCGGCGGCTCTCATCCAGTGCGAGATTATAGACCATCCGGAAGGCATAGCCGATGGGGCAGCGAATACCGTCGACATTGACCCCATAAGCTTTGATGACTCCGTCCTGAAATATGTCCTCGGAGTATACCCTTGATTTGAGAACGCTTTCGATCGTCTTCAGGAGCTTATCCTTGTTTTCGATCATTGCGTTGACAACCGCATTCCCGTTCACATCACGATGCGATGCTCGCATTGTCCTGTACCTTTTTACGAATGGAAAATCAGGCTCTGTCTTGCTGGTCGGTTCGGCCTTGGCGCTCCTTTTTCAAAGCGGATGTGCACGATGTGATTGCAGTGTCTATTTTAAGGTGATAATAAGAGTCAAGTTTAAATTCACCGGGCTGAAGGCGAGAAAAAAATGGGACGAACAGTTGAGATCCTGACCGGCAAGGCGGAACTCTGCCGATCGATCATGAGTGCCTTGCCCGACTGGTTTTCGGAGTCCGAGGTCATCGAAGCGAGCGCCCAGGCGATCGAGAAGTTGCCGGTGTTCGGCTATATCGAAGCGGATGTCGTCACCGCGCTGATGGCCTTGAAGCCGCACCTGCCTGATGCCGTCGAAATTGCGCTGATCGCGACGCGGCCGGAATATCACGGCCAGGGCGCAGGGCGACATCTCCTCGACGCTGCCGAAGGCTTCGCCCAGAAATCGGGCGCCCGGCTGCTGACGGTCAAGACGCTTGCGCCGCGCGGCCGCGACGAGCCGCAATTCGAGGCGACACGCCGCTTCTACGGCCGGAACGGATTCGTCAGGGCGGAGGTGTTTGCCAAGCTCTGGCACGAAGACCATCCGTGCCTGTTCATGGTCAAACCGCTCGCCGGAAAACAGCCGAGCGAGACCGCGCTTTGAGACGACGGGACTTTCTTCTGAGCGCGCTGGCCATGACGAGCGCACCCGTCGTGGCCCGCGCCGGTGAAAACGGCGTCGTGTCGCTCGATTACGGATTGGCATCGACGATGCTGGCGCTCGGCAGCGTGCCGCGAGCGATCGCCTCGCTCAGGAACTGGTCGGAATGGGTTGTCGAGCCAACCATGCCGCAAGGCGTCGTCGACATCGGCACTACATTCGAGATCAATCTCGAAGTCCTCACCAGCCTCCGGCCATCGCTCATCCTGAGCACGCCTTTCCTGGCGGCGCTGGATGAAAAACTCTCCCGCATCGCGCCGGTCGCGACCTTCACTGTTTATGCCGAGAACGGCGATGCGCTCGACCGCTCCTACGCCGAAACGCGGCGTCTCGGCGCCATGATCGGGCGACAGAGGCAAGCAGAGGCGTTTCTCGCCCGCGCCGATGCCACGTTCGAGCGGCTGCGCGAGAGGGTGAGGAGCCTGTCCGCGCCTCCTGTCGCCGTTATCAACTTCATCGACCAGAGGCATGCGCGCATCTACGGCGGCCCGGGGCTTTACGGCGGCACCATGCGGCGCATCGGCCTTGAGAATGCCTGGAAGGGCGAGGCCAGCTACTGGGGATTTCAGACGATCGGACTGGAACAGCTCGCCGAACTCGATGAAGAGGCGCACCTCGTCGTCGTGTCGCCTTTGCTTCCGCCCGATGTCCTGACCCGGCTTTCAGAAAGCCCGCTTTGGTCCAGCCTCCCCTTCGTCCAGCGCCAGCGCATCTCGGTCGTTCCCGGCGTCCTGATGTTTGGAATGGTC
The DNA here is from genome assembly GCF_057784555.1 of Rhizobium sp. CNPSo 3670. Taxonomy (NCBI): domain Bacteria; kingdom Pseudomonadati; phylum Pseudomonadota; class Alphaproteobacteria; order Hyphomicrobiales; family Rhizobiaceae; genus Rhizobium; species Rhizobium sp. CNPSo 3670. The sequence goes on from NZ_JBXSOL010000026.1 coordinate 48,903, forward strand.
CAGGAGGCGCTGCGCTTTTCGACACTGATGGTCGATGTTCTGGAGACTGCCGCCCGATGAAGGCTGAATTTTCCCGCTTCGGCGCGCCGGCACTTGCGGCGCTATTGCTGTTTTCAGGCCTCAGCCTTGCGATGCTCGATCTCCTGCCGGCGCTGCCGCATATCGAAACCAGAGGCGGATACGACGCCCAGCACCTTCTGCTTCTCTATTCCACGCTGCCGCGAATGGCGACGGCCCTGATCACGGGAGCCGCCCTCGCACTTTCTGGGACGATCCTGCAGCAGGTCCTGCGTAATCCTCTCGCTTCACCAACGACGCTCGGCGTCTCGGCCGGCGCCAATCTGGCATTGGTTTCCGTGATGCTCGCCTTTCCCGCACTGGCGGGATGGAGCCGCGACGCTGTCGCGCTCGCGGGAAGTGCCGCTGCCGCCTTCGCCATCTTTTCGATCAGCGCCCGGCACGGCTTCTCGCCTTTTTCCCTCATCCTGTCGGGCATGATCATCGGCCTCTGGTGCGGCGCAGCGGCGGCCATCCTCATTCTGATGAACGATCAATATCTCTCGGGGATCTTCATCTGGGGCGCCGGCTCGCTCTCGCAGCAAAGCTGGGCGATCCCGCTGTCGCTGCTGCCCAAGGTCGCCCTCCTCGCCGGCCTCGCCTTCCTCGCCGCGAGACCGCTGGCGCTGAGCCAGCTCGGAGATGCCGGCGCAGCGAGCCTCGGTCTGCCGATCAAATGGGCGCGCGGCTTTATCCTAGCGATTGCGATTGCGCTGAGCGCCCTCGTCACCAGCGCCGTCGGCGTCATCGGCTTCATCGGGCTGGTCGCCCCGCAGATCGTCCGGCTGGCCGGCGCACGCCGGGTCGTCAGCCAATTGATCTGGTCGCCCATAGCAGGCGCCGGCCTTCTTCTTCTGACCGATGAGGCGATCAAGCTCCTCGCTCCGGGCGATTTCGTGCCGACCGGGGCTGTCACCGCATTGCTCGGCGGACCGATCCTGATTGCTCTGCTTCCACGCCTTGCAACAGCCTCACGCACGCTCCCCGGCATGACCTCACCACGGCTCGCGATCGGCAGCAAAGGCGCCTCCCTCGTCCTGCTGTTCGCCTCGGTCGTCGCATTGGCGATCGCCGCGATCTTCTTCGGCCGGGCATCAGATGGCGCGTGGACATGGCTGCCCGCCGCCTCATGGAATGAAATCCTCCCCCTCCGCCTGCCGCGGGTCGCCGCCGCCTTCGGCGCCGGAACCGTGCTCGGCGTGACGGGGCTGATCCTGCAGCGGCTGACCGGAAACGAAATGGCGAGCCCCGAGGTGCTCGGCGTTTCGGCCGGGGCGACGCTTGGCGTCGCGACCGCCATGTTCGCCTTCGCCGCACCGAAGCTCACCGTCCAGCTTGCCTTTGCCGGCGGCGGCGCGCTTGGCGTGCTGCTGCTGATCTTCCTCCTGAGCGCCCGTTCAGGCTTCGGCCCGAACCGCGTGCTGCTCGCCGGCATCGCCTTCGGCGCAATGCTCGATGCCGGGATCGGCGTGCTGGCAGCAAGCGGCGATCCGCGCGGCCTGGCGCTCATCCGCTGGATGTCGGGCTCGACCTATTTCGTCGACAATGAGGTTGCCGCAAGCGCCCTCTCAATTGCGCTTGCCTGCCTCGTCGCGGCCTTTCTCGCCAACCGATGGCTTGCGCTGCTGCAGCTCGGCTCGGAGACGGCCAGCGAACTCGGCCTCAGGATCGCACCGGCGCGCGGCGTCTTCTTCGGGATCTCGGCGATCATGACGGCGGCCGCTACGCTTGTCGTCGGCCCCTTGAGCTTCGTCGGGCTGATGGCGCCGCACCTTGCCCACGGCCTCGGACTTCGCCGCCCTTCCACCCAGCTCCTCGCCGCAGCGATGATCGGGGCGACCCTGCTCGTCATCGCCGACTGGGCCGGCCGCATGATCGCCTTTCCCTATCAGGTTCCTGCCAGTTTGATTTCGGCCCTGGTCGGGGCGCCGATGCTGCTTTTCGTTCTGCGCCGGCGGCCTTGAGAAGCCGCATTCACCCCGCCAATGCTTCGGCGTCGGCCCCTGCGGGGATGCGCAATGGAGAGGAAGGATCGGTCGCAGAAAGCCATACCGCCTCGACCACGTCGACGGCCTGTGTCAGGGCAGTTTCCGACTGCTCCTCCCAAGACGCGAACACCTCTGCGACGACCGACGAATAGGCTTTCGGGAAGCCGCCCTGTTGTTGAATCCGGGCACGCGCCGTATCGCCGAACCGCGTCTCCGGCGCGCGCCCTGGAAGCACGATCCTCACACGCACATTGAAAGGCTCCAGCTCGAGCGCGACAGATTCGGTGAACGCGTTCACTGCGGCCTTGCTCGCCGTATAGACAGAGAGGAGCGGGAGCGGCTTGAGCGTTACGCTTGACGTAACGTTGACAATAACGCCTTCCTGCCGCTCCCGCATCTGCGGTAGAAGCGCTTGCGTCATCGCGATCGTTCCGAGCGTGTTCGTCTCAAAAATTTCGCGGGCGATTTCCATCGGCGTTCCCTCAACCGCGTTGAGCCAGCCGATGCCGGCGTTATTTACCAGCACGTCCACAGGACCTGCGGCATCAACCGCAGCGCGGATGCTTTCAGGTCTCGTGACATCCAGAGCAACGATCTTGAGTTGGTCTGAAGGCGGCAGCAGGTCTTGGCTCGGCGTTCGCATGGTGGCGATCACCTTCCAGCCCTGCGCGAGAAAGAACCTGGCAATTTCCAGCCCGAACCCCGACGAGCATCCTGTAACGAGAACGGTCTTCATATCTGTCTCCTATCTATGCTGACAGCTACAGATGTAGACGGGGATATCGCCACTGAATATCATGCGCGATCCATGTTTCATTATCAGGAGTATCGATGAGCGATCCTTTGGTTGATATGGTCACGCTACTGCAGCCAGCGGCGCGCCATTCAAAGCTCGTCAGCGGCGCAGGGATGTGGCGCGTTGAGCGCCAGGAGACCGGACAGCCCTTCTACTGCGTCGTGCTGGAAGGTTCTTCGCGGCTGAGCGCGGAGGACGAGCAGATCACATTGCGCGAAGGCGACTTCGTCCTGATCCCGGCCGTCCGTGCCTTCACGATGTCGAGCCTGGGCGACGGATTATCGCCCGGCATCGATCCCCTCACCGTCACGATGCTTCCTGAAGAGACCCGTCACGGCGATCCCGAAGGGACTCGGAATGCACGCCTGCTTGTCGGCCACTTCGCTTTCGGCTCGCCTGATGCGGCGTTGTTGGTTTCCCTGCTGCCGCGGATCATTCATATCCGCGGCGACAGCAGACTGTCGGCGATCGTACAGCTGGTCACGGACGAAGCCCGCACCGAGCGGCCGGGAAAGAATATGATCCTGGCGCGGCTATTGGAGGTCTTGCTTGTCGAGGCGCTGCGCTCGAATGCCGGGGAGAAAGCGCCGCTCGGAATCCTGCGGGGTCTGAGCGATACACGTCTTGCCCTGGCCATCCGTCGGCTGCACGAAAATCCGGCCAGGGAATGGACGGTGGAGCAGCTTGCCCGAGAGGCGGCCCTGTCGCGGTCGGCGTTTTTCAACCGCTTCCGCCGCACTGTGGGTCTGGCGCCAATGGAGTATCTGATATCATGGCGCATGGCGCTCGCCAAAAATCTGCTGAGGCAACGCGATATCGGAATTCAGGAAATCGCCGAGCGCGTCGGCTATGGCTCCGCAAGTGCGTTCAGCACGGCATTCACCCGCTTTGTCGGATTGCCGCCGTCAAGATATGCCGCGCAAGCAAAGACCAATTCACACGCCGCCGCATATTAGTTCACCGCTGATCGTTTCCCGATTTGAGCGACGCCCTCGCCCTTCAAACAAATTCGCTGCTCGGCTCTTTGAAACCTGCCTCAATGCCGCCCGTCCGGCAACGGGCAGGCTTCACCGCAACCGCCGACGCCGGGCAGATTGTAGCGCAGGCAGCAGACTTTGCGGCGGGCGAATTCGAGTCCGCATTGCTGACGCGCAATGCGGATCATGCCGAACATCGGATTGCGCGCGCCGCCCGGCCAGTTCGGCTGTTCGAGCAGCGCCATGCCGCCTTCGACGAGTGCGGGCTCCTGGCGATGGGCGATCTCTTTCAGAATCCAGGAAAGATAGGCCGCGACATTGTTCCAGAGAAGCTTCGGCGCGACACCGGCATTGGCGGCGATCGCCGCGATGACCGGCTCGGCGTGGCCGAGCATCAGCCGATGAAGCTCGCCGGCCGGATCGGTCGTCGGCTCGGGACTGCCGAACATCACGAACGCTTCCGGCTCGCCTGTCTGTTCGTTGCAGACGAGCGAGAGCCGGCCGATCTCCATCGGCAGCGCGATGCGGTTGACGAACATATGGACGCTCGGCGCGATCGTCAGCATGCTGAAATAATAGAGCGTCCACATGGAGACGATCGCGCGGCGATCACTGCCCGGAAACTTCTGGGCATATCGGGCGATGATCCCGTCAAAGACGTCGCGGTCGACGAGATCCAGGCAGGGAATGACGAGGCCCGCCTGCGAGGGAGTACCGAGCAGCTTGCCGCGGCAATAGGCGAACGGGCCGTCGCTCACCAGGCGGTCAAGATCGACGGCCTGGTGGGCGACGGAATGATCAGCGATCGGAGGACGCTCTGAGGGCCCGTTCATCTCCACCCCCATGCCTACCACCGATACTTCAGGGTGCCGGTCATGTTGCGGCCCTGGCCGAGATAGCAGAAGCCCTCTTCGCAAACCGTTTCGCGCTCGTCGGCGATGTTGCGGATGGCGAAGGCAGCCGTCAGGCCCTCGTATTTCTTGTCGACTGCGCCAAAATCATAGGAGGCGGATGCATCGACGTAGAAAGTTGCTGGATTCTTCGAGGTATTGGCGACATCCGTCCAGGTCTCACTGATGTAGCGCACGCCGGCGCCAACCGACAGACCGTTGAACGGATTGCTTTCTTGGAAAGTGTAGTTCGCCCACAGGCTCGCAACATGGGTCGGGGTGATGGCCGGAGTGTTTCCGACGTTGTTGCCGCCGGTCACTTCGGAGTCGTTGTAGGTGTAGGCCGCGATGATATCGAGACCGTCGGCGATGGCCGCGCGGGCTTCAAGCTCGATACCCTTCCCGGTCACCTCGCCCTGGGAGTCGTAGGCAAACGTCAGCGGATCGGCGAGCCTCGGCTTGTTCTGCTCGACGGTGTGATAGGCGACGGCCGAGAGCAGGATATCGGAGCCCGGAGGCTGGTACTTAACGCCGACCTCGTATTGCTCGCCCTTCGTCGGCGGAAGAATCGTGTTGGTTGCCGATCGGTTGGTGACCGGATCGAAGGAGGTCGCGTAGGAAACGAACGGCGCGATGCCGTTGTCGAAGAGGTAAAGCGCGCCGGCCTGTACCGAGAAGGCGTTCTTGTCGACATCCTCCGAGCTAACCGAGGGCAAGGTCGAATCTCGCGTCTGGTTCACCCAGGTCTGTCGGCCACCGAGATTAAAGCGCCAGTTTCCGACCTCGATCTGGTCCATGACGTATATGCCAAGCTGCCGCATGTCGGCATCGGAAGCCAAGAAATTATAGTCCGGCGTGGTGCCTGAGACTCCATAAGTCGGATTGGCGACATCGAAGTCGAATGCCGGATCGGCGGCTCCGAAGCCATAGCCAAAGCTCGACTTGAGATTGGTGTAGTCGAGCCCAAACAGCATTGTATGCGCAAGCGAGCCTGTATCGAACTTCGCCTCGAGCTGATTGTCGACCTGAAAGACGTTCATTTCGTCGCGGATCGCATTCGCGCCGCGATGCGCGACGGTCCCGGTCCAGCTGGTAACGCCGAGGTAACGGGCCTCCAGATCGAGATGCGAATAACGCAGGTTCTGCCGGAAGGTCAGGCCGTTGTCGAATTCATGCTCGAACCGGTAGCCGACCTGCTGCTGCTTGATTTTCTGGTGGTCATAGTCGGGGTCGCTCGCCCTCAGATCTAGAATCCTGCCGTCCTCAGTGGTGATCGCGCCGACATTGGCGTCGGTTTCGTCAGACTGCGCCAGGCCGTATAGCGTGAAGGTCGTGCCCTCGTCAGGCTTCCAGGTAAACGACGGCGCCAGGAAATAGCGGTCGTCGGCAATATCGAAATTGGTGTCGCCGCGGCGGGCGAGGCCGACGATACGATAGAGGAAATCGTCCCTGTCTTCGCTGATCGGCCCGCCGAAATCGAACATTCCCTGCACCCGGTCTTTGGTGCCGTAGGTAATGCCGACTTCACGGATCGGCTCTTCGGTCGGAAGCTTCGAGATCTTGTTGACGAGGCCGCCTGGCGATCCGGAGCCGTAGAGAACGGATACCGGCCCCTTGATCACCTCGACGCGCTGCAGCTGATAGGGATCGGTGCGGAACATGCCGTAATTGATATAGGGCTGGCGCAATCCGTCACGATAATCGCCGACTGTCGTGGCATTGTAGCCGCGAATGTAGATCTGGTCGAAACGCGGATCGAAGCCGTTCGGCCCGGTGGTCACGCCGGCCGTATAACGCACCGCCTCGATGACCGACTGGGCGCCGCGCTGCTCGATCTCCTTCTCCGTCGTCACCGAGATCGAACGCGGCGTCTCGACGAGCGGCGTGCTGATCTTGGTCGCGCCCGCGCTATTCTTTGCGGTAACCGACGTTCGGTCGGTCTTGCTATCAGAGGCTGCACCCTGAATGACGATTGGCTCCAGTGTCGTCGCGGTGTCACCGGTGGAAGCGCTCTGGGCGGCAGCCGGCGATACCGCAAAGCTGACCAGGAGGGTCGCTGTCGAGGCAAATAGGGCTTCTCTGTAAATTTTTGGTAGATTATTAGAAACATTCAAAAAAACACGCGCCATTGCTAGGTCCCTACGTCACGGATGCGGGCGGAACCTATGGAGCGAAGTGGAGCTTGTCAACATAAGATGATTATTTCAGTCATCTTTTATTCGATGATCTGCCTATCACGGCCATTCGCGAAGAGGTTGCACCCAGCATCGACACTGGAAGGCTGGCACGGAACACCTGCGATGCAGGCTCCGGCCGCGCCTCCTGTCCTTTGCGGATCCGTACGCAGTCGGCATAACATTCTCACGCCCGGAGTAACGACCGAAGCAATACAGCATCAGGCGACCCTAGATTCTCTATCGATCTTGATAGGGAGAGGAGTTTTCTATTGAGGCAAATAAAAAATCTGGTTTACTGCCACTTCGCTTGTTGGCTTTCAGGGGGGATTTAGCCGATGGTGTGGACACGCAGGAGTATTATGCTCGGTGGTTTGGCGTTGCTTGGGACCGGCGCCGTCAGCAAACCGGCAGCCGCCGCGGCAGCTTCTTATTTCGACGGCACATCCGTCGACAACGGCGTGACATTCCGCAGCACCAATTTCACCAAAATCGACAAGCGCTGGCATCGCCAGGTCGTCAAATATTTCAGCAGTGAGCCGATCGGTACCGTTGTCGTCGATACAAGGCACCATTTTCTCTACCTGATCATGGAGAACAAGACCGCCATCCGCTATGGCGTCGGGGTCGGTCGCGAAGGTTTCAAATGGTTTGGCCGCGCCACCATCGACGCCAAATCGCTCTGGCCGCGCTGGACGCCGCCGCCGGAGATGCGCAAGCGCCATCCTGAACTGCCGGAATTCGTCTCGGGTGGCTCACCGAAGAACCCGCTTGGCCCCCGCGCCATGTATCTGCATCGCGATGGCGTCGACACCGGCTATCGGTTCCACGGCACGCTGGAGCCATGGAGCATTGGCAAGGACGCCTCCAGCGGCTGTATCCGCATGTTCAACGAAGACGCCATCGATCTTTACCAGCGCTGCCCCATCGGCACGGCCGTACAGGTTCTGCCGCATATTGCCGACCAGGCTGAGGGCGCCACTCAGGTTAGCGAAACAACTCCGGTCGAATGAGGAATATCACCCCTATGTCTGCTATGATCGGATACACCAAGCGCCTTGCCGGCGCAGCCATGCTCTTGGCGCTCGCCGCCTGCTCCACCACCGAGGTCGCCTCCCTGGAAGAACCGGCCGCGGTGCCGATGACCGGCCAGACCAACGACCCAGCCCCGGGTTTCGAGAACGTTGCGGCTGGTAGCGAGGAGGATTTCATTCTCAATGTCGGCCGACGGATCTACTTCAAGCAGGACTCCGCCGCGCTCGATACCGTCGCCATGGCAACCTTGGACAACCAGGCCGCCTGGCTCAACAGGAACCCGACCTGGCTGCTCAAGCTGCAGGGATTTGCCGACGATTCCGGCTCCGCCTCCAATATGCAGACGCTGTCGCAGAAGCGCGCCGATGCGGCGATGGCCTATCTCGCCTCGAAGGGCGTAGACCCCAAGCGCATGTGGGCCAAGGGCTACGGAAACGACCGCGAAGTCCGCGACTGCACGGAGCGCTCCTGCAAGGTGCAGAACCGGCGCGTCGTCACCAATCTGCGCGCCCAGCCGGATGCGGTTTGATCGCAGATGAACTTTCCGGGACGGGCCGAACAAAGGTTGCTTAGCACATGTGTTGCACGCCCGTCGGAATGGTGGATGAGGCCGCGATGGACGGGCCGTCGATCATGAAGCGTCTAGTTCGAGGCATCGAAGACGAAATCTGCATGGGCGGTCCAGCTTGGCCATCCTGCCGCCAGACCTTGCCATGCCATAGACCTGGAAGTTCTCATTGAAGACGGGCGTATTTCGATCTTCATCCGCGCCGGAACGCCTGTAATTTGACGGTCGTGCGATTAGAATACGACCGTCCGCGCTTTAATCTAGCCGCGGAATAGATTAAAATTAGCCGGGCTTAGACTTTAAATTGGCCGAGAACACGGCTAATGATTTTCCTTCTCCCACTACCGGACGAGAGATCAAGATGAAGTTGATGTCATCATCGAGGATCGGCGCGGCCGCGTTGTTGGGATAGAAGTAAAGGCGTCGGCAACGGTGAAGTCTGACGATTTTCGTGGGTTGCGCCAGTTACAAGAGGCGGTCGGCGATCGTTTCGTGCGAGGGCTCGTCTTACACGACCACGACCGAGTGACCCCATTCGGAGAAAAGCTACAAGCCGCCCCGCTATCACTTCTGTGGACGATGTGAGCTGCGATCGAAAAGCGCCGGGCGATCAGGGCGGGACCATTCGTGCCAGTTTGGAGAATGTCGCTCGTCCAAGTTCGATCCGTCATCGCCCGGAGCACCAACACGTCAAGCCCTCACATCGCGAGCGCAACGGCGGCAAAGATGACCGTTTGAAAAGTCATGACATGACCAATTGATAGCGATGAGGTCGTCACAAATCACTGCAGAGACGGACCGTAAGGAGCGGGCGCGAAACGCAACGATCTCGTCGCGGGTGAGAGTTCGAGGAAGAGCAAACTCGGTCCGCATCATTTGTGCACAAGGGCCGGCACATGGCGCCGGCCCCAGTCGACGCGGAAGCCCTGTTCAGGATCGCGCTTCAGAAACGGCGTGCGCGCTGCGAAGCTTGCCTAACGACCTCGAAAACAGAGGTCTTGTCGAATTTTTCCCGCTGCTTCCGCGACGTTTCCTGATCTCCACGATAAACGGCTTAATTCGGGACTTCATGGAGAGGCTCTCCTTAAGCCACCTGACGCTCGGCTTGGATCTGAAGAGGCGCCTGCTGAAAGGAGCCGTCTCCGATGGCGATCTTGCGCGGCTTCATGGCTTCGGGCACTTCACGCTTCAGCGCAATCGAGAGAATACCGTTCGTCAGCGAGGCGTTCTCGACCCTGACGTGATCGGCCAGCTCGAAGCGGCGTTCAAATGCGCGCCCGGCGATGCCGCGATGCAGATATTCGCCTTCTTTCCCATCGGGCTTTTGCCCCTTCACCAGAAGGACGTTCCGCTCCTGGGTGATGTCGAGGTCACCTTCGGCGAAGCCGGCCACCGCCATCTGAATGCGATAGTCGTCTTCGCCCGTCTTGACGATGTCATAGGGCGGCCAGGTCTCGATCGCCTGCAGGCGCTGCGCATTGTTCAGGAGATTGAAGACACGGTCGAATCCGATGCTGGACCGGTAAAGGGGGGCGAAATCAAGTTCGTTTCTCATAGCCATATCCTCCGTAAAGCAACATGGGTTGGAGACGCGTCGGAAACCTGCGTCTCCCCTCTGATCGTCGGCCCGCTTTTGCGCTGCCGACGACGATGATCTGGTTCCGCATGATTTTCCATTCAAGAGGAGAATCTAAAAAATTTCGGCCTGCTTTACCCGGCAGTCCGGAGCGCCTCTTGCGCACTGTTTTCATTCAGCTCAACCAATGTCGCCTGGCCGTTCGACATCGGAATCATGAGGTCGGCGGCAGCACGTAGCCGGCCGGTGACGGCAGGTGGAGCACGAATCTTGTATCGGCGGCATTCGCCGCCAGGACCAGGTGATAACCACCCGGTTCGGCCCGGAAGGCGCCGGCCTCGATATCGAAATAGGCCAGATCGCGCGGCAGAACCTTCATAACGGCTGTGCCTGTTTCGCCGGGTTGCAGCGAGAGCTTTGCGAAGGCGCGCAGTTCCTTGTCCGGCCGTTCCACTTTGGCTAATGGCGAGCGCACATAGAGCTGGACCAGTTCCGAGCCTGGCCGGTCGCCTGTATTGGTGACGTCAATGCTGACGGTTATGCCTTCAGGATCCATTTCTCCTGCGGAGAGTCGCGGTTCGCCCCAACGGAAGCGGCTATAGCTAAGGCCGAAGCCGAAGGGGAAGAGGGGTTCGACGGCGCTAATATCGTGATGGCGGTAGCCGACGAAGACGCCTTCGGCATAGTGCACATGCCCATTCTTGCCGGGATAAACGGCAGGATCGCCTGTGATGGCGGAATTGTCGGCAAGCGCCTTCGGGAAGGTCTGCGGCAGGCGGCCGCCCGGCTCGGCTTCGCCGAACAACACGTCGGCAACGGCATTGCCGAGTTCCTGTCCGGGATACCACATCTGCAGCACGGCGCGGACCTTGCCGAGCCAGGGCATCTCGAGGGGACCGCCGGTCTGCAGCACAACGACGGTGTTGGCGTTGGCGGCGGCGACCTTCTCGATCAGCTCCTCCTGCCGGCCTGGTAGCCGCATATCGGGCAGATCTAGCCCTTCCGTGTCCCACTCGCCGTCGCGACCGACGAAGAGCAGCGCGACATCGGCATTGCGGGCCGTTTCGACGGCGACTTCGATGTCGGCCGCGTCGAGCGGCTTTTCGACGCCGAAGCGGACGGCGATGAGGTTGATGCCCTCCTCGTTCGCCGTGGATGGCTCATATTCGACGGCAATTTCGTAAGGCCTGCCCGCTTCGAGCGTCACCGCGCCGCGCTGTTCGTCATTGGCGGTGCCGAAATAATTCTCGCCGCGCACCCAGCCGTCATGGCCGTCGACCATCAACCGACCGTCGACGAAGAGCCGCGCCAGTCCGGCATTGGTCATGCCGAAGACATGTTGGCCGCTCTCCTCAGGCGCATATTGCATCACCATCCGGGCGGAGAAATCGGCGGGGTCGAGTTCGCCCGACGGCAGTTCGAACCAGAAGAATTCGCCCTTGTGGACGGTGTCGACGTGAAGCGGAGTGCCCTTGCAGCCGCGCCCCTTGAAATATTCGACGGTGATCTTTCCCTTGAACACCTCGATCAGGCGGTTATGGCGGCAGCCGACGGCGTGGCTGATGCTGTTGGCATTGGAAAGAGCGGCGCGAATGCCTTCGAGCGGGCTCACCGTATAATGCGCGGCGATCTGCGCGCTGCCTCCACCCATGACGCGGGCGCTCGCGGCATTCGGCCCGATGACGGCGATCCGATCGAGCGAGGTCTTGGCAAGCGGCAGGATGCCGTCATTCTTGAGGAGCACCGCGCCTTCGGCACCGAGGCGCCGGATCAGCGCCCGGTCTTCCGGCAGATCGACCGCCCGTTCGGTGAGATCGGGCTTGTTCTCGAATGCGCCGACGCGCTCGAGCAGCAGCAGCATGCGCCGCGCCGCTGCCCGCACGGTGGCGGCTTCCACCTTGCCTTCGCGCACGGCCGCAACCAGCTTCTCGCCGCGGTCGCGCGTCGGGCCCGGCATTTCGAGATCGAGGCCGGCATTGATCGTCTCGGCCGTGGAATGCGAGCCGAACCAGTCGGACATGACGATGCCGTCGAAGCCCCATTCCTCGCGCAGCACCTTGGTCAGCAACCATTGATGCTCGCTCGTATAGGTGCCGTTGAGGCGGTTATAGGAGGACATGACCGCCATTACGCCGGCGCGGCGCACCGCCTGCTCGAAGGGCGGAAGATAAATTTCGCGCAGCGTCCGCTCGTCGATATCGGACGACATGGTCTGCCGCTCGATCTCGGATTCATTGCCGGCGAAGTGTTTTATGGTCGCCGCGATCCCCTCGCTCTGCACGCCCTCTATATAGGCGACCGCGAGTTCTGATGTCAGCATCGGATCTTCGGAGTAACATTCGAAATTGCGGCCGTTGAGGCCGGAGCGATGAATATTCACTGTCGGCGCGAGCAGCACGGCCGCTCCCTTGCTCTTTGCCTGGCGCGCAAGGGCAACCCCCATCTGCCTGACGAGATCGGGATTCCAGCTGGCGCCGAGCGCAATGGCGACAGGAAAGCAGGTCGCCTTGACGCCGGCGACCAGCGAGCCCGCGCCGCGAGCGCCATTCGGTCCGTCCGTCACCTTGATCTTCGGCACGCCAAGCCGCTCGACGGGCACGGTCGTCCAGAAATCGGCGCCCGACAGCAACGAGACCTGTTCTTCGAGCGTCATCTCGTCGAGAATGGAATCGATCATGCAAACCTCCCGTTCAAAGACTGCGAGCACCGTCTGTTAAACCTACCGATTACTCGGTATTTTTAATATGTCAAGCTGACTGAGCTGATGTAAGAAGAAGAGGATATATCGGCCGGAGCATTGCGGATCGGCGCATCGCCGTTAAAAGAGGCCGACGGGAGAAATAATGGCAGAACGGAAGACGGGACAGGACGAGAAAAGACGGCGTCGATCCCCCAAAGGAGAGGAGCGCCGCGCGGAAATCCTGGCCGCGGCGATGCGGCGCTTTGCCGAAGACGGCTATCAGAATGCCGCGATCGGAGATATCGCCCGGGACGTCGGCCTGTCGCTGCCCGGCCTGCTGCACCATTTCCCCACCAAGGTCGATCTGCTGCTCGCGATCCTCGCCAAGCGCGATCTCGATAGCGCCGATTTCATCGGGCACTATCGCTCCGATGTCAGCGGCCTGCTCAAGGGCATGGTCGAGATCTTCCGCCGCAATGCCGAAATGATCGAGGTCGTCAGAGCTTTCGCGATTCTGAATGCCGAAAGCCTGATGAAGGATCACCCCGCCAAGGCGTGGTTTCTCGCTCGCACTGCGGAGATGCAGAAGGACATCGCCGCGACTTTCGAGCGGGCGATCGCCGATGGCTCGATCGACAAGAGGATCGACAGCAAGGTGATCGCGGCCGAACTGATCGCCGTGATGGACGGCCTGCAAATGCTCTGGCTGCGCGATCCCGATCGCTTCGATATGGTCGATGGTCTGGAAGACTATGTCGACCGCCTGCTGGCGAGCCTCGGTCTGGAGGGATGAACTCTCTTTTCATCGAAGCGCGTGAGCCAGATCATGATGCGGCTGACGGCTTCGTGGTACCTTTGGCCGACCAGCAAACCCGTATGCGTCGTGCCCCAAAGACCGAGATACTCGCCGCCGATGTGCCGCGCCGTCGCCCGGCCTCGCCGATCGGCGGCGTCATCGTTGACAGCTGAGATGACCAGGCTGGGGCAGGTGATCTTGCCGCCGTCGATGGAAATCCCCTCGGCTCCGAAATGGAAGGAAAAGACACCGAAAGCTCTGGCGGATTCCATCGACAGGTACTTCCGCTGGAAGGCGATATCGTCGGGCTTCTCGTCAGGGCTGGACTGCTCGTCACGCGCCGGCGCGGGAATGACGACGCCAGGTATCTCAGGCGCAAGATCCTGGTAGGGCACCTCGTCATGCACCTGCCTGGAGATGCTGGAATCGATCAATACCAGCCCGGCAATGCCAACGCTTTCTGCCAGCTTCTGGCTGAGGATTCCGCCCATGCTGAAACCGATCACAACAGGAGCGACGGCACATTCCCCAGCGATTGCGGAAATCGCCTCACGAATATCTTCAAGATAGTTCTCGAATTCCACCTTCGTGAAATCCACCGACCTGCTTTTGTAGTGACCTCGGAGATTGATGCAGTAAGAATCCCACCCCGCCGCCATGAAGTGCGGAATGTACTTGCTCCACATCCAGCTGCCAGTGAAGGCGCCATGGACAAAGAGCAGAGGCGGTCGATCGGCCTCATCCGAGCGATCGTTCCCGCGAAAGATTTCCAGGAAAAGGTCGTTCTCGCCAATATATATGCCCGTGTACTCCGGCAACTCTCTCGCGTAGTCCCGCATGCCATCCACTCCCTTTATCTTGGTAGGCCTATCCGTTCCCGCTGTCGAACAAAGGATAATCGCTACGCAATATTGATCAATCGCCGTGCGTGGCCTTACATAAAGGACAAAATGTCTCTAATCGGATCTTGCCGTGGATAGTCTCGCGAACCTCTTCGCCTTCGTTCATGCAGCCGAACAGCAGAGTTATGTCGCAGCCGCGCGCGTTGCCGGCGTTTCGCCGTCCGCGATCGGCAAGGCCGTGGCGCGTCTTGAAAGCCGGCTCGGTGTGCGGCTCTTCAACCGGACGACGCGCAGCATCAGCCTGACCGACGCAGGGGCGGTCCTTTACGAGCGCTACAAGCGCATCATCGACGATATGCAGGACGCAGAGGCAACCGTCCTGCATAGCCGGGAACGCCCAAGGGGCCGCCTGCGCGTCAGCGTTCCGCACATTGTCGGACACCATCTGCTGATGCCGATACTGCCGGCCTTTGCCGAGTGCTTCCCGGAAATCGACCTGGATGTGGAATTCGAAGACAGGGTCATAGACCTGGTTCAAGAGGGTCTGGATGTCGTGGTGCGGAGCGGCGAGCTTGCCGATACGCGGCTGATCGCCCGCCACCTTGGCGATCAGCATTTCGTCGTGTGCGGCAGCCCCGACTATTTCGAGCGCCATGGACAACCGGAGACACCTGCCGATCTCTCCCGGCATGCCTGTATTCATTTCAAATACCCATCCAGCGGCCGTATCGCGTCATGGGCCTTCAAGACGCCGTACGAGCGGCTGCTTCTGCCGCGAAGCCTGACGTTCAACAATACGGACGCGGGGCTGCGGGCAGCGCAGGATGGTCTTGGCCTTGCCCACCTGCCCGTCTATGTCGCGGCATCGCATATGCGAGCGGGAAGCCTGATCCCCGTCCTCACCTCCTTCATGGTGCCCTTCGGCTCGCTCTCGCTGGTCTGGCCGTCCAATCGCCAGCTTTCGCCCAAAGTCCGCGCTTTCGTGGATTTCGTCGTCGAGAATTGCACCGCCCGAGCCGACGCTTTTCGACCGGCAGCCAGCCTGTCGCGCTGATCCGCTGTCGCGTCATATCCGAGGCGGGTACACTTTCCCTACTCACAACGCTGGGGGCTTTGACGCTCAGCCGCAGTTCCGGCTCGGTTTTGAATCGGAGCCGGCACCTGCTCGGCCATTGAGTGCCATCGGCTGATCTGAACGCGCCATTGCGATCGATGCGGATGATGTCCGCGGGATGCGCGGATCCGTGGTGGCCAGCCACCGGTCTGCCGAAAAATACGCCCTGGTTCTTGCCTGCGAACCCGGAGCTGCCTTGAGGCCTAGAGCAAAACTAAATCTGTTTTCGCTGTCGGCTTCGCGCGTGAAGCTGAGATAAGAGCCGAATCGTTCGGCCTCGACATCGCGAAGTCTTCGGATCGACGCAAGCGCATCTTCAAAATCTCGCCAGCATGCCTGCTTCACGATGATCTCGAAAATGCGCAGCACTTCAGGGGCGAGAAGTCCCTCAGCATCAATCTTAGGTCCGACGATCTTGGCGCGGATCTCAACAATATTACCCGTCTCATCTCCACGAATCCTGAGGAAGGTTGAGCTCAGCGGCTTCACTTCGTCCCGTTCGTAGATGCGCTGAAAATAACATTCATAGTCGCGATTGCGCATCGATGCGGCTTTCCATTCGCTCACCTCTATGCCGGCCTCTCGGAGAGCGCTGCAAATATTGGCGCCCGAGACCAGCCACATCCGCAGAAACTGACTTGCCAGGTCGAGCTTTGGGACCTCCATCAGATGCCGCGATATGGATATCGTCGGGCGAAGAAAAGAAGCAGCCGAATCAGAGTGGACGGTTGGGCGTGGCGAAGGGGCAGCCTTGTTGAGCGCTCCCTTTCCCAAGTCCTCGGTTGGAGATTCGGATTGGCGGATGTCAAGGTAAGAAACCGCAATCGTTGCGACAAGCAGGGCGAGTAGCAACAGCGGCCGACGTAACGGGCGGCGGTTGCTCAGCAACGGGAACTTCCAGCGCTGGGATGGGCTGTCGCGAGAAGAACCGGCTGCTGAGAACAATTTATTCACTGCGTTGCCTCGCAAGCTTGCGACCAGCGGTGTCAGTCGGCGGCTGGTCAATCCCCGTGGCCAATCCTTTTGAGGCGAGCGACGATGTGAAAGCGATACAGCCGGCTCACCTTCGAAACCGCGATTTTGATGTCGAGTGTATCGAGCGTCAAGCAGCAGCCTTGAAACGGCTGCGCCCCAAAAGAAAAGCTCGCCTATGTCGCCGATCCTTCGGGAGATTACTTTCCATCAAGCCATTCCTGCAGCTCCGCCTCAGCGCGTTCCAGAGCGCTGTAATTCAGAAGTTTGCGCAGGAAAGCAATCGTGACGGCGCGGGCGCGGAGATTGAAGCGGCCGTCCTCGTGGTCGTCGCCAGCCGTCTGATAGACGTCGAGCTTGTCGTAGAGCTGCTGCAGGCGGTTTTGCACGCTGCGCAGCGACAGGCTCCGGCGTTTGGCGATGGCCCGGTCAGTCAGACCGAGGGCTATGTCAACGAGGATCTCATATTCGGAATCGGTGAAGCCGTTGGTCTGGCCGAGGCTCTTCTGCTGCAGACCACGCACTTCGCGGTCGATGACACACTGGCTCTCGATGAAGATCGAGCGCAGCGCAAGCTTCAATCGCTCGTCAGAGGCGGATTTCAGCACATAGCCATAGGCGGCGCCATCCGGCACGATGCGCGAGACGCCGCGCACATAAGCCTCGTCCGAATAATTCGACCAGAACAGGATGCGGGTCTCTGGGCGCTCCTTCCAGATCGTCCGCGCCGCCTCGATGCCGTTGCGGCTCGCCATCTGCAGATCCATGACGATGTGCGCCGATTTGTGGTCGCGGGCGAGCTTCTCGCCGGCGGTTCCGTTCTCCGCCTCGATCACCGTGTCGCATTCCGGCAGGGCAGCGTTAACGGCTTCGTGCAGATAGGACCGGTGCAGCGGGTCGTCCTCGACGATCAGAACCTTCATCTTTTCTTTCTCCTCAGTCCGGCTCGCCCGCCGGGCCGCTCGGCGCCAGCGGCAGCACGACGCGCACCGCGGTCCCGCGATTATTATGGCCGGGGCCGGTCGTGAAGCGCGCCGAGATCAGCCGCGCGCGTGTCTTCATATTGTCGATGCCGCCGCCGATCCGTCCCCGCGTCTTGGCAAGCCCGGTTCCGTCGTCGGAGATTTCGATCGCCAGCTGTTCGTCGTCGGCTTCGAGCCGCACCATGATCGCCAGCGGGGCGGCATGGCGCACGGCATTGTTGATCGCCTCCTGCGCTATGCGAAACAAGGCGACGCTGACGGTCGGCTCCAGCCTTTCGAGCGCCCCATTCGTCTCGTCGACGAGGCCCCATTCGATGCCCGACCCGGTGTCGCGGGTCGATCGGTCGAGATGATGCTCGATCGCCTGAGCGAGGCCGAAGAGCTGGAGCACGGAGGGTTTTGCCTGCTCGATGATCTGCCGCAGATCCTGCATGCAATGCTGCAGCGATCGCGAAACGGGTTCGAGCGCCTCGGGCGTCACCTCGCCGTTGCGCGACAGCCGGTCGATTCGCCGGGCAAGCCGCGTCAGGTCGGCAAGCGTCTGGTCGTGAAGATCCATGCCGATTCGCTGGCGTTCCTGCTCCAGGGCTTCGGTCAGCTTCAGCGCGCCCTGACGCAGCCCCTCCTCGCGGGCGCGTGCCTCCGCCTCCACGATCGCCGAGCGTTGCGCCTGCTCGGCCGCCTGCAGCGCAAAGAAATAGGGCGTCAGCAGATCGGCGATGATGCGGGCGCGTTCGACGTCCTCCATCGTATAGACGCCCGCCCTGTGAGACGAACAGGAAAGGGCCGCGATGATCGTGCCCTGCACCTTCATCGGCACATGCAACCGGCTCCTCAGCGATTGTTCGACGATCGGCCGCTTGAACGCGCCCTCGAAATGGAAACGCGGGTCTGTCATGGCATCGTCCGTGAGCAGAAAATCGACCTCACCTCGCAGCAGCGAACGGATGGGGCTGTTGACGACAGGCGCGCCGGCGATCTCGCCCCAGGCGGTCTCGATGCCCGTTTCATAGGCCGTGTGATAGTTGCCGCCTTCGAGCAGCACGCAGACGTCGAGATGGTCGTGGGGGATGATGTGGGCGACCTCGGCAGCGACCGATCGGATCGCCGAGCGGAAGTCGAGCTGGCCCGCGAGCAGCCGGGAAATGCCGAGATAGTGGTCGAACAGGGCTGCCGGTGCGAGATGCAGCATTGTCAGTTCCTCCCCCGTCACGACAGGCTCCTCAACCCGGCGTGATCGTTTCCCAGTAAGCGCCCGCAAATGGGCCGCCGTCTTGCGTAAACCCGCAGCTTGTTGCGCAAAACCCGCAAACGAGTTGCCGCCTTGCCCCTGTACAGGCAGTCCGATCTCCCGCATCCTGCCCTTACTGAGAGGAGGAAGCTCAGTGCAAGAACAATTTTCACTCGGGTCTGGTTTGGCCGGCACGAGTGAAGCGATCCGCCGACCGGCGCGATCATGAGGGAGGAAGACATGACAATCCGTAAGATGCTTCTGGCATCGGCCGCTCTTGCTTGCGCCGCCATGCCCGTATCCGCCTTTGCCGACACGTCGGCCAAGAAGATCGCTCTTTCCAACAATTATGCCGGGAACTCCTGGCGCCAGGCGATGCTGACGAGCTGGAGCAAGGTGACGGGCGAAGCCGTAAAATCAGGCGTCGTTGCCGCGGCCGATCCTTTCACCACTGCCGAGAACCAGGCGACGGAACAGGCGGCGCAGATCCAAAACATGATCCTGCAGGGCTATGACGCGATCGTGCTGAACGCCGCCTCGCCGACGGCGCTGAACGGCGCGGTCAAGGAAGCCTGCGACGCAGGCATCACCGTCGTTTCCTTCGACGGCATCGTGACCGAACCGTGCGCCTGGCGCATCGCTGTCAATTTCAAGGAAATGGGCCGCAGCGAGGTGGAATATCTGTCGAAGAAACTCCCACAGGGCGGCAATCTGCTCGAGATCCGCGGCCTTGCCGGCGTCTTCGTCGATGACGAGATCTCGGCCGGCATCCACGAAGGCGTCAAGCAGTTCCCGCAGTTCAAGATCGTCGGTTCCGTTCACGGCGACTGGGCGCAGGACGTGGCGCAGAAGGCAGTCGCCGGCATCCTGCCGAGCCTGCCTGACATCGTCGGCGTTGTGACGCAGGGCGGCGACGGTTATGGGGCCGCACAAGCGATCGCCGCGACCGACCGGAAGATGCCGATCATCATCATGGGCAACCGCGAAGACGAGCTGAAGTGGTGGAAGGAACAGAAGGACGCCAAGGGCTACGAGACGATGTCGGTGTCCATCGCGCCAGGCGTCTCCACCCTCGCCTTCTGGGTCGCCCAGCAAATCCTCGACGGCAAGCAGGTCAAGAAGGATCTCGTCGTGCCGTTCCTGCGCATCGACCAGGACAATCTCGAAACGAACCTCGCCAATACCCAGGCCGGCGGCGTCGCCAATGTGGAATACACGCAGGCAGACGCGATCAAGGTCATCGAGTCGGCAAAGTAACTCTCCCGGCGATTGCCGCGCGCGCCGAAAATGGCCGCGCGGCAGTCCTTCCGAGCAGATGTGGCGGGCAGCATGGATGAGGTATTGAAGGCGGTGATCGCCGTCGATGGCGCCAAGGTGAGTTTCGGCGCGGTCAGGGCGCTTGACGGCGTCACGCTCCGCGTCATGTCGGGCGAGTGCGTCGGGCTGGTCGGGCACAATGGAGCCGGCAAGTCCACCATCGTCAGCGTGATCAATGGCGGCCTCACCCCCCATGAAGGAAGTGTGTCGAGCGATGGCGAGCGGCTGGAGCGTTACGGCATCAACGCGGCACGAGCCCGCGGCGTGCGCTGCGTTTTCCAGGAGCTTTCGCTCTGCCCCAACCTCTCCATCGTCGAGAACACGCGTATCATGCACCGCGATCTAGGCGGCTTCGGCTGGCGCAGGCGCGCCGCAGAAATCATCGAAAAGAGCCTCGATGCGGTCTTCCCCGGCCACGGCATCGACAGCGGTCGGGCAGTGGGAGACCTTTCGATCGCCGAGCGACAGATGGTCGAGATCGCGATGGCCTTTTCCGACGCCGGCACCCCGCCGCGGCTGGTGATCCTCGATGAACCGACCTCCTCGCTCGACGCGAGCCTCGCCCGCCAGATGCTCGACCATGTCCGCCGCTTCGTCGCGGCCGGTGGCTCCGTCATTTTTATCTCGCATATCCTCCACGAGGTCCTCGAAACCTCCGACCGCATCGTTGTCATGAAGGACGGCCGCGTCGTTGCCGAACGCCCCGCCCACGGCTTCGACCATCATGGTCTGGTGGAGGCCATGGGCAGCGTTGCGAAGGAGGAGACGGGGCAGCGCCCGGCGCGCCAGCAATCCGCCGCTCCGCTCGTTCTCTCCCATCAGACGGCGGGCCGTCCCTTTTCGGCCCGCAAGGGCGAGATCATCGGATTGGCAGGTCTTGCCGGCCACGGGCAGACCGAGCTTCTGCTTGCCCTGCACGCCGCCAAGTCCGGCAACTGGCTGCCCGAGCGGGATCCGCTCGTCACCTTCGTCGCCGGCGACCGACGCCTCAACGGCATCTTCGAACTCTGGAGCATCCTGCGCAACTTTTCCGTCGCCTCGCTCAGTGACCTGTCGCGGCGTGGCCTCATTGCCGCTGATAAAGAGGAGGCCAAGGGCGCCGACTGGAGGCGGCGGATCGAAATCCGTACGCCCGACATGGCCAACCGCATCTTGTCGCTTTCCGGCGGCAATCAGCAGAAGGTGCTCTTTGCCCGCGCCCTTGCTACGCATGCGCCGGTCGTCCTCATGGATGATCCGATGCGTGGCGTCGATGTCGGAACCAAGCAGGAGGTCTACGCCATCATCCGCGACGAAGCTTCGCGCGGCCGCACCTTCATCTGGTATTCGACTGAAATGGACGAAGTGCGTCTCTGCGACCGCGTCTACGTCTTTCGCGAAGGCCGCATCACTGCCGAACTTGCCGGCGACGCCGTCAACGAGACGAACATCATCGCCGCATCCTTCGAGGGGGTCGCCGCATGATGGTCCGGCTGTCATCCGACGCCTTGCGTCTTGCCATTCCCACCCTTTCGCTGACACTGCTGCTCGCCGCCGTATTCTGGCTGCAGCCGCGCGCCATGAGCTATGTCGGCCTCAACCTGCTGTTCAATCTCGCTGTGCCGATCGCGCTTGCGACGATCGCCCAGATGCTTGTGATGACGGTGAACGATCTCGATCTGTCGATGGGCACCTTCGTCAGCTTCGTCGCCTGTGTGAGCGCGACCTTTCTGCGCGACCACCCGGCGACCGGCATCCTGATCCTTGCGGGAGCGATCGCGGCCTATGCGGCCCTCGGCGTCATCATCTACCTGCGCGACCTGCCGTCCATTGTCGTCACGCTCGGCATGAGCTTCGTCTGGGGTGGACTTGCCGTATTGCTGCTGCCGGCGCCGGGCGGGCAGGCGCCGGATTGGGTGCGCTCTCTGATGACCGTCAAGCCGCCGCTGGCGCCGATGGCGATCGTCGCCAGCGTCATCATAGCCGCCGTCGCCCATCTTCTGGTCATGCGGTCTTCGCTCGGGGTGTTGATCCGCGGCATCGGCGGCAATCAGCGCTCGGTCGAGCGGGCCGGCTGGTCGATTGTCGGGGCGCGAGCCATCGCCTATGGCCTTGCCGGCTTCTTCGCGGTGCTTGCCGGCATCGCCCTCGTCGGCCTCACCACCTCGGCCGATGCCAATATCGCGCTGCGTTATACGCTGCTGTCGATCGCCGGCGTGATCCTCGGCGGCGGCGAGTTCATCGGCGGCCGCGTCTCCCCTGTCGGCGCCGTTATCGGCGCGCTGACGCTGACGCTCGCCGGCTCGTTCCTATCCTTCCTGCGCATCTCGCCGGATTGGCAGATCGGAGCCCAGGGCGCGATCCTGATCATCGTGCTCGCGCTGCGCCTCATGCTGAACCGGCTGGAAAAACGGGAGAAACGCCGCCGATGACGCCCTTCCTCAGCCTTTTCGGCAAACCCTGGATCTGGTCATGGCTTGCCGCCTTCGTGGTCTGGTTCCTGACGATCATGGTGACCCTCGGCGCCAGCACGCTCGGCCTGTCGCAGGCGGCACTCACCTTCGCCGCCTTCTCGGTGATCGTCGGCATCGGCCAGATGTTCGTCATCACGCTCGGCCCCGGCAATATCGATCTGTCGGTTCCCGCCACCATGACACTTGCCGGTACGGTGGCGCTGAAACTGATGAATGTCGAAAACGGCTTGATCCTGCCCGGGCTTCTTGTCGCCATCCTCATCGGCCTCGTCGTCGGCCTCGGCAATTACGCGCTCATCAAGGCGCTGCGCATTCCGCCGATCATCGCCACGCTTTCCATGAGCTTCATCGTGCAGTCCGCGGCGATCTGGACGAACCGTGGCTTGCGCATCAAGCCGCCCAGCGTGCTTGCCGAATTCACCACCACGAACACGCTTGGCGTACCGAACGTGGCGATCGTCGCGTTACTCATCTCGCTGCTAGCCTGGTTCCTGCTCGAGAAGACGATCTACGGGCGCTGGATCTCGGCGATCGGCCAGAGCATGCCCGCCTCACGCATGGCCGGCATTCCGGTCGACGGCACGCGGTTCGTCACCTACCTCTTCTGCGCCGTGCTCGCATCCGTCGCGGGCTATCTGCTCGCCTGCTTCTCCGGCGGCGCAGCACTCAATATGGGCTCGGAATATCTGCTGACCTCGATCGCCGTCGTCGTGATCGGCGGCACAGCGGTTGCCGGCGGCGATTCCAACGTGCCAGGCATCTGGGGCGCGTCGCTCTTCATGTTCCTGGTCGTCTCCATGCTCAACACCTATGGGCTCGGCGCGGGCATCCGCCTCATCATGACCGGCCTCATCATCATCAGCGTGATCATGCTCGCCGGCGGTCGCCGTGCCGGCATGCGATAATCAGGAAGATCACCATGGCCGAGGCCAGCATCTACGAAATCCATGACCCGCGCTTCCGGCAGTTGATCGTCACCAGCGCCGGTCTCGACGAACTCTATTCAGGCTGCCGCTGGGCAGAGGGTCCTGTCTGGTTCAACGATGCGAACCAGCTTCTGTGGAGCGACATTCCAAACCAGCGCATGCTGCGATGGACGCCCGATGGCGGCGTCTCCATCTACCGGCAACCATCGAACTTCACCAACGGCCACACGCGCGACCGCCAGGGCCGGCTCGTCTCCTGCGAACATGGTGGGCGCCGCGTCACGCGCACCGAGATCGACGGCTCGATCACCGTGCTCGCCGACCGTTTCGAGAGCGCGCGGCTCAACTCGCCGAACGACGTGGTGGTGAAATCGGACGGCACGATCTGGTTTACCGATCCAACCTACGGCATCATGTCGAATTATGAAGGCTATCAGGCCGAGCCCGAGCAGGCGACGCGCAACGTCTATCGGCTCGATCCGGCGACCGGTAAACTTGCGGCCGTGGTCACGGATTTGATCCAGCCGAACGGCCTCGCCTTCTCGCCTGACGAGACGATCCTCTACGTCGCGGATTCGTCAGCAAGCCACGACGAAAGCCTGCCACGCCACATCCGCGCGTTCGATGTAGTCGACGGCAGCAGCCTTGCGAACGGCCGCGTCTTCTGCCTCATCGACACCGGCATCCCGGACGGAATTCGGACTGACGTGCAGGGGAACCTTTGGTCCAGTGCCGGTGATGGCGTGCACTGCTTCGATTCGGCAGGCAAGCTGATCGGCAAGATCCGCGTCCCTCAGACTGTCGCCAACCTGACCTTCGGCGGCCCCGGACGCAACCGTCTGTTCATAGCCGCAACGCGCTCACTCTATTCCGTCTACGTTGCCGCGACGGGCGCCCAAAGACCCTAAGCCGGAGAATGCCAGATTCGGCGGCGGCGAGTTCATTAACGCCCAATGCGAACTGATTGAGATCCTCGTAGCCGTATTCCGCGGCGGCGCGTCGCGTGAAGTCGCCGGTGACCGCTGCCGTGATGACCACATCGACGTTCCTCTGCATTTCAATGACCTTCGCGCGGCGGCGTCGTTCTGCTTGAAGACTTAGACGGCGCGGGCCATCCGGCCGATTTCGTCACGCCGGTTGGCGAATGGGATGTCGGCATCGAGATTGCCTTCAGCTAGACCGCTCATGCTTGCGGTGATCTCGCCGATCGGCTTTACGATCACGCGGGCGCCAAAAACAGCGGCGCCGATCAACGTGATAATGGTCAACAGACCGACACCGAGTGACGTATAGGACGAGGGCAGCGGAGGCATCGGCCTCTTCCTCAGCCTTCGTCGCCATCGCCTTGGCCGAGTCTGCACCTTCGATGGGATAGCGAGCGCAGGACGTGGATATGACAGCTGGCTCGCTCTGCGTCGCGTCCGCCGACTGCGGAACGTCTTCTCGACGAGCGGGATTATTCCCTTGATATGACGGTGACCTGCAGCGCATCGAGGATGAGGCCGAGCGCCGACAGGCGGGGCAGATCCAATGCGGGGCTATCCGCCTCGAGGCTGGCGGTGGCGCGGTCATAAATGGCAACGCATTGCTTGTTGGTGATCCGCGACATGTAGAGAATGCCGTCGAAATCGGTGCGATGGTAGATGTCTTGGCTGAGCCGGCGTCCGCTCGCCTGCGCCCGTGCCCGAACGGCATCCGTCGAGACACCGAGCAGGTTTGCGCCTTCGTAGCGCAGGTCGAGTAGAAAAAGCGGGCCCGGGTTTCGGACGGAATAGCGGTCGAACTCCTCCTGGAATATCACTCGCTCGGCCCTACCTTGAAGCGGTCGCGAACAATCGTTTCCGCGACCGCGGTCATGGGGTCCTGAGCGAGGTAGAGCAGCCGGAACTTGTCCTTTGGGCTCGAAAACCGCGACTTGCCGAAACCCATGCCGAGCGGCGTTCCGGCATGGGCGCGCGCGATGATCCTGACATAGTCGGTGACATCAGCCCGGACGGCGAGGCGCTGAAGGATAGTTTTGTCGAGTCTCATTGCACGGCGAAATAGGTCTGAGCCGCGTCGATGACCTCGTCAGCGCGATCCTGTTTCAGGAGGTCGATGGGCCTGCGCCCGCCCAACATGGGATTCGGCTGGCAAAGCCACAGCCATACCACCCGCTGATTGGACACGAGAGCGGCGACCGTTGCTATGCCCCTTGCGGGACGCCCGTCGATGAATTGTTCGATCGGATAGACGTGCTTTCTCGTTCCCTTCAACAGTGCGATCACCTCGCCGGCATGCTGCCAGCGATTGAGCGTGGAGCGCGCAATTCCAAAATCGCGCTGGAGTTGGCTGGCGCCGGCAACCGGCCCGGCCCAATCCTCAAGCCTGCGGGCGACCGCAAGCTCGCCTAGCAACCGCGCGCCCTCCTCGGCCGTAACGATCTTCCCCAGTCCTTCGCCGGCGGAAGGCTCCACGGTTTTCGGAATCTCGAGCACGATCTTGCCGCCGGCAGGCGCATCGCCGAACGTCTCCACCAGGCCACGAATGCGGCGGGCAAGTTCGCCCTGGCGCTTGCTAAGCTCGCGCCTTACGCTGACGGGAAGATCGACGATGGCCGCAGCCGCCGCGCCCGCAATACTGGCAGACAGGGCCGCCGAGCCGGACTCGAATGCGGCGTCGGCTTTCAGCACGTCGGCAACTTTGGCGGCGACGCGGTCGGCGACCCTTGCCTGACGGGCACGATGCAGCCGGACCTCAGAACCAGCCATGAGACTATCTCCGTTCTTAGATGAACTGATATAGTATCAAATGACCAATTTGTCCAGTTTGTCCCGTTCATACCGCACGTCGCGGATGGTTGATCAGCCCTTTCGCAACCTCCAGCTCCGAATCTCGAAGGGCATGATGTCGGCGGGGCCTTTACGCTCCATACGCTCTTCGAGAATGTTGAGCGGCTGCGACGCCGCCCATCCGGAAGGCAGGGCGAGGGAAAGTCGGCCACGCCGGCCGGCCGGTTCATAAAGGCGCAGGATCAGGCCTTCGCCCTCCTCCGCCGGCTTCAGGCCCGAAAGTGCGACCGGAGTGCCCTCGACGCCAAGCGGCGCGAAATTGCCGGCGGAAAGGCCGCTGGCTTCGGCCGTCACCAGCGGCTGGTTGAGATCGAGCGCCTCGTCGAGGACGCCGCCTTCATGCCAGGCGCCCTCATGCGGCATCAACGCGTAGGTGAAGCTCTGCTCGCCTTCGTCGGCGAGCGGATCGGGATAAATCGGCCCGCGCACCAGGCTCATGCCGATCACATTGCCGCGGGCGCTGTGGCCGTATTTGGCATTATTGAGGAGTGCCACGCCGAAGCCGGGCTCGCTGAGATCGACGAAGCGATGGGCGGCGGCCTCGAACATCGCCTGCTCCCAGGAGGTATTCGTGTGTGTCGCCCGCTCGACCACGCCGAAGGCGCATTCGAAGGTCGCCTTGCGAGCCTGCACGTCGACCGGGTTCAGCGTGCGCAGCAGGGTGCGCCGGTCGTGCCAGTCGATCGTCGTTTCGATGTCGAGCCGCTTGGCGTTGGCCCTCAAGACATAGGTCTGGGTGACGCTCGAATGCCGGTAACGGTGGATGACGCGGATTGCCGCACGATGCGGGCCGCTTTCGACGAGGCTGATGCCTTCGGGGGTTTCGAGGCGGACGCCCTTTTCGGCGTAATCGGCGTCCATATCCCAGGCATCCCAGTTGCGCGGCTTGTCGACCGGATAGACCCAGAGCTGGTTGGCTGAGCCGGCGACCGCTTCGCGGCCGCTCGCCTTGTGGATGAGGCTGGCAATAGCCCCGTCCTTGCCGATTACGACCGAGAGATGATCGTTTTCGAGGCGATCGGCGCCGGCCTTCAGCCCACCCGCCGGCTTCAGCGCCTGCCTGTCGAAGACTGCGACCGATAAGGGAGCGACGATATCGGCGGCCGAAAGTACCGTGCCGTCGGCAAGCGTGGCGCTCACCGGCCGCGGCGCAAGCGAGGGATTGACGACAATGAGGGCATCAGCGACCCCGCCCTTCGGCAAATTGGCCGAAAGGGTCTGCAAAGCCTTGGCCTGCTCGGCCTTGGCGTGGTCGATGACGCCGCCGAGTTCCTGCTCCGCATCTTGATAGACTTCGCGGATGCTCGAACCCGGCAGGATGTCGTGGAACTCGTTCTTCAGCACCACGCGCCAATCCGCCTCGAGGCTTTTCGGCTTTTCTGCCCCGAGCATATGGGCGAGCGAAGCGAGGGTCTCGGCGGTGATCAGCGCGCGTTCGGCCTGGCGGTGCTTGCGCTTGACGCCGCTTTGCGTCGTCAGCGTCGCGCGATGCAGTTCGAGATAGATTTCGCCGTCCCAGACGGGGAGCTTCTTCTCCGATGCGCTGCGATGCGCCTGCTCGTAGAAGCCCTTGACCGTGCCCCAGCGCGCTTGCGGAATGGCGGGAAAATCGCGCAGCTGCACTTCGCGCTCCACCATTTCAGGCGTCACCCCGCCGCCGCCGTCGCCATAGCCGACGGCGAGAAGCGAGGCGTGATGCTGCGCCTTGCCGCGGAAATTCTTCCACGTCGGCAGGTAGCAATCGGGTTGCACGAAGCCGTTGTAGCCCTGCATCGGATTGTCGAAGGTGTGGGTCAGCACCTGGCTGCCGTCGAGGCCCTTCCACCAGAAGAGATCGGAGGGGATATGGTTGGTCTCGCTCCAATTGACCTTGATGGTGAAGAAGCTGTCGATGCCGCCCTGCCTCAAGATCTGCGGCAGCGCGCCGGAGAAGCCGAAGCAATCCGGCAGCCAGCAGACCGTGTGGCGGGCGCCGAAGGTTTTTTCGAAATAACGCTGACCGTAGAGCACCTGGCGCACAAGGCTTTCGCCGGTCGGCATGTTGGTATCGGGCTCGACCCACATGCCGCCGACGGTTTCCCATTTCCCCTCCGCGACCTTCTTCTTGATGCGCTCTAGAAGCTCGGGGTCCTCCTCTTCCATCTGCGCGTAATAATGGGCGGTCGACTGGTTGAAGCGGAATTCGGCGGAGCGCTCCATCAGAGAGAGCGCTGTGTTGAAGGTGCGCCGCATTTTCCGCCGCGTCTCGCGATAGGGCCAGAGCCAGGCGAGATCGATGTGCGCGTGGCCGGTCAGCACCAGTTCCCCATTCGGGGGGAAGCGCTGCTGCAGCTCCTTCAACCGCACCGTCAGGACCTCGAAGGCAGCGGCGGCCGAAGCGCTCTGCTCGTCGGTGAGGCCGGCCGGATCGGAAACAAGCTCCGGCAGTTCCCAGATCTTCTGCTGCATGACGGCGCCCGACGTGCGGGAGATGTAGGCCGCTGTATCCGACGGCCAGTCGAGGCTGCGCAAGGCCTGCTCCGCGGCGCCGACCAGATGCGGCACGACCTCATGCTCGCCGAGCGCGCCGACCGCCTCGGTGATCTGCTTCAGGAGAAGATGCAGGCGGTGAACGGGACCGTCGAGCCAGATCAGCCGGGCCTTGTTCAGCCGCGGCGCCCGGTTCGGCTCGCCGAAAGGAAAGCGGGCGACGCTTTCCGCCGCGATCGAAAAGCGTCGGTCCTTCACCGGGAATTCCTGGTGATAGGGATCGAGGCCGAATGTTTCGCTTTCAGCGTCGGGATAGCTGAGCGTAATCAGGCTCTCACCGCCGAGATCGAGCTGCAGGCGAATATCTTCGAGCGGCCAGCTCTGCGGCGCTTCAGCGCTCGCAGCAAAATGCACCACGCCCTGACGATGCGGCCAGTCCTGCTGATGGGCGATCGGCTCGGCCTCGAAGGTCCAGCCATCGATCGGGCTGCTATACCGGTCCCGCCAATGCGCGAGCTCGGCGATACGGACCTTCAGACTATCGAGGCGTTGGGCAATGGTGAGCGGCATGGCTTATCCTGTTGAAAATCGGCGGCGCGCGATCGGGAATCATGGCTTTGGGAGATGAAGATGATGCGATAGGGATCGCGCCCCTCCTCCCAGCGGGTCCTGTTGATACTTAGATTAAGTAACTTTGATTTGGCGTCAAGCCGCAAAAGATCTTCTGTTCGAGATCGCCAATCCTGACCGGTCTACTTCTCGCAAATCCTTCCAGCCACGGCACCTGATGGCCGCGGCATTGCTGCGGCCGGTGAAGGTCACGCCTCGACCAACTCATAACGCAGGATAACTGCGCCGGCCGCGGTCGTCGTGCTGTCGAGTAGCTACCTCATTTCGTAATGCTGAGAAGAATGAGAAGGCCGATGGACCGTGGCGTGTCTTCGGTATGGCGGAGGACATGCTCCCCTGCTGGTGAAACACTGAGAGATCAAGTTTACGCATTCACCTCAGGTACCCGCAAACGGATGCCGAGGCGCCATTGATGATTGCCTTCAACCTACAAAGAAGCTCAAGCCATCCTCGACAACTTGAAGCGATCACTGTGGTAATTGGCTCTCGAGTGGAGTGATCGCCGGCCACGACACGATCCCAGACAGTAGTCGTTTTCAGGGCGATGATAGAATGGCGAAGATCGATCAAAACAGCAGGTCCTTTGCGCGGTAGTAGGTGCCCACGATAGGCATGAACCACGGATTTCCGGTATGAAACGGAACGGCGGGCCAATCGAAACCCTCTAGCGGGTTGCCACCTTTACGGCCCATGACTAAATCCGCTAGCACACTACCCATGTAAGTCGACAACTGGGCTCCATGACCGGAATAACCCATGCTGTAAAACACCCCGTCGGCACTGCCCGCCCGAGGAAAACGGTCTTGGGTGCACCCGACGAGGCCGCCCCAGCAATAGTCGATCTCGACGTCAGCGAGCTGCGGAAAGATGCTCACCATCTGTTGGCGCAGAAGCTGGCCCGAGCTGACGTCGGTTTTCTGATTGGACACGGCCGAAAATCTCGCCCTCCCCCCGAACAGCATGCGGTTGTCCGGCGTGAGGCGGAAATAGTTGGAGATATTGAGAGAATTGGTGAAGTTGCGGTTACCCGGAACTGTCGCAGCGACCTCCTGCGGGGTGAGCCGGCGTGTCGCAATGATGAAGGAAGCGATTGGCATCAGTCTTCGGCGGAAATAATTAAACACGCCTGGCGTATAGGCATCGGTCGCCAGGATGACCTGGCGGGCTGTGAGTGAGCCGGTCGGTGTGGTCAGCCGCCAACCATTCTCCGCGCGCTCCCGGGCGGTGACCGGGTTCCGCTCCCAGATCGCCGCACCGTGGCGGCAGGCCGCCTCCGCCACGCCGTTGGCGTAGCGTCCCATGTGCATCATTGCGGATTTCGGGTAGAGAACTCCACCATGAAAGGCGTCCGATATCACTTCCTTGCGGAGGTCCTCGCGTGTCAGCCACTCGACTGATGGGTCGACTTCGCGACGGATTTCTTCCGACATCGCCTGCAGCTTACTGACGTGAGACGGCTTCGAAGCTAGCTTGAGCTTGCCGCCCCTGCGGAATTCGCAGGCGATCTTTTCTTCCTCGATGATACATTCGATCATGTCGATCGAGTCGTCATAGGCCCGCCACAAGCGGCGCGCCCGGTCTTCTCCGAGATGCTGCCTGGCGGCGCCGAAGCTTGCGAAATGACCGCTGTTCAGGTGCCCGCCATTGCGCCCGGACGCACCATACCCAACGTGCTCGGCTTCCAGCAGAGCAACTTTCTTGCCGGATTGCGCCAATTTGCGCGCAGCATTCAGGCCCGTGAAGCCCGCACCGATCACCGCAACCTCGAAATCCCCAGAAACCGGACCCGCGATGCCTCCTGCAAATGGAGTGGAAGTATCATGCCAATAGGAAGCAAATTTCATCGCAGCAAGCCCTTATGCTCATCCGATCGGAATTCATCGAGTATATGCCTGCTTGTGCCGGAGGAGTGCGGCACAAGTGAACGCGTTTCGCAATGATCGCCTGTATTGTAAGCCGCAAACCAAAGGATATTCTGTTAACGCTAAAGCTACGCAGCGCTTCAGGATTTTTCGGCCTCCAGCGTTGCGCCCGTAAGATCATAGAAGCGATGTTCCAGTGGCGTGCCGCCGTGGCTCATCGCCAGCGGTCACTCACGCGGATCTTGGGCGAGACGTCTTTTGCCCAGGCCCCAAGTTACCATTGACAGACCGTTCTGCCCCGGCACCGGCTGCTTCGAAAGCCACGCTTGTGGCCTAAGCGGTTCCTGTGGGATCACAATATACCTTGGGACTGATCTGGATGGCATCTGGGGGAGAGGTAAGTCGTTCCTGTTGAACGGCCGTCCGTTTTGGCTGAAAATCTCGAAAAATCGCTAAGAGTAAGCCGAACCTGCCGCTCTCCGCATGTAAATATTGTAGTAGGATGGCAGGCTGATCCAAGGATCGGAAGACGCCGCGGTGCCGCGTTGAGCTGACGTAGACGATGGGGAGAAGGGAGCGGAATAAGCGAAAATGCAAAAGTCGGTGCGCCTGAAATCGTTTGAATTAATCGCGCAGGATATCAATAGTGTTGACGTAAGCTTGCTTCATGCCCTGTCGACGGGTGTCGGCTGGCCGCACCGCTTCAAGGATTGGGAGTTCCTGCGCCGCGCCGGCCGCGGTATCGCGGCCGTCGATGGAATTGGACGCGTCTTTGGAAGTGCAATGTGGTTTCCCCACGGAGACGATTTCGCCACCATCGGTGTGGTAATCACATCACCCCGCACGCAGGCGCAGGGGACCGGCCGCTGGTTAATGCAGCAAGTGTTCGAGCAGTGCGGCGAGCGCAGGCTGGCGCTGAACTCGACTATCGCCGCCCATAAGCTCTATGTGTCACTCGGTTTCACAGCGGAAGCAACGGTCTACCAGCATCAGGGAGACGTCGCTGCGGCGCTTCCCGCACTGCCACCTTTGGACGCTGAATTAAGTGAACTGCCGCGTGATAAGATTGAAGAGATCTTCGCCTTGGACACGTTCGCCTTCGGAACGGATAGGAGTCGACTGCTTACACTCCTTTCAGAAGGCGCATCTATTTGTGTGCTCCGGCGTGAGGGTGCAATGGTAGGCTATTCGATGTGCCGCGAGTTCGGGCGCGGTCATGTAGTCGGCCCTGTCGTCGCGAGCAATGATCGTGACGCGATCCATCTCGCGGCCGTGCATCTGAAAGACCTCACTGGCCAATTCGCCCGCGTCGATACGCGAGAAAAAGGACCGTTTGCCCACTTTCTTCAACAGAGCCGGCTGGCTATCTCCGAGACCGTTACGACCATGTCCAAAGGCGGCCCGTTCCTGAACCGAAAGGCGAACGAACCGGCGGTATATGGCCTTGCGGGCCATGCGTTGAGCTAGACCAGAGGATCGCGTCGAAATACCAAAGCTCTATTCTAGTTCGAGCACAACGGGCGCCTCGCGGTTTAGCAGCACCAATATGCAGATCGCAATGCGGCCCACCGGCTGCTGCAGTGGACAGTCAACACTCATCGCTGTGGTTGATCAATCGCGATTGAGTTCAGAATTTCGGCAAGTTCCCCTCCCCTGCAGAATCAGCCAATGTGAGAGCTGGTGTCCAGCTGCATCTTCGGGGCGCTTCCAATTTGCAATAAACGGGCTGAGACCCAACCTCCCAGACGCGTCGGCCGACAGTCTCTCACTAACCCGTAAGGGGAATGAACGTCGCGTGGGGAAGGTAGCCGCTCTTCGTCAAGCAGCAGTCGCCC
>NZ_JBXSOL010000027.1:0-78488 GCF_057784555.1 Rhizobium sp. CNPSo 3670
TGCTTAGCTTTTTGTTACCGTCTTTGAAAACCCGCAAAATTGCCGCCCGATTGGGCAGTTCTGAGGGTCTGTCTTAACCGAATCTCGGACAAATCGCTTCGAAGGCGTTGTCATGACCTATATGGGAAACCTGCAGCTGTAATTCCAGGGCGCTTGCGTCTCACGTACGCCCCTCGCTAATTTGGCCGAAAGAACGATCCGGCGGAGTGAAGAATGCTTGTCCTCAACGAAGAACAGACGCGCGCGGCCCTGCCCTGGCCCGAGCTGATCGAAGCGATCGCCGCCATGTTTGCGAGCGAGTGCGTGATGCCGGTGCGCCATCACCACGAGATGGACGTACCCGGTGAAGAGAACGCAACGCTGCTTCTGATGCCGGCCTGGGTTCCCGGGCGTTATGCCGGGGTGAAGATGGTTTCGGTCTTTCCCGGCAATGCACAGCGAAGCCTGCCGGCAATTTCAGGGACCTATCTTCTTTCCTCAGGCGCGACCGGCGAGATGTTGGCCGTGATCGACGGCGGCGAGCTGACGGCGCGGCGGACAGCGGCGGCATCGGCGCTCGCCGCCCGATATCTCGCCCGAGCGGATGCGGAAGAACTGCTCGTCTGCGGAACCGGGCGGCTGTCGCTCAACCTGATGCTCGCCCACGGCACGACCCGGCCCATAAAGAGATACAGGATCTGGGGACGCAACGCGCAGGCGGCGGAGAAGATCGCGGCGGAAGCGCGAGTGCTGGGCTTCGATGCTAGAGCCGTCACCGACAGGGAAGCGGCGGCACGGACAGCCGACATCATTTCCTGCGCCACACTTTCCAGCGAACCGCTGGTATCGGGCGAATGGCTGAAGCCGGGCGCACATCTCGACCTCGTTGGCGCCTTCAAACCGAGCATGCGCGAAAGCGACGACGAAGCCATTCGCCGCGCTCCGGTCCATGTCGATACCCGCGCTGGCGCCACCAGCGAGGCCGGCGATATCGTTCAGCCGATTAAAAGCGGCGTGCTTGACATGAACGATATCCAATCGGAGCTTGCCGAACTCGTCAGCGGCGTACATGGCGGACGAAGCCATGATGAGGAGATTACACTGTTCAAATCGGTCGGCGCAGCACTCGAGGATCTCGCCGGCGCCATCCTTGCCTATGAGACGGTGGCGGGCCGCAAGTGACGATCCCTGCATCATTGCCGGAGCTTCCGGTTTCGCATGTCCTGCCAGCCGTCGCGGCGGCGCTGGCCGAGCAGCGACGCGCCGTTCTTTCCGCGCCTCCCGGCGCCGGCAAGACGACGCTGGTGCCGCTCTACCTGCTCGATCAGCCCTGGCGCGGCGACGGCAAGATCATCCTGCTCGAACCGCGGCGGCTAGCGGCGCGAGCCGCAGCCAGCCGGATGGCGTCGCTCATCGGCGAAAAGGTGGGCGAAACGATCGGCTACCGTATGCGCCTCGACAGCAGGATATCGGCGGCGACCCGGGTCGAAGTGGTGACAGAAGGGGTTTTCGCCAGGATGATCCTCGACGATCCGGAACTGACCGGCGTCTCGACCGTGCTTTTCGACGAATTCCATGAGCGGTCGCTCGATGCCGATTTCGGGCTGGCGCTGGCGCTCGACGTGCAGTCAGCGTTGCGCGAGGATCTGCGCGTCCTGGTGATGTCGGCGACGCTCGACGTGGAGCGTGTGGCCGCCCTGCTCGATAACCCGCCTATCATCGAGAGCCTGGGACGCAGCTTTCCGATCGATATCCGCTATCAGGACCGGGCCGGCGGCGAGCGCATCGAGGACGCCGTCTCGCGGGTGATTATCGAGGCTCACGCCGATGAGGACGGCTCTATCCTCGCCTTCCTGCCCGGCCAGGCGGAAATCACGCGCACCGTGGAGCGCCTGCAGGGGCGATTCGGGCCCGAAACCTTGATTGCCCCTCTCTATGGCAATCTTAGCCAGAAGGAGCAGGATGCAGCGATTCGCCCGGCGCCCAAGGGAATGCGCAAGATCGTTCTTGCCACCTCGATCGCCGAAACATCGATCACCATCGACGGTGTTAGGATCGTGATCGACAGCGGATTGCAGCGTCTGCCGGTCTTCGAGGCCTCGACCGGGATTACGCGGCTCGAGACGGTGCGGGTGTCGCGAGCCTCGGCCGATCAGCGGGCCGGCCGCGCGGGACGAACCGAGCCCGGCATCGCCATCCGGCTGTGGCACCAGGGGCAGACGGCGGCACTGCCGGCTTTCACACCGCCGCAGATCCTCTCCAGCGACCTCTCCGGCCTGGTGCTCGATCTCGCGCATTGGGGGGTCCAGGATCCCGCATCCCTTGCCTTCGTCGATCTGCCGCCGGAAACGACGCTTAAGGAAGCGCGGGCGCTGCTCGGTCAGCTCGGAGCGCTCGACAAGGATGGCGCGTTGACTGCCCGTGGCAAGATGATGCGCGATCTCGCTTTGCCGCCGCGACTTGCCGCCATGGTCGTCTCATCAGGCGAATCGGGCCATGCCCGGGAGGCGGCGATGATTGCCGTGCTCCTGACCGAACAGGGGCTTGGCGGATCGAGCATCGACATTGACGACCGGCTGCGGCGATTCAAAGCCGAGCGCGGTGACAGAGCCGACGCCTCGCGGCGGCTGGCGGGGCGGCTGGCCGCCGGCCTCGATCCCGTCACAACAGCCGCACCCGTATTGGCGGGTCAGCTGCTGCTGCACGCATTCCCAGATCGGATCGCGCTTCAGCGCGGGGGGCGCGGGCGATTCGTCATGGTGAACGGGCGGGGAGCGGAACTGCCGGAGACCGAGCGGCTCGCCGGCAGCCAGATGCTCGTCATCGCCGATCTCACCGGGCGCGCGGCGCAGGGGCGGATTCTGGCGGCGGCGGAAGTGACACGTGCGGATATCGAAGCCGAACTGCCTGGCGAGATCAGAACCGATGACCAGATATTCTTCGACCGGCAAAGCCGGCAGGTGCGGGCGCGGCGGGCAACTCGGCTTGGCGCAATCGTCTTCGAAGAGACGCCCTTG
Source organism: Rhizobium sp. CNPSo 3670 (assembly GCF_057784555.1). Classification (NCBI taxonomy): domain Bacteria; kingdom Pseudomonadati; phylum Pseudomonadota; class Alphaproteobacteria; order Hyphomicrobiales; family Rhizobiaceae; genus Rhizobium; species Rhizobium sp. CNPSo 3670. The sequence goes on from NZ_JBXSOL010000027.1 coordinate 2,997, forward strand.
CCGCGTCCTTCCGGAGCCGCCGTCACTCAGGCGCTGATAGAGGGCGTGCGCGAATTGGGGCTTGATCAGCTCGCCTTCTCAAAGGAGGCCATGCAGCTTCGCGAACGGATCGGTTTTCTTCATCGGACGATCGGTGATCCCTGGCCCGATGTCAGCGACGATGCTCTGCTTTCTCGGCTGGAAGATTGGTTCGCTCCCTTCCAGGAGGATGCCCGTAGCCTTTCCGAGGTTTCTGCGGCCGGGCTTTCGAACGGCCTGATGTCGTTGGTACCACACGAGCTGCAGCGCGATCTTAGCCGGCTTGCGCCAACGCATTTCGAGGCGCCGACCGGTCAAAAACATCCCATCCAATATGAAGGCGAGGAGCCGGTCCTGACGATCCGCGTGCAGGAGCTGTTCGGGCTCAAGCAGCATCCGGCGGTCGCCGGAGGCCGCCTGCCGCTACTCCTGGAGCTGACGTCACCGGCGCACCGGCCGATCCAGACGACACGCGACCTGCCCGGCTTCTGGGTGGGCTCATGGAAGGACGTGCGCGCCGAGATGCGTGGACGCTATCCCCGCCACCCCTGGCCGGAGCGGCCGGAAGAGGCGCTGCCGACGACACGGGCAAAACCACGTGGTACATGAGAGCCATCAAGGAGCCCCGGAATGATCGACAAGCCCGGTGTCATCGACAAGACCGAAAGCCATACGCTGGAAGACCGGCACAGCAGCCGCAGGCTGCGGCTACAGACGTTGGTGCGGCTTCGCTGGCTTGCGGTCGGCGGCCAGGCACTGACGGTGTTCATCGTCGCCTTCTGGCTGAAATTTCCCTTGCCGCTGATCGCCAGCTCTTTGCTGATCGCCGCCCTTGCCTGGGTGAATTTCTACCTGACAATCCGCTATCCGCCGACGCATCGGCTGGAGCCGCCGGCCGCCTTCGCTTTGCTCGGCTTCGATCTTCTGCAGCTTTGCGCGCTGCTCTTCATCACGGGCGGCCTCGCCAATCCGTTCGCCGCACTCGTCTGCGTGCCCGTCATCATCTCTTTCGCCTCACAGCCAATCCGCTACAGCACGGCACTGATCGGCTTTGCCATGGTCTGCATTACAGTGCTTGCCTTTTCGCCTTTCCCGCTGCCCTGGTTCGACGGCGTCGAGATCAATGTCCATAATGTCATGCAGTTCGGCGTCTGGTGCTCGATCGCCTCGACCATGGCCTTCGCCGCCTTCTATGCCTATCGCGTCTCGATGGAAGCGAGCCAGCTTGCCGATGCGCTCGCCGCGACCGAACTGGTGCTACAGCGGGAAAAGCATCTTTCGCAGCTGGACGGTCTGGCTGCGGCCGCCGCTCATGAACTCGGCACGCCGCTTGCCACGATCAGCGTCGTCGCCAAGGAAATGGAGCGCGAGCTCAAGGATGATGATCGCTTTCGCGAGGATGTCATGCTGCTGCGAAGCCAGAGCGAACGCTGCCGTGACATTCTGCGGCGGCTGACGACGCTCTCCTCCGAAGGAGAGGCGCATATGCGCCGGCTGCCGCTTTCCTCCATGATCGAAGAAGTTGTCGCACCGCACCGGGAATTCGGCATCACACTCGAGCTCATCGAGAAGAGCCCGCGCAAGAGCGAGCCGGTCACCGATCGCAATGCCGGCATCATGTACGGGCTCGGAAACCTCATCGAAAATGCCGTCGATTATGCCAGGGAGAAAGTGACCGTGACCGTCGAGCATGATCAAGACAAAGTATTGATCGTCATCGAAGACGACGGCAATGGTTACTCGCCTGACATCCTGACGCGCATCGGCGAGCCCTATGTGACCAAGCGGCAGAAGGAAGATACGGCCGGCGGCCTCGGGCTCGGACTTTTCATCGCCAAGACACTGCTGGAGCGCTCGGGCGCATCGCTGGTTTTCGAGAACCGAGAGCCGGAAAGAGCCGGCGCGCGCATCCGCATCGAATGGCCGCGAATGCTGATCGACGCAAATTCGACAAAATGAGTTTGTGGGCATAAGTAGAATGAGAAACGGTTGCCCAGGATCAGGCGCAACCGCCGGGACCCGAGACGATGACAGAACAGAATCATGGAAATTTCGCCGCACCGGATGAAGACCATATCGGGCCCGACGCCAGCCTGCTGATCGTCGACGACGACGGGCCCTTCCTGCGCCGTCTCGCACGGGCGATGGAGACGCGCGGTTTCGAGGTGGAGACGGCCGAATCAGTGGCGGAAGGCGTTGCGAAATCGAAAGGCAGGCCGCCGAAATATGCGGTGGTCGACCTTCGCCTCGGCGACGGCAACGGCCTCGACGTCATCGAAGCGATCCGGCAGCGGCGCGACGATACCCGGATCATCGTGCTGACCGGCTACGGCAATATCGCAACAGCGGTGACGGCCGTAAAACTCGGAGCCGTCGATTATCTGGCCAAGCCCGCGGATGCCGACGAGGTCTTTTCAGCGCTGACGCAACGGCCGGGCGAAAAGGCCGAGCTGCCGGAGAATCCGATGTCGGCCGATCGGGTGCGCTGGGAACACATCCAGCGGGTCTACGAGATGTGCGAGCGCAATGTCTCGGAAACAGCACGTCGGCTCAACATGCATCGGCGAACGCTGCAGCGCATACTTGCCAAACGCGCGCCGAAATAGAAGAAACCTTCGTCAGACATCATCCACAGTGAATGGTTTTCCGTTCGCCCATTCGGCCATCATCAACCTTTGCGCAGCGGCGCGCGAGAAACTGAGCGTGACAGATTTGCGCGTGGCCGGTGCCATGCGGTGTTCCGGCGCCTCGCGGATCATATGGGCGCCATAGCCATCTGAGAGGAAGAGCCCGCATTCCTCGGGAAAGATGTCAAGCGGCACACCTTCATGAGTCGCAAAGAACAGGCGGTCGCAATGCAGCCTGTATTCGGGCCATTTGCGATCCACCCGGAAATCCTCGATCGATGTCTTGATTTCGATGATCCAAACTTCGCCCTTTTCCGAAAGCGTGATCAGATCGGCGCGGCGGCCGCTGGCGAGCGGCAGTTCCGGCAGCACCGCATGGCGCATTTCGTGCAGCAATATCTGCGTTCCGCGCCGCACCATCATGGCCCTGTCCGATTGCCGGCCATCGATTAACGGATTGTTATTGTAAACGCTCAAAATCGTCATGGATAACCATCGCCGAGCCGGGTGTGTTGTTGCAAAAAAACCATGCGCTTTTAATTTGCGCGGCAGACGGATTCCTCGCGCCGAAGCAGTCTTGCAAAGCGCAAGTTAATCGAAAATAAACCATAATCAACGATGGTCGAAAGACTGTTCTCCTCGCCCGAAAACTTCAAGAGTTATCTATGCGCATCCGCAACGCATTCCCTGTATTTGGCCTGCTGACGACACTCGCACTGGCCGGCTGCTCCACCAATTCCGAAAGCGCATCCGTCGACGACAAGGGCGCAGGCCCGACGGTACAGACAGCTCAAATCTTCAACGACGCCTATGGCGTGACGAAGGACGCCGGATACTCCCTGCCGGCGATCCCGATCGACAGGGTCAAGCCGCAGTTCCGCCGCCAGGTCGTCAGCTACCAGACCACCGAGCGTCCAGGCACCATCATCGTCAATACGCGCGAGCGCTTCCTCTATTACATCCTGCCGAACGGCAAGGCGATGCGCTACGGCATCGGCGTCGGCAAGCAGGGCTTCGCATGGGCCGGCACTGCCTATGTCGCCTGGAAACAGGAATGGCCGACCTGGCACCCGCCGAAGGAAATGGCTGAACGCCGCCCCGACGTCGCCAAATACGTCGAGGAGGGCATGGGCCCCGGTCTCAGCAATCCGCTCGGCGCGCGCGCCATGTATCTCTTCAACGACGACGGCAAGGACACCCTGTTCCGCCTGCACGGCACGCCGGAATGGGCTTCGATCGGCACCGCCGCTTCCTCGGGCTGCATTCGCCTGATGAACCAGGACGTCATCGACCTCTACAGCCGCGTCCGCCCCGGCAAGGGGACCTCCAAGGTCATCGTCATCCAGTAGGCTAGATACCGAATTCGGTATAAAAAGGGCCGCCGGACTGTCGTTCCGGCGGCTTTTTCGTATTCTCGGTTACACCGATTGTTTCGCCTTGAGCTCGAGGCGGCGGCGGTGAAGCACCGGTTCGGTATAGCCGTTCGGTTGCTCCCTGCCCTTCAGGACGAGATCGAGGGCGGCCTGGAAGGCGATCGAATCATCGAAATTGGCCGCCATCGGCCGGTAGGCCGGATCGGATTCGTTCTGTCGATCGACGATGGCAGCCATGCGTTTCATCGTTTCGACGATCTGAGCTTCGGTGACGACTTTGTGATGCAGCCAATTCGCCATGTGCTGGGCCGAAATGCGCAACGTGGCGCGATCCTCCATCAGGCCGATATTGTTGATGTCGGGCACTTTCGAGCAACCGACGCCCTGATCGACCCAGCGCACGACGTAACCGAGGATACCCTGGGCATTGTTGTCGAGTTCCCGCTGGATTTCCTCGGGAGTCCAGTTCGGCCGCACCGCAACCGGCACGGAGAGAATGTCGGAAAGCTTTGCGCGAGCCCGGTCCTCCAGCCCCTGCTGAACCCGGGCGACGTTGACGCGGTGATAATGGGTGGCATGCAGGGTTGCGGCCGTCGGCGACGGCACCCAGGCGGTGTTCGCGCCGGCCTTGGGATGGGCGATCTTCTGTTCCAGCATCGCCGCCATCAGATCCGGCATCGCCCACATGCCCTTGCCGATTTGGGCGTGGCCGGAAAGGCCGCATTCCAGACCGATATCAACGTTCCAGTTCTCATAGGCCGATATCCACGCTGCCTGGCGCATATCGCCCTTGCGAATCATCGGACCGGCTTCCATCGAAGTATGGATCTCGTCGCCGGTGCGGTCGAGGAAACCGGTGTTGATGAAGACGACGCGCTCGCGGGCGGCACGAATGCACTCCTTGAGATTGACCGTTGTGCGCCGCTCCTCGTCCATGATGCCCATCTTGATGGTGTTGCGCGCCATGCCGAGCGCGTCTTCGACCCGGGAGAAAATCTCGACGGCGAAGGCGACCTCTTCTGGCCCATGCATCTTCGGCTTCACCACATACATGGAGCCGGTGCGGGAATTCTTCTTCCGGCCGGCGGGACCGATATCGTAAAGCGCGATCAGGGCAGTGATGATGGCATCCATGATGCCCTCGGGCACTTCGTTGCCGTCCTTGTCGAGGATCGCGGGATTGGTCATCAGGTGGCCAACATTGCGCACCAGCATCAACGAACGGCGATGCACCTCGAACGAAGCGCCATCCGGGCCCGTATAGTCCAGATCCGGGTTGAGCTTGCGGATGAAGGTCGTTCCGCCCTTTGCCACCTCTTCCTGCAGATCGCCCTTCATCAAGCCGAGCCAGTTGCGATAGACGATCACCTTGTCTTCGGCGTCGACGGCTGCAATCGAATCCTCGCAGTCCATGATCGTGGTGATCGCCGATTCCAGCCAGACATCGGAAATATGGGCCGGATCGGCCTTACCGATCGCTGTCGTCGGGTCGATAACGATATCGATATGGATGCCGTTGTTCTTCAGGAGAATATGGCTCGGCATGGTGGCATCGCCGCGATAGCCGGCAAAATGCCGGCCGTCTCTGAGCATTGTCTGCTCGCCGTCCACCGATCTGACGACGAGCATTCCGTCCTTGACGGCGAAGCTGCCGACATCCTTCCAGCTGCCGTCCTGCAGCGGCGTCGCCGTATCGAGGAAATCTCGCACCCAGGCGATGACCTTTTCGCCGCGCTTCGGATTATACCCCTTACCCTTCTCGGCGCCGTCGCTCTCGGGAATGGCGTCGGTGCCATAGAGCGCATCATAGAGCGAGCCCCAGCGAGCGTTGGCGGCGTTCAAAGCGTAGCGGGCATTCATCACGGGAACGACGAGCTGCGGACCGGCGATCGAGGCGATCTCGGGATCGACGTTTTCGGTCGAGACCTGGAAGTCCGATCCTTCCGGCAGAAGGTAGCCGATGCTACGGAGAAAGGATTGATAGTCGTCCATATCCGACGGGGCGCCATGCTGGCGATACCAGTCATCAATCTTCGTCTGCAGCTCGTCGCGTTTGGCCAGCAGTGCGCGATTGCGCGGGGCGAGATCGTGAACGATCGCCGAAAAATCGGCAAAGAATCTGTCCACATCGATCGCCAGACCCGGCAGAACCTCCTGCGTCAGGAAATCGTGAAGGACGGTTTCGATGGCAAGACCGTTCTTATCAATGCGGCTCATGCGTATTCTCCCTGGCAGCGCCTGTGAATGCTGCCACTTTGCCCGGCTTTCATTCACAGTCAATTCCGCAATAGTTCGAAAGATTTATGCCGTTCCGGAAATTATGCGCGACGTCACGCGCATGGGAAGCCCGTTCTGCGGCTGAGTCGTCAGCTTCTGCACCGGCCAAGGGTTGGTGGTTGCCGTCTGATCGAAACGGAAACGGCGCATCATCACGGCCAGTGCGATCACCGCCTCCTGCAGCGCGAAGGTCGCGCCGATGCAGACGCGCGGGCCGGCGCCGAACGGCAGAAACTGATACCGGCCGATGCTGCCGCGGTTTTCCGGCAGGAAGCGCTCCGGCATATAGGCGCGCGGCTTTTCCCAATAAAGTTCGTGGCGATGCAGCGTCCACGGCATGATCAGCACAGTAATATCCGCCGGTATTTCGACCTTTTCGCCCTTGGCATTCGTCCAGAGGTCATCGGCTATGGCGGCGCGATTGATCGAAGGAGCCGGCGGGTAAAGTCTGAGGGCCTCTTCGAAGGCCGCCCGCGTCACCGGCATCAGATCCAGCCATTCCACTGGTTCGGCTCCAGTCGCCAGGACGGCATCGATCTCCGTCTCCATCGCCTCACGAATATGCGGGCTGTTGGCCACACAATAAAGTGTCCAGGCAAGCGCACGCGCCGTCGTCTCGTGGCCGGCTCCGATGAAAGTCAGGATATTGTCCTCGATCTCCTCCTTGGTCAGGCCATCCGGACCTGCCTGTTCCAGGAGCAGCGTCAGAAAATCCTCCGGTGCGGCGGCGCGATCGGCCTTCATCTTCGCCAGACGCACATCCATGGTATCGCGGACGATGGCCCGGAATTTTTCCAGCACCTTCTGACCGCCGATACGGGTCAGGCGTGGCACCCAGGAGGGCGCGCGCAGCAGGTCCATCGGGTCGACGCGGCCCATCCGGTGGAGAAGCTGGTTGACGTCGTCGGCGAAATGGCCGCTCGACGAGATGATTTCGCCGGAGAAGAGCGTTTCGGCAAGGATAGCAAAGGTCAAATCGGTCATGTCGGTGGCAATGTCGAAAATTTGACCAGCCGCCTCGCCGTTCTCGTATTTGCGGACGAAATCTTCCGATTGCCGCAGCATCTGGCCGGCAAAGCCCTTGGCGTGGCGCGGCGTGAAGACTGGCGCGACCGCCTTTCGCGATCGCTTCCAGACCTGGCCTTCCGCCGTCAACAACCCGTCACGCAAGATTGGCCGCAACACCAGCTGGCGAATGTCGGACATGCGGTAATTGGCGGCATTGTCGACCAGCACGTGCTTGATCAAGCCGGGATCGTTGACGATGAGGGTGTGTTGCCCGAAGAAACTCGTCTTGATCCAGGGTAGCGTATAGGAGGGCTCGCCCCAGAGTTCGAGCGGGTTGCGCAGGATGATTCGGATGATATCCAGCCGGCTCGGCGGCACGGTGCGCGGCAGCGGTGCCGGCGGAACGAAGGGGTCCGGACGCATGTCCATCGTCAAAGCCTTTCGGGGAAGAGCGACGCCTTCCCGGCAAGCTTGAAGCTAGAGCAGGCCCTTGAGTTCGTCCAGCTTGTCGTTGATCAGCCAGCCGTAATAATTCTCTTCAGGCCAAACGGTCGCACCGGAAGAGCGGTTTTTCGCCGCAAGGGCTGCGGCACGCTGGCGGGAATTGCCGACATTATACAGCGTCGCCGTCAGGCCGGGATTGCCCGAGATATCCATGCCGGCAATCTCCTTGTAATCGTCGATCGACCGGCGGATCGAGGCCGCGACGAAGGCGAGCGAGATATCTGGATCCATGATCGCCTTATAGACCTCGCCGGCATTCTTCTCGTTCAGCTTCGGATAGCCGGAGACGCGGCTGACGAGATCGGAGAGCATCAACGCCGTCAGCGGATTGACCTGACCGAGGCCGAAGGTCTGGCCGGCATAGAAAGGCTGAAAGAAGACCGCACTGAAGCGATTGTTGGGGAAGCTCTCGCCGCCCACGGTCTTGCCGCGGAAATCGCTTTCCCAGACATCTTCCCGGCAGGACCAGAGCGCGTAGGAATCACTCTTGCCCTTGCACTGCGCAAATTGCGGCCGCGCCACGAAATCGTCGACGTTTTCGCCGTCATAGGCGAAGCGGAAACTTTCCCCGGCATAGGAAGCGGCTTTGACATAATAGGCCTGCAGCCTGTCGTAAGCGTCGACATTATAGGTGTGTTCGCCAACGATCGCGCCGACGACATGGATGGGATTGATGCCGTAAGCGCTGGAGACCTTGCGGATCTTGGCCATCAGCTCGCGATCGGTCGCAAGAAGCTCATGGACCTTCTCATATTTCAGATCGAAGCTGCTCTTGGTGCCCTTGGTGCGGCGGACGGACGCGCCGGGAATATCGGGCTGCTCAGCGTGGCGATTGCCGGCCGGCACCGTCTGCATGGCGAAGGCCGGCGCCGAATTCACCAGGGCAACGGCAATCAAAAGGCTTGTCAAAAGGCGTCGCACGATCCGCTATCCCGTCCGTTCATCGTCCTGTTCGCGATGCGGCTGACTGGACCAGAATCTTGGCCGAATAAAGCCGTAGCGGAAAACAAAACGGGCCTTCACTAAAAAGGAAAAGGCCCGCTGTCGATAGTCAAGGTCAACAGAATGCGGCATTCACATCGGTAAAGCCACGAGCCGGTGCGCCGATATCACAGAATGAAGCGTGACAGGTCGGTATTCTGCGCGAGATCGCCTACATGTTCTCGCACATAGGCTGCATCGATCGTGATGGCTGCCCCTGCCCGATCCGGCGCATTGTAGGAAATATCGTCCAGAACCCGCTCCATCACCGTCTGCAGGCGGCGCGCACCGATATTCTCGACCGAGGAGTTCAAATGCACGGCGACATCAGCCAATGCGTCGATCGCGTCCTCGGTGAAATCGAGGTTCAGATTTTCGGTTTCCATCAGCGCCCGGTACTGGCGGATGAGGCTCGCTTCGGTCTCTGTCAGGATCCGGCGGAAATCCTCCTTGTTCAGCGGGCGCAGCTCGACGCGGATCGGCAGGCGGCCCTGCAGCTCCGGCAAGAGATCCGAGGGTTTGGAGACATGGAAGGCGCCAGAGGCGATGAAGAGGATATGGTCCGTCTTCACAGGCCCGTATTTGGTCGAGACCGTCGTGCCTTCGACGAGCGGCAGCAGGTCGCGCTGGACACCTTCGCGTGAAACGCCGGCACCCATGCCGCCGTCGCGGGCGGCGATCTTGTCGATCTCGTCGAGGAAGACGATGCCGTCATTTTCGGTAGAGCGGACGGCCTCGCGCTGGATCACCTCGTTGTCGATCAGCTTGTCGGATTCATCGCGAATCAGATCGGTATAAGAAGCCTTGACCGTCGTGCGCACCTTCTTAGTGCGTCCGCCCATTGCCTTGCCGAACATTTCCGACAGGTTGAGCACGCCGATATTGGCGCCCGGCATGCCGGGTATTTCGAAGCCGCCCATGCCGGAGCCGGCATCGGCCACCTCGATATCGATTTCCTTGTCGTCGAGCTCACCGTCTCTGAGCTTCTTGCGGAAACTTTCGCGGGTGGCGGGCGAAGCGGTGGTGCCGACCAGCGCATCGAGCACACGCTCCTCGGCGCTCACATGCGCCTTGGCCTGCACCTCGGCCCGCTTCTTCTCGCGCACCAGGCCGATACCGACCTCGACCAGATCGCGGATGATCTGCTCGACATCACGGCCGACATAGCCGACTTCGGTGAACTTCGTGGCTTCGACCTTGATGAAAGGCGCGCCGGCGAGTTTTGCCAGACGGCGGGAAATCTCCGTTTTACCGACACCGGTCGGACCGATCATCAGGATGTTTTTCGGCATGACTTCGTCGCGCAGGCTCGGGTCGAGCTGCTGGCGACGCCAGCGGTTGCGCAGCGCAATCGCGACGGCGCGTTTGGCATCATGCTGGCCGATGATGTAGCGATCGAGTTCGGAAACGATCTCGCGGGGGGAAAAGGTCGTCATTGCGTATCATTCTCCTGGCGGTCCGGAGCCATCAACGCCCGGCCGCAATTCATCGTTGTCGCGCCGCGACGGGTCAGCCGCGGCAGCAGCCGGAAGGCCGGGATTCAGCTTTCGACGTCCAGCAATTCGACCACGATATTGTGGTTGGTGTAGACGCAGATGTCGGCGGCGATATCGAGGGCGCGCCGCGCGATCTCTTCGGCCGATTTGTCGGTATCCATCAGTGCACGAGCGGCGGCGAAGGCAAAATTGCCGCCAGAACCGATCGCCGTCGTGCCATGTTCGGGCTCCAGAACATCGCCATTGCCGGTGATTGCCAGGGTGATCGACTTGTCGGCGACGAGCATCATGGCTTCGAGATTACGCAGGTATTTGTCGGTGCGCCAGTCCTTGGCGAGCTCAACAGCGGCGCGCATCAGCTGACCGGGATATTGTTCCAGCTTCTTTTCAAGCCTTTCGAGCAGGGTGAAAGCGTCGGCCGTGGCGCCGGCGAAACCGGCGATGACCTCGCCCTTGCCGATGCGCCGGACCTTGCGGGCATTGCCCTTCATCACGGTCTGGCCGAGGCTCACCTGGCCATCGCCCGCCATCACCACCTTGCCGCCTTTTCGAACTGTAATGATTGTTGTCATAAAACACCTGTCTGCCCATGAGGCGGGCCTTTACACGAGACCGCAAACCGGTCCTTGTTGAACCCTATGTAAGCCGGCCGGAGCTGATTGCAAATGGGCGGGCTTTTCTCCTGCCCGGCTTCTGGATATTTGCCGATGCGCCTGATAAGGAACGGCCTTATTCCGATGGAGGGCCAGATGGCCGAGACCGCAGCAAGCCGTACCGGCAGCGTTGCCCGCAAGACCAACGAGACGTCGATTTCCGTTTCCGTTAATCTCGACGGCACCGGCAAATCGAAGATTTCGACCGGCGTCGGCTTCTTCGACCATATGCTCGATCAACTTTCGCGGCATTCGCTCATCGACATGGAAATCGAAGCCAAGGGTGACCTGCATATCGATGATCATCACACGGTCGAGGATACCGGTATTGCGATCGGCCAGGCGATCTCGAAGGCGCTTGGCGACCGCCGGGGCATCACACGCTACGCTTCGATCGATCTCGCTATGGACGAGACGATGACCAAGGCGGCTGTCGATCTTTCGGGTCGGCCGTTCCTCGTCTGGAATGTCGCCTTCAGCGCACCGAAGATCGGCACCTTTGACACGGAACTCGTGCGCGAATTTTTCCAGGCGCTCGCCCAGAACGCCGGCATCACCTTGCATATTCTCAATCATTATGGCGCCAACAACCACCATATTGCCGAGACATGCTTCAAGGCGGTCGCGCGCGCATTGCGCACGGCGACAGAGATCGATCCGAGACAGGCGGGCCGTGTTCCCTCGACGAAGGGCACGCTCGTCTGAGCCCCTCAGGGAGCGGCGACAATGACCTCCAGCTATATTTTCCTGACACCGCCCGGTGCGAACCCAGCGACCGATGAGGTGCGCACTATTCGCGACGGCTTCACCTGGCTCGGCTTCCTGTTTCCATGGGTTTGGCTTCTGGTGCACCGGCTATGGATGCATGCGGCCGCGGCGTTTCTCCTGCAGGGAATCGGCGGCGCACTGATGGACGAACCCGGTCTGGGGCCGGCGGGCGCGGCGATCATGCTGGGCGTGAATATAGTGGTCGGTCTCGAAGGCCAGAACTTTCGCATCCGCCATCTTGCCGCCAAGGGCTGGAACGAGGACGCCCTCATTGCAGCCGATACGCTCGATATCGCCGAGCAGGTCTATTTTGCGGACAAGACAGTCCCTGCGAGCAGTGACGATACGGTCGCACCGGATTGGCAGAACAAGCCCGGTGCAAACAGCCTGCGCGGCCAAGCGACATCGCTTGATCTCTTTGGTTTTGATGGAGGACGCTGACGATGCGCGTCGCGATTATCGACTATGGCTCCGGCAACCTTCGTTCGGCCACCAAGGCTTTCGAACGTGCCGCGCGCGAGGCGGGCATCAATGCCCATATCGATCTCACCGATAAGGCGGAGGACGTTGCTGCGGCCGATCGCATCGTGCTGCCCGGCGTCGGCGCATACGCCGATTGCCGGCGCGGACTGGACGCCGTGCCCGGCATGAACGAAGTGCTGATCGAGGCTGTCGAGAACAAGGCGCGGCCTTTCCTCGGCATCTGCGTCGGCATGCAACTGATGTCGTCGCGCGGTCTGGAGAAGACCGTGACACACGGCTTCGGCTGGATCCCAGGCGACGTCATCGAGATGACGCCTGACGATCCCGCCTTGAAGATTCCGCAGATCGGCTGGAACACGCTCGACCTGAAGCGCGAGCATCCGCTCTTCGACGGCATTCCCACCGGGCCGCAGGGGCTGCATGCCTATTTCGTCCATTCCTACCATCTTGCCGCCGAAAATGCCGAGGATGTCATTGCGACCGTCGATTATGGCAGGCCGATGACCGCCCTCGTCGGGCGCGACAACATGGTGGGGGCCCAGTTTCACCCGGAAAAGAGCCAGAAGCTCGGCCTCGCCCTGATCGCCAATTTCCTGCGCTGGAACCCGTAATACCTCCGCCTTATTTCATCTTTATGAAAAGAGCGGAACAGGAGTGCGCTCGATGCCGGCTTCGCGGAAATCAGGCAAGGTGTGCTATATGCTGAGACCCTCCAGAGAGGGTCTGCCTCCCTTCTCGGACATCCGGCTTCCCGACGGGACGATCATTCGCCGTGTCGACGAAGCCCTCCATAGAAGAGCGCTTTCCAATGCGGCCAAGGCATTGAAAGAAAGGCTGGACCGATGATCCATGAATTTCTTGCCGGCAACGAGAATTCGCAGCTGCGCGCCAATGGGATCAATGCCGGCGATATCACCGAAGCCGTGCTGGAATTCTATATCGAAGGCGAAGACGATCTGATCGGCCTGCTTGCCTACGCCCTTTACGAGCGGCAGAAGCGCGATTTCGTCGTCAGCTATCGAAAGCGGAATGCCGGCCGTTCGCCCAATGAGGCCGAGCTTGCCGCAGTTTCCAGCAATTATCTCTCCACTGACCTGCGCAATACGCTGCGCGATCGCGCCTCGCAGATTCTTTCGAGCTATGCCGAGACCTATGTGGAAGCGATGGAGCCTGAGATCCGGCTCGCCGCCGTCAACAGCGACGCGCTGCGGCGGGTGCGGGAGATCGAGAAATCGGTGAAGGAGCGCCTCGGTTTCTGGCGCCAGGTGCGTGCGGGCTTCATCGCCATCCTTCTGCTTCTGCTGCTTTTGAGCGCGGCCGCCATTGCCGCTGTCTTTTTCCGCTCGGATATCGTAGATGCGTGGAATGCGCTGATGGCAGCGATCACTCTACGGACGTAAGACGACATGATCCTTTTTCCCGCGATCGATCTGAAGGGCGGCCAATGCGTTCGCCTGAAGCTCGGCGACATGCAACAGGCGACGGTTTACAACACCGATCCGGCCGCCCAGGCGAAGTCCTTCGAAGACCAGGGTTTCGAATGGCTGCACGTGGTCGATCTCGATGGCGCCTTCGCGGGACATTCGGCCAATGGCGACGCCGTCGAGGCGATCCTGAAGGCGACAAAAAATCCGGTGCAGCTCGGCGGCGGCATCCGCACCCTCGACCACATCGAAGCCTGGCTGTCGCGCGGCTTGCGGCGGGTGATCCTCGGTACTATCGCGGTCAGAAATCCGGCGCTGGTGATCGAGGCTTGCCGCAAGTTTCCCGGCCGCGTCGCTGTCGGTATCGATGCCAAGGGGGGCAAGGTGGCCGTCGAGGGTTGGGCTGAAGCTTCCGAACTCGGCATCATCGAGCTTGCCCGGAAATTCGAGGGCGCCGGCGTTGCGGCGATCATCTACACCGATATCGACCGCGACGGCATTCTGGCCGGCATCAACTGGAGCTCGACACTGGAACTCGCGGATGCCGTCTCCATTCCTGTTATCGCTTCGGGCGGCCTTGCCTCTATCGAAGATATCAAGCGCATGCTGCAGCCCGACGCGCAGAAGCTGGAAGGGGCGATTTCAGGCCGGGCGCTTTACGACGGCCGCATCGACCCCCAGGAAGCGCTGGCGCTGATCAAGGCCAACAAGGCCAAGGAGACTGCCTAATGACCCTCAAGGCTCGTGTCATTCCCTGCCTCGACGTCAAGGACGGCCGTGTCGTCAAGGGCGTCAATTTTCTCAATCTCGTCGATGCCGGCGATCCGGTCGAAGCGGCAAAGGCCTATGACGCGGCCGGCGCCGACGAGCTGTGCTTCCTCGACATCACCGCATCCTCGGACAATCGCGAGACGATTTTCGATGTCGTGGCGCGCACGGCCGAGCAATGTTTCATGCCGTTGACCGTCGGCGGCGGGGTCAGAACCATTGCCGACATCCGCAAGCTCCTGCTGTGCGGCGCCGACAAGGTGTCGATCAACTCGGCAGCTGTCAGCAATCCTGATTTCGTCGCCGAGGCGGCCGATAAGTTCGGCGACCAGTGCATCGTCGTCTCGATCGACGCCAAGCGCAGGCGCACGCAAGCGGTCGGCGGCGACAATCTCAGCGCCTGGGAAATCTATACGCATGGCGGCCGCAACGCGACCGGCATCGATGCCATCGAATTCGCGCAGAAGATGGTGGCGCGCGGGGCCGGCGAACTGCTGGTCACCTCCATGGACCGTGACGGCACCAAGGTCGGATACGACCTGGAGCTGACGCGGACGATCGCCGATGCGGTGCGTGTGCCGGTCATCGCATCCGGCGGCGTTGGCGACCTCGACGATCTCGTCGCCGGGGTGAAGGAGGGCCATGCCAATGCCGTGCTGGCCGCATCGATCTTCCACTTCGGCACCTATACCGTTGGCGAGGCAAAACACTATATGTCGAAGTGCGGCATCGACATGCGTCTCGACTGAAGCCTGAGAGCGAACAATGAGCGGATTTTCCCTTTCCGACCTCGAACGCATCGTCGAAGAGCGATCGAAAGCCTCACCGGAGCAGTCCTGGACAGCCAAACTCGTGACCGCCGGCCAGCCTAAAGCGGCGAAGAAGCTCGGCGAAGAGGCAATCGAAGCGGTGATGGCGGCGGTGACGGGCGATCGCGACAATCTGACCTATGAGGCGGCCGATGTGCTCTATCACCTATTGGTCGTATTGAAGATTGCTGAAATACCGCTAGAGAATGTCATGGCCGAACTCGAGCGCAGAACCGCGCAGTCCGGTCTCAAGGAAAAGGCCAGCCGGCAGAGTTCATGAGTATCGCGACTGAGATTATCGGGGTGCCGGAGATATTGGATCACTTCCAGTCTGAATCCTATTCGCCCTACCATTTCTTCTCTTCCGAGCAATGGGCGAAATTCCGCGCCGACACGCCGCTGACGCTAACCGGTGACGAGGTCAAGCGGCTGCGCTCAATGGGCGACCCGATCGATCTCGACGAGGTCCGGCGCATCTACCTCTCGCTCTCGCGCCTGCTCTCGTCGCATGTCGAATCTTCGCAGATGCTGTTCGACCAACGCAACCGCTTCCTCAGCATGTCGGATGTAACGAAGACGCCTTTCGTCATTGGCATTGCCGGCTCGGTCGCTGTGGGAAAATCGACCACAGCCCGTATCCTGAAGGAGCTCTTAGGCCGCTGGCCTTCCAGCCCTAAGGTCGATCTCATCACGACAGACGGCTTCCTCCACCCGAACGCGGTGCTGCAGCGGGAGAAGCTGATGCAACGCAAGGGTTTCCCGGAAAGCTACGATACTGGCGCGATCCTGCGCTTCCTCTCGGCGATCAAGGCCGGGCGGCCCGATGTGAAGGCGCCGTGTTATTCGCATCTCGTCTATGACGTGCTGCCGGACGAATACAAGATCGTCGACCGGCCCGACATTCTGATCTTCGAAGGCATCAACGTGCTGCAATCGCGCAACCTGCCGGCCGACGGCAAGATCGTTCCGATGGTGTCCGACTTCTTCGACTTCTCGATCTATATCGATGCCGCGGAAGACCAGATCCACAACTGGTACGTGACGCGCTTCATGCGGCTGCGGGAAACCGCCTTCCGCGATCCGAACTCCTATTTCCATCGCTACGCCTCGATCACCGATGGGGAAGCGCTCGAAATCGCCGAAGATCTCTGGGCGAACATCAACCTGAAGAACCTGCGCCAGAACATCCTGCCGACGCGGCCGCGCGCCGATCTCATCCTGAAAAAGGGCAAGGATCATCTGATCGAACAGGTCGCGCTCAGAAAACTATAGCAGACGATCAATTTTCACCGACGAACGCGGCGCAGCGTCAGATTGATGCGGCCGCCGTTCTTCAACAGCGTCGATGTCGCGGGGTAGATGCGGTCGACGCCATGATAACAAAGCCTCCCCTCGCCGCCCAGCACGACCAGATCACCGCTCGCAAGCTTGAAGGATAGCGTGCGATCATTGCGATTGAGGCCGCCGATGCGGAAGAGGCAGCTGTTGCCGAGCGAGATCGAGACGACCGGCGCCTGCAGATCCTGCTCGTCCTTGTCTTGATGCAGGCCCATGCGGGCGTCGTCGGAATAGAAATTGACGAGGCAGGCCTCCGGTGGCTTCTCATAGCCGGAAACCTCATTCCAGATATCGAGCAAAGGCGCCGGCATCTCAGGCCAGGGCCGGCCGGTTGCCGGGTGCGTCGGCTGATAGCGATAGCCGCGCTCCTTGTCCGTCACCCATCCGAGCAGCCCGCAATTGGTCATCCTGACCGACATCGGCTTGCCGGTGCCGGGCATGACGGGCACATAGAGCGGCGCTTCGGCGACGACGGCACGGATCACCTCGACCAATTCCGCCTGGCGCGCCCGGTCGAGATAGCCGGGCAGATGGCGGATGCCGTTCAGAAGCTCGGGCATGTCATTCGCCGCCGCCGGGGCGGCCCCGCATTTTCTTGACTTCCGAGCGGCCGGATTTTTCCTTCAGGCGGCGTTCGACCGAACCCTTGGTCGGCTTGGTCTTCTTGCGCGGCGGCGGCGGCGGCTTGGCCGCCTCCAGAATCAGTTCCTTCAGCCGCTCGCGCGCATCCTCGCGGTTGCGGTCCTGGCTGCGAAAGCGGCTCGCCTCGATCATCAGCACGCCCTCCTTCGACATGCGTCGGCCGGCGAGCTTGATCGCATTGGCTTTGACGCGATCATTGAGGGAAGGCGAATTCGCGATGTTGAAGAACAGCTGGACCGCGGTCGAAACCTTGTTGACGTTCTGCCCGCCGGGACCGCCCGCGAGAACAAACTGTTCAGTCAGTTCCCATCCCGCGATGGTGATCCTGTCGTCGATATAGAGTGCGTCGCTGGCCATGCGGCGTTCTATCTCATATCGGCCGCCAATTGAAAATATCGGCCGTCAAAGAGAAAACCCGGCAGTCCTGCGATGCCGGGTTTCACGTGAATCAGAGATTCTGGCTAGCGCAGTTCCCGGCAAAAGCGCTTCGCGCTTTGCCTGGCAAAACCGCTGCACACTTTTGCTGGAATTGCTTGCGCTTCTTATTCGGCTGCGACCTTCACGCCGGGAGCAGCATCGCGGACGCCACCATCGACGTGGTTCTCGAACTTCGCGAAGTTGGCGATGAACATCGAGACCAGCTTTTCGGCTTGCGCGTCATAGGCTGCCTTATCGGCCCAGGTCGAGCGCGGATCGAGAATGCCGCCTTCGACGCCGTCGACGGAAACCGGCACGGCAAAGCCGAAATTCGTGTCCGTGCGGAATTCGACCTTTCCGAGTTTGCCGCTGAGCGCGGCAGCGAGAAGAGCGCGCGTCGCCTTGATCGGCATGCGTTTGCCGGTGCCGTAGGCGCCGCCGGTCCAGCCGGTGTTAACGAGCCAGCACTCGACGCCGTGGCGGCTGATCAGCTCCTTGAGCAGGTTGCCGTATTCGGCCGGATGACGCGGCATGAAGGGCGCACCGAAACAGGTGGAGAAGGTCGCTTCCGGCTCGACGACACCTTTTTCGGTGCCGGCCACCTTGGCGGTGTAGCCGGAGAGGAAGTGATACATCGCCTGATCGGGCGTCAGCCGCGCGATCGGCGGCATGACGCCGAAGGCATCGGCGGTCAGCATGATGATCGTCTTCGGATGCCCGGCCCGGCCGGTTTCCGAGGCGTTCGGAATGAAATGCATCGGGTAGGCGCAACGGGTGTTTTCAGTCAGCGAACCGTCATCGAAATCGGGCTCGCGATTTTCGTTGAGGACGACGTTTTCGAGCACGGTGCCGAAGCGCTGCGTCGTTGCGTAGATTTCCGGCTCGGCCTCGGCCGAGAGGCGGATGGTCTTGGCGTAGCAGCCGCCTTCGAAGTTGAAGATGCCGTTTTCGCTCCAGCCATGTTCGTCGTCACCGATCAGCGTGCGGGCCGGATCGGCCGAAAGCGTCGTCTTGCCGGTGCCGGAAAGACCGAAGAAGACCGCCGCGTCACCGTCGGGGCCAACATTGGCCGAGCAGTGCATCGGCATGACACCCTTGGCCGGCAGCAGGTAGTTGAGCACGGTGAAGACCGACTTCTTCATTTCGCCGGCATAGGAGGTGCCGCCGATGAGAACGAGACCGTTGGTGAGATCGCAGGCGATCACCGTTTCCGAACGGCAGCCGTGGCGGGCAGGATCGGCCTTGAAGCTCGGCAGATCGATGATCGTCAGCTTCGGCACGAAGGTCGGCAACGCCGCCGCCTCGGGGCGGATCAGCAGATTGCGAATGAACAGCGAATGCCAGGCGAATTCGGTGATGACACGGGTCGGCAGGGCATGGCCTTCCTCGGCACCACCAACAAGATCCTGAGCGAACAGCTCCTTGCCGGCTGCATGCGCCAGCATGTCGTCGCGCAGCAGGGCAAAATGCTCCGGCGAGAGCGGTTTGTTGTTGTCCCACCAGATTTGACCATCGGTATTGGCGTCGCAAACGATGAATTTGTCGCGCGGCGAACGGCCCGTATGCTGACCGGTGAGGGCCCGAAGCGCGCCCTGAGCGGTCAGTTCGGCTTCACCCCGGCGGATCGCTTCTTCATAGAGCGCTGCGGCGGAAAAGTTATAGCGGACGCTGGCTGCGCCGCCCAATCCAACCGTTGCAAGCTCCGTTGCCGGGTTATGAACTCCGAACTTTTCCATGGCTAGTTCCCTTTGCTCAGGCTCGTTGCCGTTAAAACTAACCGGGAAAATACGGGGAGAAATTTTAAAAGACAAGAGACAAAAATCGAGAAAATATAGTAATATCAATTAATTAATCGATTTAAATTTGTTTCGGTCTTTTTAAATCGTTTGAAGAGACAACGTTGAAACATTTCCGGCCACAACTTACGAGTGCCGCCGAATCTAGCGACAATCTTCCCCTTTATCTTTGCCACAATTTGTTCCACCTTTATCCTCCATAAGCGCATCCGGTCATTGAGACCGCCTGGGGACGACCAAAATCCGGGAGATTGCGCACTGATGACGGAGACCAACACCATGCCGACAATCGCGCTCGTTGACGACGACCGCAACATCCTCACCTCGGTGTCGATCGCACTGGAGGCCGAAGGATATAAGGTCGAGACCTATACGGACGGTGCTTCGGCGCTCGACGGCCTTCTGGCGCGACCGCCGCAGCTGGCGATCTTCGACATCAAGATGCCACGAATGGACGGCATGGAGCTGCTGCGCCGCCTGCGGCAGAAATCGGATATTCCGGTCATCTTCCTCACCTCCAAGGATGAGGAGATCGACGAGTTGTTCGGCCTGAAGATGGGCGCGGACGATTTTATCACCAAGCCGTTTTCGCAGCGCCTGCTGGTGGAGCGCGTCCGCGCCGTCCTGCGTCGCGCCTCCAGCCGCGAAGCTGCGGCCGCCGGCGGCACAAGCCCCGGCGGTGCGCCGAAAGCCGGAGCGGTGCAGCAGGCCCGCTCGCTCGAGCGCGGACAGCTGGTCATGGACCAGGAGCGCCATACCTGCACCTGGAAGGGCGAGGCCGTGACGCTGACGGTGACAGAGTTCCTGATCCTGCATTCGCTGGCGCAGCGCCCCGGTGTCGTGAAAAGCCGCGACGCGCTGATGGATGCGGCCTATGATGAACAGGTCTATGTCGACGACCGGACGATCGACAGCCACATCAAGCGGCTGCGCAAGAAATTCAAGATGGTCGATACCGACTTTGATATGATTGAAACGCTCTACGGAGTGGGATACCGCTTCCGCGAAGCAGCTTGAGCCCGAGCGGCACAGCTGGAAATATTGAAGGTTGCCGGCCAGTTTATCGGGCCCAACCTTTCGAAAGGGCCTATCATTGGCACAGTTGGTGCAGGAAAGGGATTTGGACGATGCGGAGGGCGTGAGCACCCGTCGCGTCCGAGGCCGCCGTTGGTCGCATCCCTTTACGCTGATCCGCCGCATCTTCGGCAATGCGGTGTTTTCGAGCCTGACGCGGCGCATCCTGTTCTTCAATCTCGTCGCGCTGGTGGTGCTCGTCGGCGGCATTCTCTATCTCAACCAGTTTCGCGAAGGCTTGATCGACGCCCGCGCCGAAAGCCTGTTGACGCAGGGTGAAATCATCGCCGGCGCCGTTTCGGCTTCCGCGTCGGTCGATACGAACTCGATCACCATCGATCCGCAAAAGCTGCTTGAACTGCAGGCCGGCCAGAGCATCACCCCAGTGCCGAACGACGAGGACCTGGAATTTCCGATCGACCCCGAGAAGGTCGCTCCCGTCTTGCGTCGGCTGATCTCGCCTACGCGCACACGCGCGCGCATCTTCGATGCCGACGCCAATCTGCTGCTCGATTCGCGTCACCTCTATTCGCGCGGTCAGGTGCTGCGCTTCGACCTGCCGCCGGTCGAGGAAGAAAAGCAGACCTGGAGCGATTGGTTCGCGACGCTGTTCAACAAGGCGCTGCAGCCGGGCAATCTGCCGCTCTACAAAGAAGCGCCGGGCGGCGACGGCTCGATCTATCCGGAGGTCATGAACGCGCTGACCGGCGTGCGCGGCGCGGTCGTACGCACCACCGAGAAAGGCGAACTCATCGTTTCCGTCGCCGTTCCGATCCAGCGCTTCCGCGCCGTGCTCGGCGTGCTGCTGTTGTCGACGCAGGCCGGTGACATCGACAATATCGTCCATGCCGAACGACTGGCCATCATGCGCGTTTTCGGCGTGGCGACGCTCGTCAACGTACTGCTGTCGCTGGTGCTCTCATCGACGATCGCCAATCCCCTGCGTCGTCTTTCGGCAGCCGCCATCCGCGTTCGCCGCGGCGCCAAGACACGTGAGCAAATTCCCGACTTTTCCGCTCGCCAGGACGAAATCGGCAACCTCTCCATCGCATTACGCGAGATGACGACAGCGCTTTATGACCGCATCGACGCCATCGAAAGCTTTGCCGCCGATGTCAGCCACGAGCTCAAGAACCCGCTGACCTCGCTGCGCAGCGCCGTCGAAACGCTGCCGCTCGCCAGGTCGGAGGATTCCAAGAAACGGCTGCTTGACGTCATTCAGCACGACGTCCGCCGCCTCGATCGCCTGATCAGCGACATTTCCGACGCCTCGCGGCTCGATGCCGAACTCGCACGCGTCGACGCCGCCTCCATCGACATGGAGGTGCTGCTGCGCGACCTGATCGACGTGTCGCGCCAGATCAGGGGCAGCAAAAAGCAAGTGCAGATCGACTATGTCGTGGAGCGCAAGCCGAACATCAAGACGCGCTTCGTCGTCAACGGTCACGACCTGCGCATCGGCCAGATCGTCACCAATCTGATCGAGAACGCCCGCTCCTTCGTCCCTGAAAAGGACGGGAAGATCATCGTGCGGCTGATGCGGACACGGTCGCGCTGTGTCACCACGATCGAAGACAACGGTCCCGGCATCCAGGCGGAAAATATCGATCGCATCTTCGAGCGCTTCTATACCGACCGACCTGAATCCGAAGGCTTCGGCCAGAATTCGGGGCTCGGCCTGTCGATCAGCCGCCAGATCGCCGAGGCGCATGGCGGGTCGCTCAGAGCAGAGAACATTACCGACGCCGAAACCGGGCAGGTGCTCGGCGCGCGCTTTATCCTCGCCCTGCCCCTCGATCCAGCCGCATGACGGCGGCCGCCAACATCCATGCCACGGCGATCGTCGTCGGCAGAACGGGGCTGCTGTTCAGCGGTCCCTCGGGCTGGGGGAAATCGATGCTGGCTTTCACCTGCATGACCGAGGCGCGCCGTCTTGGGCTGTTCACGGCGCTGGTCGCCGATGATCAGGTGCTTCTGTCGGGAGAGACCGGCACGGTGATCGCCACCTGTTCGCCGTCGATCGCCGGGTTGATCGAACTTCGCGGCACTGGCATCGTCCGGCAGGATCACGTGTCCCCGGCAACCATGCACTATGCCGTGCTTCCCGGCAGCGCTTCCGGTGAAAACCGCGTCCCTGCGGAGGGCGAAATCGTCAGTCTCGCCCCGGGTTTTTCGCTTCCCGCATTGCGGCTGCTCACAAATGTTGCCTCGCCGCTGGCGATCCTGATGGCGAAAGCGCCTGACATCGGATGCTGAAGGCTTCCGGATTGATCAATCCGCCTTATATATTTGCATTTTTATCTTGCACTTCGGCTTTTCATAGCGAAGATGTGCCGCCACCGGTGGACGAAATTGCTGCATTGCGATATCTCAGCCACCGTTTGCGTATATGGGAGCAGTAATATCATGATCGGACTTGTGCTTGTCACTCATGGCAAGCTGGCTGAAGAGTTTCGTCATGCTGTCGAGCACGTCGTCGGTCCTCAGAAATTCATCGAGACGGTCTGTATTGGCCCCGAAGACGATATGGACCAGAGACGGCAGGACATTCTGCAAGCCGTTTCCGGCGCCGATGACGGCCATGGCGTTGTTATCCTGACCGATATGTTCGGCGGCACGCCTTCCAACCTCGCCATCTCGGTCATGAGCAGCGGCCATACCGAAGTCATTGCCGGCATGAACCTGCCGATGCTGATCAAACTCGCCGGCGTACGCGGCGAGAACAACATGGAGAAGGCGCTGGTGGAGGCTTCCGAAGCCGGGCGGAAATATATCAATGTCGCGAGCCGCGTGCTCAGCGGAAAATAACGGCGCTTCATGACATCGCTTTCCCGGGAACTCCTCATCATCAACAAGCGCGGCCTTCACGCTCGCGCCTCCGCTAAATTCGTGCAGATGGTCGAGAATTTCGATGCAGCCATCACCGTTTCCAAGGATGGAATGACGGTCGGCGGCACCTCGATCATGGGTCTCATGATGCTTGCGGCAAGCCCCGGCTCCAGCGTCGTCGTCTCGGCAAGCGGCAGCCAGGCTCAGGAAGCCCTGGAGGCCCTGGATCAGCTGATCCAGAACAAGTTCGGCGAAGAAATGTGAGTTCGGCCGAGCTCATATAAACATATAAAGACTTCTTTATATCCTTATTGCCATCCCATGCGAAGCCTGCTAAACGGCGGATATGCCGTGCGCTTGCTTGCGCCTGCGCCAATTTTTGAGACGTTTTTCAGCCTGGAGACCTCTATGAGCACTGAAAAAGATTATGTCGTCGCCGATATCGGGCTTGCGGATTTCGGCCGCAAGGAAATTACGATCGCCGAAACCGAAATGCCGGGGCTGATGTCCTGCCGCGCCGAGTTCGGTGAGGCAAAGCCACTCAAGGGCGCGCGCATCACCGGTTCGCTGCATATGACCATCCAGACAGCCGTGTTGATCGAAACCCTGGTTGCGCTCGGCGCCGAAGTCCGCTGGGCTTCCTGCAACATCTTCTCGACCCAGGACCATGCTGCAGCGGCGATCGCCGCCGCCGGCGTTCCGGTCTTCGCAATCAAGGGCGAGTCGCTCGAGGACTATTGGGTCTATACCGACAAGATCTTCCAGTGGGCCGATGGTGGCCTTTCCAACATGATCCTCGATGACGGTGGCGACGCCACCATGTACATCCTGCTCGGCGCTCGCGCCGAAGCCGGCGAGGACGTGCTCTCGAACCCGCATTCGGAAGAAGAAGAAATCCTCTTCGCCCAGATCAAGAAGCGACTCGCCGCTTCTCCGGGCTGGTTCACCAAGCAGCGTGACGCGATCAAGGGCGTCACCGAGGAAACGACGACCGGCGTCAACCGCCTTTACCAGCTCAGCCAGAAGGGCCTGCTGCCGTTCCCGGCGATCAACGTCAACGACTCCGTCACCAAGTCGAAGTTCGACAACAAATACGGCTGCAAGGAATCGCTGGTTGACGGCATCCGCCGCGGCACCGACGTGATGATGGCCGGCAAGGTCGCCGTCGTCTGCGGTTACGGCGACGTCGGCAAGGGTTCCGCTGCCTCGCTCTCCGGCGCCGGCGCCCGTGTAAAGGTGACCGAAGCCGATCCGATCTGCGCTCTGCAGGCCGCCATGGACGGTTACGAAGTCGTACTTCTGGAAGACGTCGTTTCCTCTGCCGACATCTTCATCACCACGACGGGCAACAAGGACGTCATCCGCATCGATCACATGCGGCAGATGAAGGATATGGCGATCGTCGGCAATATCGGCCATTTCGACAACGAAATCGAAGTCGCCGCGCTGCGTAACCTCAAGTGGACCAACGTCAAGCCGCAGGTCGACCTGATCGAGTTCCCCAAGGGCAACCGCATCATCCTTCTCTCCGAAGGGCGTCTGCTCAACCTCGGCAATGCGACCGGCCATCCGTCCTTCGTGATGTCGGCTTCCTTCACCAACCAGACGCTGGCGCAGATCGAACTCTTCACCAAGCCCGGCCAGTACGAGAACAAGGTCTACATCCTGCCGAAGCATCTCGACGAAAAGGTCGCACGCCTTCATCTCGACAAGCTCGGCGTGAAGCTGACCCAGCTCAGCGAAGAGCAGGCTGCCTATATCGGCGTGAAGCCGCAGGGCCCGTTCAAGTCCGACCACTACAGATATTGATAGGGTCGTCGATATCCACAAGATGTAGAAGCCGCGGCATTGACAAATGCCGCGGCTTATTTTTTGGCCGCTCCCTTCCCGCCGATTCCCTTCCGAAGTATTGTTTTAAGACTTGATTCGGGACGCCGGACTCCGTCCGACCGCTCCGAAAATGGGATGTCTTGTCGTAATGCGGCACATTGAAGGACGGAGACATACCGCGGATGTCGGAAGTGAAAAACAGCCTGCCCGATCAGGCGGATGATGATGCTTGTAAGCATTGCCGTCCGTTCATGGCAGGCCAGGGATATAAATCTGCAACGGCACACGAGGCCGCAAGGCAAAAGCATGGATCATTGGCGCGCTTCTTGAAAACTTGCGCGGCCGGCACGGCGCTTGCCGCGCTGGCGCGGCCGGTTCTGGCACAAAGCGAGCAGCAGGCGGCGGCCTCGGCTCACCTTTTCACCTCCTCGCAGGTCGTTGGCGTTTCCGTCGTCATCGGCGTCATATCGGCGGCCCTGCTTTCCACGCTCTGGCTCGTGCGCCAGCGCGGCAATCTGGAAAACGAGAGCAGGGACATCCGCTCGGCGCTCTCGGATGCCCAGCAACGCATTTCGCAATATCAGGCGCTGATCGCCGACAAGAACCGGCGCATCGTCATCTGGGACGGCAATGCGCGCCCGGAACTGCTTGGGCAGCTTCCGCCCGAGACTGGCGCACCGCAGGATGGCGAATTCCTGGCCTTCGGCCTCTGGCTGAAGTCACACTCCGCCTCGGAGCTGGAAAAGGCGATCGACCGGCTGCGCGACGGAGCGCAGAGTTTCGACATGGTGGTCGAGACCATCCGCGATGAAATCCTCGAGGCGCAGGGCCGGGTTTCTGGCGGACGCGCCTTCGTCCGCTTCGTGGCGCTGAACAATCTGCGCGCCGAGCTTGCCGAACTCAGGATCGAGCGCGACCGGCTGATGACCTCGATCTCGGCCTTCCAGACCATGCTCGACGCGATCGACATGCCGGCCTGGCAGCGCGACCCGGCGGGCCGCCTGACCTGGGTCAATCAGGCTTATGGCGATGCGGTCGAAGCGCGCTCGCCGCAGCAGGCGATCAACGAAGGCCGCGAGATGCTGACGACCGTGGCACGCGAACGCATTCGCGCGACGGCGACGCCGGAATCACCTTTCCATGACACGATCTCGACGGTCGTGCGCGGCAACCGAACCTTCTTCGATGTCGTCGACGTCAAGGTTCCCGGCGGCTCGGCCGGCATTGCTGTCGACGTATCCGACATCGAAGCGGTCCGCGCCGAGCTGGAGCGGACCCTGAAGAGCCACGCCGAAACGCTCGATCATCTCGCGACACCCGTCGCCATCTTCGACGGCGAGCGGAGGCTGCAGTTCTACAACCAGGCCTTCGTCGCCCTCTGGGAACTGGATATCGCCTTCCTTGAAAGCCGGCCCGACAATAGCGAGCTGCTCGAGCGGCTGCGGGCGGCCAAGAAACTGCCGGACCAGCTCAACTGGAAAAGCTGGAAGGAAGCGGCCCTTTCGGTCTATCGCACGCTCGATACGCAATCGGATCTCTGGCACCTGCCGAACGGCCAGACGCTGCGCGTCTTTGCGACCGCCCATCCCCAGGGCGGCGCCACCTGGGTTTTCGAAAATCTGACCGAACAGGTCGATCTCGAAACCCGCTATAACACGCTGGTCAAGGTACAGGGTGAAACGATCGATCACCTTTCCGAAGGTGTCGCGGTATTCGGGCCCGATGGACGTATCCGCCTGTCGAATCCGGCCTTCCGGGCGCTCTGGGGTATTACCGAAACCGAAGCCAAGCCCGGAACCCATATCCGCGCGCTGGGCGAGGCGTGCGCACCGTCCTATGACCGGCCGGACGGCTGGAAGACCTTTGCGGAACTGATCACCAGCTTCGATGACGAACGTCGCTCGAGCCAGGGGACGCTGGAACTCTTCTCCGGCCTCGTGCTCGATTACGCCGTCATCCCGCTGCCGAACGCGCAGACCATGCTGACCTTCGTCAACATGACGGACAGCGTGCGGGCCGAGCGGGCATTGACCGAGAAGAACGAGGCGCTGCGCAAAGCCGACGAATTGAAAAACGACTTCGTCCAGCATGTTTCCTATGAACTTCGCTCACCGCTGACCAATATCATCGGCTTTACCGATCTGCTGCGCACGCAGGGCGTTGGGCCGCTGAATGAACGGCAGGCCGAATATATCGACCACATCTCGACTTCGTCCTCGGTTCTGCTGACCCTCGTCAACGACATTCTCGATCTTGCGACGGTCGATGCCGGCATCATGCGTCTGAACTATGCCGAGATCGATCTCAACGACCTGCTGGACGATGTCTCGATGCAGATTGCCGACCGGCTGCACGAAAGCGGCGTCGCGCTCGAAATCACCGCGCCTGCGTATCTCGGCTCGATCATCGCCGATCCGCAGCGGCTGAAGCAGATCCTTCTGAAGCTTCTTGCCAATGCGGCGAATTTCTCGCCGGAGGGTACCTCGATCTCGCTGGAATGCCATCGCGAAGGCACGGATTTCGTGTTCTCCGTCCGCGATCGCGGCCCCGGTATTTCGCCCGACATGATCGCGACGGTCTTCGACCGGTTCGCGACCGGGGCTAAAAGCGGCAAACGCGGCGGCGCCGGCCTCGGCCTGTCGATCGTCGACAGCTTCGTCAGCCTGCATCATGGCGACGTGACGATCGACAGCGAGCCGGGCAAGGGCACGACGGTCGTCTGCCGTATCCCCTCGGTCAACATACCGCATTCCGCCGCCGCCGAATGACGACCGACGATACGATCTCGCTGTTCCTGAAGGACGAAGCGGCCACGGTTCGCCTCGGCGAAGACCTGGCATTGGCCTTGAAGGCCGGCGATTGTCTTGCCCTGTCGGGCGATCTTGGCGCCGGCAAATCCTCGCTTGCCCGTGCGATCCTGCGTGCCATTGCCGATGACGATGGGCTCGAAGTCCCGAGCCCGACCTTCACACTGGTGCAATCCTACGACCTGCGTATCCCGGTTTCGCACTTCGATCTCTACCGGCTCGGCGATCCCGGTGAATTGACGGAGCTCGGCTTCGACGAGGCCCTGCAGAACGGCATATGCCTCGTCGAATGGCCGGAGATGGCGGCGAGCGAGTTGCCTGGGGAATGCATCACGTTGACGCTGACCCATGAAGGCAACGGCCGCCGGGCGACGATCAGCGCCGCCGGCGCACAGGCTTTGCGCATCCGGCGCGTCCTGGCGATCCGCAATTTCCTCGAAGACGCAGGCTGTTCCGATGCCAAACGTCGCTTCCTGACTGGCGATGCGTCGCTGCGTGCCTACGAGGCGATCTATTGTGAGAGCATCAAGGGCCGTCTCATCCTGATGGACTGGCAGCCGCATCCCGAGGGACCGCCGGTCCACGACGGCAAGCCCTATCCCAAGGTCGCACATCTGGCACAGAACGCCTATCCCTTCGTTGCGATTGCCAATGCGCTGCGCGAACGGGGATTTGCGGCGCCGGAGATTTATAAGGTCGATTATGACAAGGGCATCCTCTTGATCGAGGATCTCGGCACCGAAGGCGTGCTCGATGACGAGGGGCGGCCGATCGTCGAGCGTTACCGGCAAAGCGTCGCCTGTCTTGCCCATCTTCATTCCATGCAATTTCCGCAGGATATACCGGTTTCCGCCACCCATAGGCATCACATACCGGACTTCGATCGCACGGCGATGAAAATGGAAGTGCAGCTTCTGCTCGACTGGCACATTGCCTGGAAGCGCGGCACCGCCCCCTCGGAGGCAGAGCGCAAGGAATATCTGGCGATCTGGGACGCCCTGATCGATGAACTTGCCACGGTCGAAAAGAACCTGCTGCTGCGCGATTTCCACTCACCGAACATCATTTGGCGGCCGCAGGAGCCGGGCATCAGAAAGATCGGCCTCATCGACTTCCAGGACGCCATGATCGGGCCCACCGCCTATGACCTTGCCTCGATCGTCCAGGACGCCCGCGTCACGATCGAGCCGCAGCTTTTCCGGCAGCTGATGGATGATTATATGGCGCTTCGCCGCAGACAGGGCGGCTTTGACGAAGTCGGATTTCTGAAAGCATGGGCGATCATGTCGGCGCAGCGCAATTGCAAGCTTGCCGGTCTCTGGGTGCGGCTGCTGCAGCGGGACGGCAAGCCCGGCTATCTCAAACATATGCCGCGCACACTCGCTTATCTGAATGTCGCGCTCGAGCACGAGGCGCTTACCCCCTTGCGCGATTGGTGTGCAAGGGCTGGAATAGGCCAGAGCGAATCATAAGTTCCGGATCAAGATGACCATCAGACAAGCCATGGTACTGGCCGCGGGTCTCGGGACCCGCATGCGCCCGATCACCGATACGATTCCGAAGCCGCTGGTGAAGATCGACGGCAAGCCGATGATCGACTATGCGCTGGACGCGCTGGTTTCGGCCGGTGTCGAGCGGGCCGTCGTCAACGTTCATCATCATGCCGAGCAGATGCTCGACCATCTCGGCAAGTATCGCGGCCTCGACATCGTCGTATCGGATGAGCGGGACGGACTGATGAATTCCGGTGGCGGGCTGGCGAAGGGCCTGACGCTGCTGGACCGTGACGATCTTTTTGTCATGAATGCCGATCTCTTTTGGATCGGCGAACAGCCGGGACGGCCGACGAACCTGCAGCGCTTAGCCGGATTCTTCGATGCCGAACACATGGACATGGCGCTGCTTTGCGTTGGGATCGAGGATACGACGGGTCACAACGGCAAGAACGATTTCAGCCTCGCTGCAGATGGCCGGCTGACGCGGTATCGCGACGATCCGTCCAATCCGGTCGTCTACGCCGGGGCGATCGCCATGAATCCGGCGCTATTTGACGATGCGCCGAAGGATGCCTTCAACCTCAACATCTATTTCGACAAGGCGATCGCGCGCCGCCGGCTGTTCGGCATTATGCTCGAAGGCCATTGGCTGACAGTGGGAACGCCAGAGGCGATCGGCGAAGCGGAGGAAACGATCCGCCGACTGCGGGCGTTCGCGTGAGCTCATGGCGGACCGGCACCAGCCACGCATCCTGACGATCCCGGCGGGCCTCCCCTTCCTGAAAACGCTGGCAACGACGCTTTGCGACGGACGCCTGACGCCGCTCTTTCGGCATGAGCCCGCTGATCCGCTGTCGCTCGCCAGGGTGACGATCTACCTGCCGACCCGGCGCGCCGTGCGTGTGCTCCGTTCGGAATTCGTCGATCTGCTCGGCGGCCGCTCGGCGATCCTGCCGGTCATTCGTCCGCTCGGCGAAACCGATGACGACAGCGGATATTTCGAAGAGGCGCTGCCGGCAACGATCGATCTCGCCCAGCCGCTGTCGAATACCGCCCGGCTGCTGGAACTGGCGCGCCTGATCCTTGCCTGGCGAAACAAACTGCCGGAGATCGTCCGTCATATCCATTCGGACTCGCCTTTGGTTGCGCCGGCCAGCCCGGCGGATGCTATCTGGCTCGCCCGCAACCTTGCGGAGCTGATCGATTCCATCGAAACCGAGGATCTTGACTGGTCGGAACTGTCGAAACTCGACACCGGTGACTACGCCGCCTGGTGGCAGCTGACGGCGGAGTTCCTGCAGATCGCCAGCGCCTTCTGGCCGGAGCGGCTTTCCGAGCTCGGCAGGTCCTCGCGGGCGCGGCACAGGAACGCCATTCTGCGGGCCGAGGCAGCCAGGATTTCTACGGCGAAGCCGGCGGGGCCGATTATCATCGCCGGTTCGACGGGTTCGGTCCCTGCCACGGCCGATCTCATCGCCGCCGTTGCCAATCTGCCCGAAGGCGTGATCGTCCTTCCCGGCCTCGATCTCTCCATGCCCGATAGGCATTGGCAAATGGTCGCGCCGGAACCGGCACCGGGCCAGCATGCCAATCCGGCCAGCCGGAGCCATCCGCAATATGGCCTGTCCTCGCTGCTGAAGAGGCTGAGGCTGACACGAGCCGACATCAGCCTGCTTGAGAGGCCGGAGACCGATCTCGATCGACGCGCCGAAATCCTATCGCGCGCGCTCTCGCCGGCAGAGGCGACCAGCGACTGGGGGGCCTGGAAGGGCGCGTTGCCCGAGGGAGCGCTGACTTCGGCCTTCGCCGATGTTTCGTTGATCGAAGCTGCCAATGAACGCGAGGAAGCAACCGCAATTGCCATCGCGCTCAGGCTCGCACTGGAAAGGCCGGGCCAGGACGGCGAAAGCCGGGCAGCCCTGATCACGCCCGACCGCAATCTCGCCCGTCGGGTGATGGCCGAACTGTCCCGCTTCGGCATCCTCGCCGACGATTCGGCCGGCACGCCGCTTTCGGCCACCCCGCAGGGCACCCTGCTGCAATTACTGCTGGAGGCGGCGCTGCGCCCGGGCGATCCGGTGGCGATCGTCTCGCTGCTCAAACATCCGCTGGCCCGCTTCGGCCTCGAACGTGGGGCCCTGATTTCTGCGACCGAGGCGCTTGAGCTGCTGGCACTGCGCGGCGGCGTGGCGGAGGTGGATATCAGTGCGCTCGAGTCGCTCCTGGCCCATCAGCTCGGCGAGCAGGCTCTGGACCGACACACGCCGCAATGGCGAAAAACACTGCCAGCCGAGGCGGCCAATGCCGCATCCGAGCTTGCCCGCCGGGTTGCCCGCGCAACCGAGCCTCTGGCTTCCGCGCTGGTCCGGCACCGGCCGGAAGAACGCGGCAAGACGGCGCGTTTCACGCTGTCCGAATGGGCGGAGCGGACCGGCCGTTCGCTCGAAGCGGTCGCGGCAGATCCGCACGGCAATCTTGCCGATCTCTGGTCGCACGAGGCAGGAGACGCCCTTGCCTCGCTTCTCAGCGAAGTGATCGACACGGATGGCCAGATGGAGGCCGACGGGCCGCAATGGATCGACATCATGGCCGCACTTGCCGCCGGCCATGCGGTGAAACCCCGGGCACTCAGCCATCCCCGCCTCTTCATCTTCGGCACGCTCGAAGCCCGCCTACAGAGCGTCGACACGCTGATCCTCGGCGGCTTGAACGAAGGCTCCTGGCCAGGGCAGAGCGCAAACAATCCCTTCATTCCGCGCATGATGAAGACAGAGATCGGGCTCGAACCGCCGGAGCGGCGCATCGGCCAGCTGGCGCATGATTTCGAGATGGCGAACGGCACTCGCCACCTGATCTATTCGAGAGCGCTGCGCCAAGGTTCGACGCCGACCGTCGCCTCGCGCTGGCTGCAGCGGCTGCTGGCGCTCGGCGGAGAGACATTCGAAGCGGCATTGAGAGGGCGCGGTAACCGGTATCAGCAATGGGCCGGCCTCATCGATCGGGGAGAGGTTCAGGCACCGGCGCAGCGACCCTCGCCGAAACCGCCTCTGGCGCTGCAGCCGAAGTCCTATTCCTTCAGCGAGGTCGGCCGGCTGCGCCGCGATCCCTATGCGATCTATGCCCGCCGTATCCTGCGGCTCGATCCGGTCGACGCGTTCAACCGGGATCCGGGAGCGGCCGAACGCGGAACGCTCTACCACAAGATCATCGACCGGTTCATCCGCGAAGCCCATGTCGCCGGCACGCCGGAGGCGGCAGCGGCGATGGAGCAGATTCTTACCGAGCTTTTCGACATGGAGAAGCTGCCGCCACACATCGATGCCGTGTGGCGGCCGCGCTTTCGCGACGTGGCCGGCGCCTTCCTCGAATGGGAGGCCGGACGACGTCCCGCCATCCGCAGGACACTGACGGAAGTGCGCGGCGGCGTGGAGCTGGAGGCGATCGATGTCCGGCTGAACGGCGTTGCCGACCGGATCGATATTACGGGGCCGGGGGCGGCCGATATCATCGACTACAAGACCGGCTACAACCCCTCACCGGCACAGGCACGCGCGCTTCTCGATCCGCAGCTCGCGCTCGAAGCGGCCGCGTTGAGCGCCGGCGCCTTCCGCGATGCCGGCAGTCCCATCCCGCAGGATCTGCTCTATGTCCGTCTGCGTCCGGGACGCCGGTTCCAGGTCGATACGGTGAACAACGAAAACTCGGCCCGCAGCGACAAGGCAAAATCGGCGATGGACCTTGCCGCGGACTCGGTCGACCAGCTGATCAAGTTCGTCAGTTTGCTGCAGTCCGGCGAAAAAGGCTTTACCTCGCGGCTCATTCCGGCGCAGCAGTTTGATTTCGGCGGCGACTATGATCATCTCGCCCGCGTCTCCGAATGGTCGACGGCCGAGACCGAGGAAGGCGGCGGCGATGAGTGACCAGACCGCACTTCCGATTGACGACGATCCCGGCGCCTGGATCGGCTGGACCACGATTCAACAGGCAATCGCCTCCGATCCCGAGCGCTCGGCCTGGGTCTCGGCCAATGCCGGTTCAGGCAAGACGCATGTCCTGACCCAGCGTGTCATTCGTCTCCTGCTCGCCGGCGCACGGCCTTCCGCCATTCTCTGCCTGACTTATACCAAGGCCGCGGCCTCCGAAATGTCGAACCGCGTCTTCGAACGGCTGGCAGACTGGGTGGTGCTTGACGACGAAAATCTCAGCCGGCGCATCACGCAGATCGAGGGTACGGCGCCGGATGCCTTAAAGCTTGCCGAGGCGCGCCGGCTGTTTGCGAAGGCGCTGGAAACGCCGGGCGGATTGAAGATCCAGACAATCCATGCCTTTTGCGAAGCGCTGCTGCACCAATTCCCGCTGGAGGCCAATGTTGCCGGGCATTTCTCGGTCCTCGACGATCGCGCGGCGGCGGCACTGCTTTCCGATGTACGCCGGGCGCTGCTGTCGGCAACGGCGCCGGAGGAAGGCAGCGCTCTTGCCGAGGCTTTCGCCTATGTGCTCAATCTCGGCGATGAATCCGGGCTGGAGAACCTGCTCGCCGACATCATCGCCAACCGCAATGCCATTCGCCGCTTCACGGCGGCTGCCGAGCGACAGGGCGGCGTGGAGACGGTTCTGCGCGACAGGCTCGGCCTTGCCGCAGGCGATACTGAAAGCCGGATCGCGGCGCAATATTGGCCGTTGCCGGAGCTTTCGGGCGGCATGCTGGAGCTTTATTTGGCGCTTTCCGACCAGAAGGGCGGCGCCAAGGCGCAGGAGGTTGCTTATGGCCTCAGGCTCGCCGGCCGGGAGCGCGATGATGCCAAGCGCGCCGAGATGCTGGAGAAGATCTTTTTGACGGCAAAAGGCGAGCCGAAAACGGACTCGCAGTTCCTGGTCAAAGCCATGCTTGCGGAAGCGCCGGAATTGACGAGCGCCATAGCCGCCGCCCGCGCGCATGTCGCCGCAAGCCGTGACCGGTTGAAGCTGATGCGGATGTTCGGCGCCACGAGGGCGGCGCTGGTGCTCGCCGGTCGGCTGAACCACGATTACGAGGAACTGAAGAAGCAGCGCAGCCAACTCGATTTCGAAGACCTGATCACACGCACCGCCAACCTGCTGACGAAGAGTGGCGTCGGTCCCTGGGTCCATTACAAGCTGGATCGGGGTATCGATCATATCCTCGTCGACGAGGCCCAGGATACCAGCCCGATCCAATGGAGCGTCATCCAGTCGCTCGCCGAGGATTTCTTTTCCGGCGAGAGCGCCCGGCCGATCGTGCGCACGCTCTTTGCCGTCGGCGACGAGAAACAGTCGATCTACTCCTTCCAAGGAGCGCGACCCGAGCGTTTTTCCGAAGAGAGCGACCGGACACGGCGGCGGGTCGCCGACAGCGGGCAGAGCTTTTCCTCCGTGCGGCTGCCGCTCTCCTTCCGCTCGACCGCCGACGTGCTCGAAGCCGTCGACCAGATCTTCCGGACGGCGGACAATGCGCGGGGTCTCAGCGCTGTCGGCGAACCGGTCGTACATCGATCCAGCCGCATCGGACATCCCGGCGCCGTCGACCTCTGGGAGATGGTCGCGCCTGAGGCGGTGGTGAAGGAAGAGGATTGGACGGCGCCCTTCGATGCGACGCCGGAAAGCGCGCCGGCCGCAATCCTCGCGCGGCGGATCGCCCATGCGATCGGCACGCTCGTCGGCCGTGAAACGATCGTCGACAAAGGCACGGAGCGGCTGATCGAAGCCGGCGATATCCTCGTTCTGGTGCGCAAGCGCGACGCCTTCGTCAATGCCTTGACCCGCGCCTTGAAGCGCCGTGGCGACATTCCCGTCGCCGGCGCCGACCGACTGACGCTGACCAGCCATATCGCTGTGCAGGATCTGCTGGCGCTCGGCCGGTTCCTGCTTCTGCCACAGGACGACCTTTCGCTCGCTGCCGTGCTGAAGAGCCCGCTTTTCGATTTTTCGGAGGACGATATCTTTGCAATCGCCGGCCTTCGGGGCGACGACGAGAGCGTCTGGAGCCAGCTCAAGAGGTTTGCGGCCGATGGTACTGAACGATTCCGTGCTGCCGTCGAGAGGCTGGAGCTGTTTCTGCGGCAGTCGCGGCATCTGTCGGTCCATGATTTCTATGCGCGCGTGCTGGGCAGCCATGGCGGTCGGCGGCAATTCCTTGCCCGTCTCGGCACCGAGGTTAGCGATATTCTCGACGAGTTCCTGACCTTTACGCTCGACCACGAGAGTTCCGGCCTTCCCGGGCTGCAATCCTTCATCTCAACGCTGGAGCTCGAAGCGCCGGAGGTGAAGCGTGAGCAGGACAAGGGGCGCAACGAGGTAAGGATCATGACCGTGCATGCCTCCAAGGGTCTTGAAGCACCGATCGTCTTCCTCGTCGACGGCGGCTCCAAGCCGTTCACGCATACACATCTGCCGAAGCTTCGCCTGATCGAAACCGACGCAGACGAGCCGCCGCTGCCGGCCTGGGTTCCCGTCTCCGACCTCGCCAATTCGCTGACGCAAAACGATGCAGCACGGATCCAGATGCTGGCGGAAGAGGAGTATCGCCGGCTGCTTTACGTCGCCATGACACGGGCTGCCGACCGGCTTGTTGTTTGCGGCTACCGTGGCGTTCGTGTCAACAACGATACCTGGCACATGATGATCTCAGCCGCGCTCAGCGAAGGCCATCCGCATGTGGAGGCGGCCACCTTCTCCGGCCCAGACGGCGAATGGCCGGGCATCCGATGGCGGGTGCCGCGGGTGGAGCGGCGCTTCGAGCGTAGCGACCGCCATGAGGCGCGCGACAGCCAGGAGGCGTTGCCGGAAGGCCTATTGCGGCCACTGCCGCCGCAGGCTGAGCTGCCCCGCCCCCTCAGCCCATCCGGCGCCGGGACGATCGTCGACGAAGACGAGGGCAGCTTGTTTGTCGCTTCGCCGCTGTTCGGCGAGAAGGAGCGCAGCGATCATTCCCTGGAAAAGGGCAGGTTGATCCATCGCATGCTGCAGGCGCTTCCCGACATTCCCCCGGTCAAACGGCCGGATGCCGCAAGCCGCTATGCCGAGCGGGCGGCGCGGTTCTGGCCTGAAGCGGAACGCCGCCGGCTCGTCGATTCGGTTCTGAGACTGATGGACGAAGAAGGTCTGCAGCCGGTTCTCGGAGTAGAGGCCCAGCCGGAAGTTTCGATCATGGGAACATTGACGCTTGCAGACAGGCGCTATGCGGTCTCCGGCCGTATCGATCGGCTCGCCGTGCTTGCCGACCGTGTCGTCATTCTTGACTACAAGACCAATCGGGTGCCACCTTCGACCGAGGAGGCGATCCCTTTCGCACATAAGGCTCAGCTCGCGATTTATCGTGAGATCCTGGCACCGCTCTATCCCGGCAAACGCATCGACTGCATGCTCGTCTACACCGAGAATGCGTCGCTCTACACTTTGAGCGAAGAGGCACTCGGTTTGGCGCTTGCAGGACTCAAGACA
The DNA here is from genome assembly GCF_057784555.1 of Rhizobium sp. CNPSo 3670. Classification (NCBI taxonomy): domain Bacteria; kingdom Pseudomonadati; phylum Pseudomonadota; class Alphaproteobacteria; order Hyphomicrobiales; family Rhizobiaceae; genus Rhizobium; species Rhizobium sp. CNPSo 3670. The sequence goes on from NZ_JBXSOL010000027.1 coordinate 39,873, forward strand.
AAGTGAAATACCGGACATTGAAAATTTGGCGCCGCACCATCACATGTGGTTCAACATCTTCTTCGGTCAAAGGAGCAGCCTATGGCTACCGTGAAAGTCGATATCAACAACTTCCAGTCGGAAGTTCTGGAATCCGCAGAACCCGTCGTCGTCGATTTCTGGGCTGAATGGTGCGGTCCGTGCAAGATGATTGCTCCAAGCCTCGAGGAAATCTCCGTCGAGATGGAAGGCAAGGTCAAGGTCGCCAAGCTCAATATCGACGAAAACCCTGAACTCGCCGCCCAGTTCGGCGTGCGCTCCATTCCGACGCTCGCGATCTTCAAGGGCGGCGAAGTCGCTGATATCTCCGTCGGCGCCAAGCCGAAGACAGCGCTTTCGAACTGGATTTCGAACGCCGCCTAATCGATATCGTCTTCATATATCGCATGGAAAAGCCCGGCTTCGGCCGGGCTTTTTTCGTCTGCTTATTTCGGGGGCGTGCCGTTGTCGGCAAGCACATCCCCGACGAGATAGAGAGAGCCGCCGATGAGGATGCGGGGCGGCAGTGCCGCTGGGTCGAGGGCCGATTTTATCGCTTCCAGCGCCTCGCCGACCGTCGACATCGGTTCGGCGATCAAACCGGCATCATAGGCGGCGTTCGACAATATCACAGGGTCGATCATCGCGTCGCTGCCGCGGATCGGCACGCAGAACACCTTCTCGACCAGGCCTGTGAAAGCCTTGAAATAACCGATCGGGTCCTTGGTGTTGATCATGCCGATGATCAGGAAAAGCGGCCGCGGCTGGCGCTCCTCGAAATTGGCCATGGCTTCGGCGATCACTTCGCCGGCGCCGGGATTATGCCCGCCATCGACCCAGATCTCGGCACCGGCCGGCGCATATTGCATCAGCCGGCCTTCGCTGAGGCGCTGCAGCCGGCCCGGCCACTCCACGAAATTCATCGCCTTTTCCATCATCGTCTCGGTGACAATGAAACCCGCGGCCTTGACGGCGCGGATGGCCGCGGCGGCGTTGGCATACTGATGGCGGCCGGGAAGGCGCGGCAGCGGCAGGTCGGCAAGGCCGAACTCGTCCTGATAGATGAGCCGCCCATATTCCTCATGCGCCATGAAATCCTGACCGAAGACGGCGCTCGGGCAATGCAGCCGCTCCGCCGTCGACATCAGCACGTCGAGTGCTGCATCATATTCCTGGTGGCCGATGACGACAGGCAGTCCCGGCTTCATGATGCCGGCTTTTTCGGCAGCGATCAGCTCAACCCTGTCGCCGAGATAGGGCTGGTGATCCAGCGAGATTGGCATAATCACCGAAACGGCCGGATCGGAAATGACATTGGTGGCGTCGAAACGGCCGCCGAGACCGACCTCGATGATCGCGGCGTCGGCCGGGTGCTCGGAAAACAGAATGAAGGTGACCGCCGTCAGGATTTCGAAGACGGTGATATGCTGCCCCGCATTGGCATCCGCCACGCGTCGCACAGCATCGGCGAAGACGGCGTCATCGACGAGCTGCCCGCGCCCGCCCTTGACACCAATGCGATAGCGCTCGTGCCAATTGACGAGATGCGGCGAGGTATGGACATGGGCGCTGTAGCCGCCGGCCTCGAGCAAGGCGCGGCAGAAGGCGGTGACCGAGCCCTTGCCGTTGGTGCCGGCGACATGGATCACAGGTGGCAGTTTCCGATGCGGGTTGCCGAGTTGATCGAGAAGACGGGTGATGCGATCGAGAGACAGATCGAACCCCTTGGGATGCAATCCCATGAGTTTTTCTATCTCTTGCGCTGCCTCACTCACCGCGGTTTGGCCTCTTGGTATCAATTCGGCACCCCGCCTGTGTGTCGGTTATCAGGCGCTCGCCGCCAGAGCGATCGCGCCGCCATTCATGTCGTTGGCCGCCGAAACGGGCTTCTTCGTCAGGATCTTCAGCAGACGCGCCAGTGTCTCCGGAATATCGTGACGTTTGACGACCATATCGACCATACCATGTTCCAGTAGATATTCGGAGGTCTGGAAACCCTCAGGCAGCTTCTCGCGCAGCGTCTGCTCGATCACGCGCTTGCCGGCAAAGCCTATTTCGGCGCCGGGCTCTGCCAGATGAATATCGCCGAGCATGGCGTAGGAGGCCGTCACACCGCCTGTGGTCGGGTTGGTGAGCACAACAATATAAGGCTGGCCGGATTCCTTCAGCAGGTCAACGGCAACGGTTGTCCGCGGCAGCTGCATCAGCGACAGAATGCCTTCCTGCATGCGCGCGCCGCCGGAGGCGGGGAACATCACCAGCGGGCACTTTTCGGAGGTCGCGCGTTCGAAAGCCTTGACGATCGCCTCACCGGCGGCAATGCCGAGCGAACCGCCAATGAAGTTGAATTCATGCACAACGGCAACGAGTTTCAGACCGTGCACCTTTCCGAGGCCGGCAAGGATGGTATCCTCCTGTTCGGTCTTCACACGGCTGTCGCGGAGGCGATCGATATATTTTTTGGAATCGCGGAACTTCAACGGGTCCTGGGCGACCTTCGGCTGCGGAAGCGATTCATATTCGCCATTGTCGAAAAGGTCGGCAAGGCGCGCCTTGGCCGGCATCTTCATGTGATAACCGGATGCGGGAATGACCCATTTGTTGGATTCCAGATCCTTGTGGAAGACCATTTCGCCCGTTTCCGGGCACTTGATCCACAGGTTCTCGGGAACTTCGCGGCGGCCCAGCATGGAATTGATCCGCGGGCGAACGTAGTTGGTGATCCAGTTCAACTCGAAATCTCCTAACTGATTGGTGCCAATGTGGGAAAACTATTCGGCAGCAACAAGGCGCGCCGAACGTGTTCCCGAGGAAAGGCCGCGCACCAGCGTTGCGACCGCCTGAACGGTGTCGGCCGTCGCCTTTCCGTCTTTCGTCAAACTGGTTGCGACCTGATTGACAATGGCTGTGCCCACGACAACGCCATCGGCCGAGCCGCCGATGACCTTGGCATGTTCCGCCGTCTTGACGCCGAAGCCGACGCAGACGGGCAGCTCCGTATGCTGCTTGATGCGCTGGACGGCGCCCGAAACCAGCGACGGATCGGGCAGCGCCGAGCCGGTGATGCCGTTCATCGAGACGTAATAGACGAAGCCGGAGGTGTTTTTCAGCACCGCGGGCAGGCGCTTCTCGTCCGTGGTCGGCGTCGCCAGGCGGATGAAGTTGATACCCTTGCGGATCGCCGGAATGCAGAGTTCGTCATCCATCTCAGGCGGCAGGTCGACGACGATCAGGCCGTCGATACCGGCAGCAAGCGCATCATCCAGAAACGTCTCGACGCCGTAGATGTAGATCGGATTGTAATAGCCCATCATGACGATCGGCGTCACATCGTTGGTCTTGCGGAAGTCGGCCGCCAGCTGCAGCGTCTTCTTCAGCGTCTGGCCGCCTTTCAGCGCCCGCTGACCGGCCAGCTGGATCGCCGGGCCGTCGGCCATCGGATCGGAGAAAGGCATGCCGAGCTCGATAATGTCGGAACCTGCTTCCGGCAGTGCCTTCATGATGCCGAGAGAGGTGTCGTAGTCAGGATCGCCGCCCATGAAATAGGTCACAAGCGCCGGACGGCCCTCGGCTTTCAGCGCGGCAAAGCGTTTGTCCATGCGTGCGGTCATGTCTTACAGTCCCATTCCCAGAATCTTGCCGACGGTGAAGATATCCTTGTCGCCGCGGCCGGAGAGATTCATCAGGATGATCTCATCCTTGCCCATCTTCGGCGCGCGCTTGATGACTTCGGCAATCGCATGCGCGGCCTCGAGCGCCGGGATGATTCCTTCGAGGCGGGTCAGGGTCTGGAAGGCCTCGAGCGCTTCGTGGTCCATGATCGGCACATAATCGACGCGGCCGATATCGCTCAGCCAGGAATGTTCGGGGCCGATGCCGGGATAGTCGAGACCGGCCGAAATCGAGTGACCTTCCTTGATCTGGCCATCGCCATCCTGCAGCAGGTAGGTGCGGTTGCCGTGCAGCACGCCGGGCGTTCCGGCGGTGATCGAGGCGCAATGTTCGTCGCCCTGCAGGCCCTTGCCGCCGGCTTCGACGCCGACGATCTTCACGGAGGAATCATCCAGGAAGGGATGGAAGATGCCGATGGCGTTCGAGCCGCCGCCGACGGCAGCAATGACGAGATCCGGCAGACGGCCTTCGGCTGCCAGCATCTGCTCTTTCGCTTCGGCGCCGATCACCGACTGGAAGTCGCGGACCATCTCCGGATAAGGATGCGGGCCGGCCGCCGTGCCGATCAGGTAATAGGTATCCTCGACATTGGTGACCCAGTCGCGCAGCGCCTCGTTCATCGCGTCCTTCAGCGTGCCGCTGCCTGCCGTCACCGGTTTGACTTCGGCGCCGAGCAGCTTCATGCGGAAAACGTTCGGCGCCTGGCGCTCGACGTCGGTGGCGCCCATGTAGACGACGCAGGGAAGGCCGAAGCGGGCGGCAACAGTCGCCGAAGCGACGCCATGCTGGCCGGCGCCGGTTTCGGCGATGATCCGTGTCTTGCCCATGCGCTTGGCGAGCAGGATCTGGCCGATGCAGTTGTTGATCTTGTGCGAACCGGTGTGGTTCAACTCCTCGCGCTTGAAATAGATCTTCGCGCCGCCGAGTTCGGCCGTCAGCCGTTCAGCGAAATAAAGCGGGCTCGGGCGGCCGATATAATGGGCGCCAAGATGCTTTAGTCCCGCCTGAAAGGCCGGATCGTTCTTCGCCTTGTTCCACTCGTCCTGCAGATCGAGGATCAAAGGCATCAACGTTTCGGCAACGAAACGGCCGCCATAGATGCCGAAGCGGCCATCTTCATCGGGCCCGGAACGGAAGGAATTCGGTTTAGGCGTTTCGTTCACTCTCAACTCCCTGAGGCCACGACGGACTTATCCGCCTCTTCGACCGCATCGAAAAATTCATCGATCAACGTGACGCTCTTGACGCCGGGCTCGGTTTCGACACCCGAGGAAACGTCGATACCACGTGCCTTTGTCTTCACAAGCGCATCCGCGACATTGTCCTTGTTCAGCCCGCCGGACAGCATGTAGTCGATGCTGCCGTCGAGCCAGCCGAGAAGGCTCCAGTCGAAGGAAATCCCGTTGCCCCCAGGCAGTTCCGAACCCTTCGGCGCTTTCGCATCGAAGAGGAAACGGTCGGCGATGCCGATATAGGCTTCGACGCGCTTGAGATCGTCGGCCGTACGCACGGAAAAGACTTTCATCACAGGCAGACCATAGAGCGCCTTGATGGTCAGCACATGTTCGGGACTCTCGTCGCCATGGAGCTGCAGCATGTCAGGCTTCAGCAGCGACACGATTTCGTCCAGATCGTCATTTGTGGGATCGACGACGACGGCGACGATCTTCGCCCTGCCACGCGCCGGTTCGGCAAGCTTTGCCGCCACATCCGGCTCGACGTAACGCGGGCTCTTTTCGAAGAAGATAAAACCGATATGGGTCGCGCCGCGTTTCAACGCGCGATCAATCGCTTCGGGCGTCTTCAAGCCACAGATCTTGATATCGGGTTTCATGGCAGCGAAGTGACACGAAATGCTGCAAGAGTCGAGCCAATTTGCATGGAAAGCTGTATTTAGCGGGGCTTGGGTCTAATCGAAATCGATGGCGTGCAGCTGGCTGCCGTGCCGCTTCAGCCACAATTTCGCTTCCTCCATGCCGGGGCAAAGCTTCTTGCAAAGTGCCCAGAAGCGGGGGCCGTGGTTCATCTCCTTGAGATGGGCGACTTCGTGAGCGGCCAGATAATCGATTACCGAAGGCGGCGCCATGACGATACGCCAGGAGAAACTCAAATTTCCCTCCGACGAGCAAGAGCCCCAGCGGCTGCGGGTATCTTTCATCGAGATCGAGCGGATCGGTGCCCGGATCGTTGCCGCATGCATCGTCGCCAGCCTCTCGAGATCGGCGCGCGCCTCCTTCTTGAGGAAGGCCGAAATGCGCCGTCCGACATGCTCGGGCAGGCCACTGACGCGCAACACAGGGCTACCATCCACAGCGACCGCCTCCGTCAAGCCGCGCAGACTGCCTGTGTGCTCGATGCGATGGGAAACGCCGCGCAGGAGGATCTTCCCGCCGTCGCTTAAGCCGGTATCGATCGAAAACTTGGCGAGCTTGGTGAGCAGCCATCCCTGGTGCCGATCGAGGAAAGCGTTGACCTCACGCGCCGCAAGGCCTCTTGGCACCGTCATCCTCAGAGCCCGCCCACCTGGCTCGATGCGAAGCGTGATACGGGTTGCCTGATCGTGCTGCTTGATGGTCAGCGGCATGAGCCGGCCGGCGACATCGAGCGTCCGCGTTTCGGGCGGAGCCGGCTTTCGCGCCTTTGGCCGTGTCTTCAGATGCGGAAACATGGTGATTTTCTATACGATTCGCCGGCAAATCTAAACGATTTGCGGGCAGGCAGACATGGAAAAACCGGCATCGTGAGATGCCGGTCATCATTCATCGCCTAAAGCGTGTCGCGATCGTTCAGACTCGCTCGTTGCGCTTTAGGTCTTCGTTTACGCATGTCGTTGCCCGCAAAACCGCTGCACACTTTTTGCGAAACATGCTTCGGCCTTCACGGCGTCTGGAACTCCGCGACCGGGCCGTTGTCGTCGCGCTTGGCGTTTTTGCGGTCACGCATGAAGCGGTCGAACTCTTCCTGGTCCTTAGCGCGGCGGAGTTCACGCAGATACTCGTCGAATTCCTCGCGCATTTCGTCGAGCTTGCGGCGCTCTTCCTCGATCCGGTCGAGCTCGGCCTTACGCCAGTCGTCGAATGCGACGTTGCCGGTCGAAAAATGCGGGCGGTGGCGGCCATGCGAACGGCGGCAGGAGGCAAAGAAGCCGTCGGTCGCCTGATTGACGTCGCGCTTGAAGCCGCGCAGACGATCGCCGAAAATGATGTAGGCTAGCATGGCCAGACCCAGAGGCCAGAAAACCATGAAGCCGAGAATCATCAGGGCAATGGTAGCCGGAGTCCAATCCGGTCGAAGCAATGCTGACTGGTTCATCGTGCGGTATCCTCGCTTTCCGCGGCCGGCAAGATGCCGAACGCTGGAAATCGATGTGGTTACCGCAAGAACCGCCTTCAAGACGATTGCCTGCGAAATCGAACAAGGCCTTGAATCCGCTTCCCTAATTCAGCTGTCGCTAAATCAGGCGGTGCGACCGCCCTTGATGACGCGCGGCACCCGCGGCTTGACGGCGGTGCGGGAATGCTGGCGGACAAAATTGACAATGCGCGGCGCGATCTCGCGACGGAATCGCGAGCCGTTGAAAACGCCGTAGTGGCCGACATCCGGCTGGAGATAATGCATGCGCATGTCTTCGGGGATGTTGACGCAGATGGTCTGCGCCGCCCTGGTCTGGCCGACGCCTGAAATGTCGTCATTCTCGCCCTCGACGGTCAGGAGCGCGACCTTGCGGATCGCCGCCGGATCGACCCGCTTGCCTCGGTGCATCAATTCGCCCTTCGGCAGCGAATGCTTCATGAAGACCTGTTCGACCGTCTGCAGGTAGAACTCGGCGGTCAGATCCATGACGGCGAGATATTCGTCATAGAAATCGCGATGTTTTTCCGGTTCGCCATCGTTCTTCACGAGATGCATGAAGAACTCCTTGTGGGCGACGAGGTGCCGGTCGAGGTTCATCGACATGAAGCCCGACAACTGCAGGAAACCAGGATAGACAGGCCGCATGAAGCCCGGCTGCGGCCAGGGCACGTTCATGATGACATTGTCAGAAAACCACTGCAGCGACCGCTCCTGGGCGAGCTTGTTGACCGCCGTCGGATTGATGCGCGTGTCGATCGGGCCGCCCATCAGCGTCATCGATGACGGCGACAGCGGATCCTGGGCTTCCTCCATCACCGCGGCTGCGACCAGCACCGGCACCGACGGCTGACAGACGGCGATCACATGCGTGTCGTGACCGAGGAAATGCAGCATCTCGATGACGTAGTCGACGTAATCGTCGAAATCGAAGCTGCCTTCCGTCATCGGCACCATGCGGGCGTCGATCCAGTCGGTGATGTAGACATCGGCGGTCGGCAGCAATGCCTCGACGGTACCGCGCAGCAGCGTCGCATAGTGGCCGGACATCGGCGCAACGATCAGGATGCGCGGATCGCTGGCGCGGCCAGGCGGAACGTTGCGCGAGAAATGAAGGAGGTTGCAGAAGGACCGCGACCAGACGATCTCTTCACGAACGGAAACCGTCTGATCGCCGATCACCGTCTGCTTCAGTCCGAACTCCGGTTTCCCGTAGCGGCGCGTCGTACGCTCGAACATTTCGAGGCTTGCCGCCATCGTGCGGCCGAACGGCGTCTGCGCGAACGGGTTCAGCGGATTGGCATAGGCAAACCGCATGATGTCAGCCGCGGCGCGAAACGGCGCCATGGCGGCATGATTCAATTCATAAAGCTGATAGAACATAGAAGGCGCTGCCTTTCTCTATCGAAAAGATGACGTCGGGTGATAGACGTCGAGCTCTTTCCGCACGCTGGCACGTAACGCAGACTAACAGGTTTTTGTTGCACAGCAACATGGACGTCCCAGACCTGCACAAGAAATGCCAGAGAGTTGATCTCTGGCATCACCATAGAACTGAAAGTTTAAGGTTCAGCTGAGTTAACTTCGTTAACGATCCGCAACAAAGCTCTGCTTCTGGCTGCCGAGCCCTTCGATGCCGAGCTCGACGACATCGCCATTCCTGAGGAAGCGCGGCGGCTTCATGCCCATTCCGACGCCGGGTGGCGTCCCCGTCGAGATGATGTCGCCAGGATGCAGCGACATGAATTGGCTGAGATAGGAAACGATGTTGGCGACTCCATAGACCATGGTCTTGGAGGAACCATTCTGCATCGTCTGGCCATTGACCTTCAGCCACATACCGAGATTCTGCGGATCGGCGATTTCATCCTTGGTGACCAGCCAAGGGCCGATCGGGCCGAAGGTGTCGCAGGACTTGCCTTTGGTCCATTGGCCGGCGCGCTCGGTTTGGAAGGCGCGTTCGGAAACATCGTGCGACACACAGTAACCGGCGACATAGTCGAGCGCCTCGGCTTCGCTGACATATTTCGCCGTCTTGCCGATGACGACGCCGAGCTCGACTTCCCAGTCGGTCTTTTCGGAACCGCGCGGGATGAGGACGGTGTCGTTCGGGCCAACGATGGCCGAGGTCGCCTTCATGAAGATGACCGGCTCGGGCGGTACGGTGGCTCCGGTTTCGGCGGCATGGTCGGAGAAATTGAGGCCGATGCAGATGAATTTGCCCGTGCCGGCGACGCAGGCGCCGATACGGCCGGGGGCAAGCTCCGGAAGGTCCTTCGGATCGAGCGCCGCGATCCTTGCAAGGCCGGCCGGCGAGATTGCGTCGCCGCCGATGTCGGCGACATGCGCCGAGAGATCGCGAATCTTGCCATCGGCATCGAGAAGCGCCGGTTTTTCCCGACCTGCTTCGCCAACACGCATCAGCTTCATGGAATGCCTCCTCATCGAAAACGGATTTGCAGCCACCTATGAACGAATTATTCATCGGTGTCATTACGGCTTTGCCCGGAAGCGGTACGGTGTTCTAGAAAATTTCGGAGAGATCCGGACAGGCAGGAACGATTTTCGTCGGGTTCAAGCTTTCAACCGAGTAATAGCCTCGTTTGATATGGTCGAGACCCATTGTTTCAGGGATATTCGGACATATGAGCCAGCAGAAGGCGCTTAGATCGGCAAAGTCCGAAAGCCGGTGTTCAGCGAAGAGGTAGGACCAGTTTTCGAATTGCGGCTCGATCCAATCGAGACATCGGCGAAGGCTTTCTCATCGGCGATCTGCTTGCTGGTAAAACCGGCGCGATAGGCCCCATTTGAGGGCGGGATAGACGCGGTCGTTGAAACCATCGATTTTCAACCCGTCTGTCGACGGGACAGAGATCGATTGGTTTTTTCGCTTTGGCGCGCGCTCAAGGCCGATCCTCATGGAGACTGTCCGTTCACCCAGCTGCGACGACGCTGCGCTTGCCAAGACGGCGAAGCAGGAAATATGACTTTGGCCTCAGTCCAACATGAGATGGAGTTCGACATGCACCTCTCCAAGGCCGTCGTACGCACCGAACATGCGAGCCGTTACCTGCAGCAGCTCTGCAAACACTGGAGCCACAAGTTCAGCGTCGATTTCGATCCGCATAAGGGCCGGGTGCCGTTCAGCGAAAGCGCCGAGGTGATATTCGCCGCCGACGATGCGGCGCTCACCATGACGCTTTCCGTTGCCGATCCCGACCAGCAGGCAAGAATGCAGGGGGTGATCGATGATCATCTGAAGCGTTTCGCCTTCCGCGAGGAACTCGACATCGTCTGGACCGATTGACCTCAACGATTTTTATGCCCTAACCCTGGAACAAGCATGACGCAGAGCAATAACCGCGAATCCCAATATCCGATCGATCCGATGTTTCTCGACCGCTGGTCGCCTCGCGCCTTTACCGGCGAAGTCATCGATGAGGCACAGCTGCTCAGCCTGCTCGAAGCCGCCCATTGGGCGCCCTCCTCTTCCAACCAGCAGCCCTGGCGCTTCATCTATGCCCTCAAGGGCTCGGAGCACTGGGAGAAATTCGTCACACTGCTCGTCGACGCCAATCAGGAATGGGCGAAGAACGCATCGGCATTGATCTTCGTTGTCTCACGCAGCTTCACCGGCGTTGCCGGATCCGGCGAGGAAAAGCCGAGCTACACCCATTCCTTCGACGCCGGTGCAGCCTGGGGTTACCTGGCGCTGCAAGCGCGCCTTTCCGGCTTCTATGCCCATGGCATGGGCGGCATCAAACATGAGGAAATCAGAAAAACCTTCAATATCCCCGATGGTTACCGGATCGAAGCGGGCGTTGCCGTCGGCCGTCTGGCCGACAAGAGAGTTCTTTCCGAACGCAATCAGGCGCGCGAATTCCCGAGCCAGCGCAAGCCGCTCTCCGACCTTGCCTTCAACGGCCATTTCCTAGCCAACTGAGCGACAGAACAAGCAAAAGCCCCGCCGTCTTGCGACGGCGGGGCTTTTATTGAAGGCACATCGATCAGATGTCGAGATTGGCGACGCTGAGCGCGTTGTCCTGGATGAATTCACGCCGGGGCTCGACTTCATCCCCCATCAGGCGAGCGAAGAGGCCGTCGGCATCGGTGGCATCGGCAACCTTGACCTGCAGCAGCGAACGGACATTCGGATCGAGCGTCGTTTCCCAGAGCTGTTCGGCATTCATCTCACCGAGACCCTTGTAGCGCTGCATGGTCAGACCCTTGCGGCCGCTGGCAAAGATCGCATCGAGCAGGGCGCGCGGCCCTGAAATCTCAATGTCGCCTTCGCGCCGGTGCAGCGACGGCGGCGTCTGATAGATTTCCTTGAGACGCGCGGTCAGCTGGTCGATGTGGCGGGCATCGGAGGAGCCGATCAGCGCCATGTCGAGCACCACCACTTCCTTGACACCACGAACCATGCGCTCCAGGCGCAGGCCGCCATCGCTCGCCAGGTCGCCCTGCCAGCCGCGTTCGGTCTCTTCGGCAATGATGTCGAGACGGCTTGCGACCTCGCTCGCCAATGCCTGCGCTCTCGCCTGATCGCTGACGAGCTCAGCATTGAGCGCGCCGGCGATCGCCGCCTGTTCGACGACGGCGCGATTGTAGCGCGAATGGAGATTGTCGAGCAGAGCGCGCATACGCAGCGCATCGAGGATGACTTCGCGCAGGTCCTGTCCGGTGCGGACCTCACCGCTGCCGAGCCTCAACGCGGCATCCTCCAGACCCTGGGCGATGAGATATTCCTCGAGCGCCTTCTCATCCTTCAGATACTGCACCGACTTGCCGCGCGCGACCTTATAGAGCGGCGGCTGAGCGATGTAGAGATGGCCGCGCTCGATCAGTTCCGGCATCTGGCGGAAGAAGAAGGTGAGCAGCAGGGTGCGGATGTGGGCGCCGTCGACATCGGCGTCCGTCATGATGATGATCTTGTGATATCGCAGCTTTTCGGCGTTGAACTCGTCCTTGCCGATGCCGGTGCCGAGCGCGGTGATCAGCGTGCCGATTTCCTGGCTCGACAGCATCTTGTCGAAACGGGCCCGTTCCACATTTAGGATCTTGCCGCGCAGCGGCAGGATCGCCTGGTTTTCGCGCGACCGGCCCTGCTTGGCCGACCCGCCGGCGGAATCGCCCTCGACCAGGAAGACTTCGGATTTGGCCGGATCGCGTTCGGAGCAGTCGGCGAGCTTGCCCGGTAGTGAGGCTATATCGAGCGCACCCTTGCGGCGGGTCAATTCACGGGCCTTGCGGGCCGCTTCGCGCGCGGCTGCCGCCTCGACGACCTTGCCGACAAGGATCTTGGCTTCGCTCGGATGCTCCTCGAACCAGGTGTTCAGCGCCTCATTAACGAGGCTTTCGACGACAGGACGGACTTCCGAAGAAACGAGCTTGTCCTTCGTCTGCGACGAGAATTTCGGATCGGGCACCTTGACCGACAGCACCGCGGTCAGGCCTTCGCGGCAGTCTTCGCCCTGCAGCGTCACTTTTTCCTTTTTGGTAATGCCGGAATTGTCGGCATAGGAAACCACCTGGCGGGTCAAGGCCGCGCGGAAGCCGGCCATATGGGTGCCGCCGTCACGCTGGGGAATGTTATTGGTGAAGCAGAGCACGTTCTCGTGATAGCTGTCGTTCCACCACATCGCCACTTCGACGGTGATGCCGTCCTTCTCGCCGCGGATGGCGACCGGTTTGTCGACGAGCGGCTTCTTGGCGCGGTCGAGATAGGAGACGAAGGCCTCGAGGCCGCCGTCATAGCGCATTTCTTCCTGCTTGATGTCGGAATGACGCTTGTCGCTCAAAAGGATGCGCACGCCCGAATTCAGGAAGGCGAGTTCGCGCAGGCGGTGCTCCAGCGTACCGTAATCGAATTCGGTCATGGTGAAGGTTTCGCTGCTCGGCATGAAGCTGACTTCCGTGCCGGTCGAATCAGGGGCATCGCCCGTGACCTTCAGCGGTGCGTCGGCCACGCCATGGGTGAAGCTCATTTCATGGATCTTGCCATGGCGTCGGATCTTCAGCTTCAGCCAGACAGAGAGGGCGTTGACGACGGAAACGCCGACGCCATGCAGACCGCCTGAGACCTTGTAGGAATTCTGGTCGAATTTGCCGCCGGCATGCAGCTGCGTCATGATGACTTCGGCGGCCGACACGCCTTCGCCGCTATGGATGTCGGTCGGGATGCCGCGGCCGTTATCGGTGACCGTAACAGAACCATCCGGGTTGAGGGTGACGGTAACGATGTCAGCATGGCCGGCCAGCGCTTCGTCGATCGCGTTGTCGACGACCTCATAGACCATGTGATGCAGGCCGGAGCCGTCGTCGGTATCGCCGATATACATGCCGGGGCGCTTGCGCACGGCATCGAGGCCCTTCAGGACCTTGATGGAATCTGCGCCATATTCGGTGCTTACGCCGTTTTCCGTCGCGGATGTATCGCTCATTCTGTCGAGATTTTCCCTGTTGTCGTAAAGCGGCGGCGCGCCCTGCGAATCACCGGCTTTCTTCACTCTTGTATATAGGTTTTTTGAGCCCGGTTCCCAATGGCAAGTCCCCTGAACAAGCCATAAAACAGGGGATTATGACGCTTTTCCGTCACCTTTGCCGCCATTTTCGAGAACAGCCGATAACCGGGCGATCTCGGCGCTGTCAAGGTCGCGGATCCGCCGGGCCAGCCGGTTGGCGAGTTCGGTATATTCCGGCGGCAGGCCCGACGTGTCGATGACGACGCGCGGGTCGGAGGAGCGGGCAAGCAGGAACAGTTCCTCGGCCTCGTCCCAGATGATGTTGAAGTAGCCGGCGATGCGCTGCAGCAGGTCGAATGTCGGCAGGCCGCGCTTGCCATGTTCGAGCGCCGAGAGATAGGCGGGGGAGACGTTTAGTGCTTGCGCCATCTCCTTCTGCGAGACGCCCTTTCGCGCCCTCAGCCTGCGAACCGCCTCTCCAAAGGGTGTCATGGCTTTTCCCCATGCCGCCGCGACAGCCGGATATAGAGCGCTCCCTCACCGCCATGATGCTGTGCGGCTGGCTCATAGGAGGAGATCAGGTAGCGGAATTCCGGCTTCGAGAACCACAGGGGAACCGCTCTTTTCAACGCACCTTCGCTGCCCAGCGAGCTGCCCTTGCCGGTGATGACAAGCACATGGCGCATGCCGCGTTCATGGGCGCGGATTAAAAAATCGAGCAGGATGACATGGGCCTCGCTCTGCACCAGGCCATGCAGGTCAATGCGCGCCTCGAGCGCCAGCCGGCCTTTGGCGATTTTGCGCTTGACCGGTCTTTCCAGCGGACGGTGCGCCTTCGCCGGCTGTCTCGGCGTCGACGGTGGGGCCGGCTGTGCTGCCGTCGGCGCAACGGAGGTCTGCTTTTCGGCTGTCTGCCGTTCTGCCGCCGCTTCCGCTTCGGCCAGAAAGGCGTCAAGCTCGGTCAACTCGTTCGCTTTTCCGGGCATCGGCCGCGTGCTGCGGGCCACCTTGCCCCACAGGATCCTCTCATCGGCGCTGAGCTTGCGATCCCTGGCCATCAGTCGAAACGTCCGGCGGCGGCTTTGGGAATGAGGATGACGAAATCGGCATCGTTGCGGACGGTGCCGGCGCGCTCTCCGGCCAAGTCCCCCGAACCGGTGAAAATATCGCCGCGCGCCGGCCCGACGATCGCCGAGCCGGTGTCGAGCGCCAGCATCAGCCGACGGAACGGGCGGCCGTGATCAAGATGGGTGAGGCTGTCGGCGCGGATGAAAATGGGGAAACCGAAGGTATGGATCAGCCGGTCGACCGCGAGCGAGCGCCCGGCGAGAAGCGGCACCTTGGCGGCGGCAATCGGACCCGCCTCAGGATCGGCAACCGCCGCTTCCCGGAAGAAAATATAGGAGCGGTTGTGCCATAGCACCTCGTCCACCCGCTCGGGATTGCGGGCCAGCCAGGCGCGGATCGACTGCATGGAAATCTCGGCGCGGTCGATCTCACCGCGGTCGATCAAGAGCTTGCCGATCGCCGAGAAGGGATGCCCTGCCTTTGCCGCGTAAGTGATACGGCCGATACGCCCGTCTCGATAACGCAGGCGCGCGGCACCCTGCACATGCACGAAGAAGACATCGACCTTCGATTTCGCCCAGGCGATTTCCAGGCCGCGACCGGCGAGAAAGCCCTGATCGATCTCACGGCGATCCGGATAAGCGTCAATGCGGCCATCATCATGCAAGCGGCCGAAAACATAGGATCCATCCAGTTCGGCCGGGCGATTGCCGTCATCAAGATCGATCAGATCGTTCGGACGGCTGTAGAAGGGGAAACGGGAGAGCTCGTTTGGCCGATCCGATACCTCGACCTCCGGCTCATAAAAGGCGGTGACGAAACCGGACTTGCCGTCCTTGCGGCGGATCAGAAATGGCCGGCAACGCGTCTCGAAAAAGGCGCGCGCCGCTGCCGGCGACGACGGTGTAAAATTTTCAGCGTCCATCAGAAGTGGAAGCAGGTCCTCGGCGCTCAGGCCGAGCAAGCCGGTACGGTAGGGCTTTACGTCGGTGATCTGCCGGCGGCAGCGCCGCATCACTTCAAAAAGGCCGGAGGGATCATCATCCTTCCAGCCTTCCAAATTATCGAAGCTGATGGCCTGCAGGACGAAGTCCGATGCCTGATCACTCATGTTCCGATTCGGTCGCCACAAGTTTCCAGTTCGGATCACGCGAGCGGGTGTCGCGGGCGAAGGTCCAGAGGTCGTTGACCTCGGCGACGTTTTCGGCGTCGCCCTCGATCAGGACATCAGCCTTGTCGTAAGTCGCCGAGATCAGCTGGCTGACGATGCGCACGGTGATCTGCGCTTCGCTGCCCTTCGTCTCGGCATGGGTGATTTCGGCCTTGTCGATGCCGACGAAGGTGGACTTGACCTTTTCGCCGCGGGCTTCGCGCTCGGCAATCGCCGCCTCGAATCCGTCATAAACCTCACGGGACAAAAGGTTCTTAAGGGTTTTACGATCGCCATCGGCATAGGCCATGACGATCATTTCGTAGGCCATGCGGGCGCCGTTCAGAAACTCCTTCGGGCTGAAGGAGGAATCGGCCTTATTCAGGGCGCGCAGCGATTCGTTGAGCGGGGTCCCCGGCGCGGCAAAGGCGTCGATGGCAGAGAAGCGCTCGTCGTCCTCGGCCGTCGCATCACGGCGCGGCAGCGTCACGACCTTGCCGGCGTCGGCAGCCTCAGCCGGAGCAGCATCCCTTGGCCTATAGAGATCGCGGGGCGGCTTCTCATTTCCTGTGCGGCGCCCGAGCACGGAGCGGAGCTGAAAGAAGATCAGCACCGCCGCCACCAGGAAGAATAATGTGATGAAGTCGTTCGAACTCATATCCTGTCGCAACCGCCGTTAACATCTCTGATTTGTACTCCCATATAGTCCGCCTATACAGATGATTCAAATGATGGCTGGCATCTTCGCCGGCGCCACGAGGAGACCGGCAAAAGCCGGGACATGACGACCATGCGTTTTTCAATTCTGCCGGCTTTCATTCTGTTGCTGCCGCTTGGCGAAATTGCCGGCTTCGTCATTATCGGTCGCGCAATCGGGCTGGCGCTGACGCTTGCGCTCGTCATGGCGAGCTTCATCTTCGGCGTGGTCCTGCTGCGCCGGCAGGGGATCGGCATCCTGCGCCGGATGTCGAGCGAAGGGCGGAACGGCGTGATGCCCGGACGTGATCTGCTGAAGCCGGCAATGACGGTGATTGCCGCGCTGCTGCTGATCATTCCCGGTTTCCTCACGGATATCATCGCCATCCTCATTCTCATTCCGCCGGTGCGCGATCTCCTCTGGCGGTCGATCGCCAAACGCTTCGTCGTCAACGCCGCAAGCGGCTTTTCCAATGGCGCGAAACCCGACTTCCGCGATCGCAATTCAAATTCGAAGGTGGTCGATCTCGACGAGGAGGACTATCATAGGGAGCCGGATCGCAACTCGCCATGGTCCGGCAAACATCTCGGGGACTGAGGCTTTGCCGGTGATCGGCTGCGGCTTGCGCCCAGGGTTGTAAGCCCCTCCCCGAAATGTTAGATGGCGGCACCATTCCCATGCCCTTCGAGGAAAAGCCAATGGCAGACGATAACAACAGCAACGGTGCGACCAACCCGACCCTTTCGATCCTTGCGCAATATACCAAGGACCTCTCCTTCGAAAATCCGGGTGCGCCGCGTTCGCTGCAGGCCCGCGACAAGGCGCCAACGATCAACATCAATGTGAACGTCAACGCCAATCCGCTTTCCGACACGGATTTCGATGTCGTGCTGTCGCTGAATGCCGAAGCCAAGGATGGCGACAAGACGGTGTTCCATACGGAACTCGTCTATGGTGGCGTCTTCCGCGTTGCCGGTTTCCCGCAGGAGCACATGCTGCCGGTGCTCTTCATCGAGTGCCCGCGCATGCTCTTCCCCTTCGCCCGGCAGATCATCGCCGACGTGACCCGTAACGGCGGTTTCCCGCCGCTGATGATCGATCCGATCGACTTCACGCAGATGTTCGCTCAGCGCGTTGCCGAAGAACAGGCCCGCGCCAAGGTTCAGGCCGTTCCGAACTGATCGAATCTTTGGATTCTGACATGCGGATGCCCGGGCCGGTCCCGGGCATTTTCAATTCGGGCGGGCGTATTTCGCCCAGATGCCCTTTTCGCCGAGCTTGGCGACCAGCGCCTCATGCGCCTGCGCTTCGGACTGGCTGAGCCGGGAGCCAAGCGGACGAGGGCGTTCGAGCGCCGCGGCAAACGCCATATCATCTTCCATCGCCATTTCACCGCGGGCCGCCTGGCCGGGTTGACCCGATATGCTCAGGCCGAACGCAGCCTGTCTGCCGCCGATCATCTCGATATAGACTTCGGCCAATAGTTCGGAGTCGAGCAGCGCGCCGTGTTTGGTACGGTGCGAGTTGTCGATGCCGTAACGCCGGCAGAGCGCGTCGAGCGAATTCGGTCCCATCGGGTGCTTGCGCCGCGCCATCGACAGCGTATCGACCACTTTGTCGGGCAAGATCGGCGGCAAACCGAGCCGCGCGAATTCAGCGTTGATGAAGCCCATATCGAAAGTGGCGTTATGGGCGATCCATTTGCCATCGCCGAAGAAGGCGAGGATTTCCTCGGCCACCTCGGCGAAAGGCTTCTTGTCCTTCAGGAATTCATCGGTGATGCCGTGCACCGCAAGTGCATCCGGATGAACCTTCTGGTCTCCCGGGTTGATGTAGATATGCAGCGTGTTGCCGGTCGGAAAATGGTTGAAGAGCTCGATGCCGCCGATTTCGATGATACGGTCGGCGCGGTTGTCGAGGCCGGTGGTTTCCGTATCGAAGATGATCTCACGCATTCCGGAAATCTCCATTGGCAATCCGCATTTTCAGCTCGGCGACGATCTCAAGTACCCGCGCCCTGGTCTCCGCAATGCTGCGGCTGGTGTCGACCAGATAATCGGCGCGGCGCCGTTTTTCCGCATCAGGCGTCTGGCGAGAGAGAATCATATCGAATTTTTCTTCCGTCATGTCATCGCGCGCAAGCACCCTCTGACGCTGAATCTGTGGATCGGTGCTGACGACAACGATGACGTCCACTCTCTCCCAGGCGCCGGTTTCGAAGAGCAGCGGAATATCGAGCAGGACCATTTCGGCGCCGGCTGCCTGCTGTCGCTCCAGAAATTCCGTTTCCCGTTTGCGCACCAGCGGATGGACGATCGCTTCGAGGCGCTTGAAGCCTTCGGGATCGAGCGCGAGCTGGCGGCCCAGCTCCTGCCGGTCAACCGCTCCATCCTTCATCGTGCCGGGGAAAGCGGCATCCACAAGCGGTGCTGCCTCGCCGGCGTAGAGGTCATGGACCACGGCGTCGGAGTCATTCAAGGGGATTCCGGCCTCGGCGAAGAGTTTGCCGACCGTCGATTTTCCCATTCCGATTGAGCCAGTGAGTCCGATCTTGAGCATCAATGGACTTCCATGTCGGCAATAATCAAAGCGCGCAGCGCCGCGTCGACGACCGGACGCTTGCCGAACCATTTTTCGAAACCGGGAACAGCCTGGTGCAGCAGCATGCCGAGACCGTCGACGACCGAGAGTCCCTGCTCTTCCGCCTGTCTCAGGATCGGTGTCTTCAAGGGGATGTAGACGATATCGGTGACGACGGCATCCGTTGCGAGCGGCGCAAAATCGATCGACGGCGCCGCTTCGCCATCCATGCCGAGCGAGGTCGTGTTGATGAAGAGGCCAGCGCCATGCATGACTTCGGCAAGCGCGCCCACCGGATGGGCTCGAACTCTCGGACCGAAGCGATCGGCCAGCTCTCGCGCACGTTCGACGGTGCGGTTGACGACGTGGATTTCCCTGAAGCCACGGTCGCGGACGGCTTGGATGATCGCCCGACTCGCGCCGCCGGCACCGAAGACCACGGCCGTATCATGACGGTCCCAGCCGGAATGGCGCTCGTCGAGATTGGCGGTGAAGCCGCGGCCGTCGGTATTGGTGGCATGCAGGAGACCATCCTCCAACCAGAGCGTATTCGAGGCGCCGAGTTCATGCGCCAGATCGTCCGGCTTGTCGGCGAGCCGGAAGGCAAGTTCCTTGTGGGGGATGGTGACATTGCCTCCGATAAAGCCGGAGCTGCCGTCCTTCAGCGAGGCAATGAAATCGGGAAAGGCATCGGGTGTTACCTCGTGGGCGCGGTAGCTGCCCGGCAGGCCAAGCGTCTTCAGCCAGTATCCATGTATCAGCGGTGAGCGCGAATGCTTGATGGGAAAGCCCGTGACAAATGCATTCGGCCCCAGTGTTTCACGTGAATCATCCATCGATCGCCCCGAATTCTCGCAATTTTCCCAGGAGCGGAAGCATCGGCAGCCCGAGTATGGTGAAATAGTCGCCCTCGATCTTCTCGAAGAGTTGAACGCCCTCACCTTCCAGCTGATAGGCGCCGACGCTGGAAAGCGCCCGTTTACCCACCCGCGCCAGGTGCCTGGCGATGAAATCTTCCGTCAAGGATCGCATTGTCAGTTCGGCATGGCCGATATGCTCCCACAAGACGGCGCCGTCGCGGACGATCGCGATGGCGCTGTTCAGCCGGTGGGTGGTGCCCGACAGAGCGCGAAGGTGGTTTGCGGCGTCGGCCATGTCCTTCGGTTTGTGAAAAACGCGGTCGCCGAGCGACATCGTCTGATCCGAACCGATGACGAGAGCCTCGGGGAAACGGGCGCTGACATCTTCGGCTTTAGCCTTGGCCAGGATGCAGGCGACGGTGTCCGGCTTCGCACCGGCTTTTTCGAGCGGCGCCTCAACCGCCCTTTCGTCGATCTCCGCGGGATGTGCCTCAAAGGAGAGACCGGCATTTTCCATCAGCATCCGCCGAAAAGGGCTCGACGATGCAAGGATGAGTTTCGGTGTCATGGTTTCTCCCACTCCCGGCTTTTTGTCAGCGCTTAACGCAGCTTCGGGCGGAGGGCAACAATGGCGGCCGCCGTTTCCTCGATTGAGCGGCGCGTAACGTCGATCAGCGGCCATCCGTGCCGGGCGCAGAGGGAGCGGGCATATTTCAGCTCTTCCGAGATCGTGGCTCGATCGGTGTAGTGCTCGCGGTCGAACCCTTGCGTCGTCCCGAGCACCCGATTTTCCCGGACCTGGGAAATGCGGTCGGTGGTGGCGATCAGGCAGACGATCAGCGGTTTTGTCGCCACGAGCAGGCTCTCCGGCAGGGGCACGCCGTAGACGATCGGGATGTTCGCCGTCTTGATGCCGCGATTGGCGAGATAGATGCTGGTCGGCGTCTTCGATGTCCGGCTGATGCCGATGATGACAACATCCGCGTCGTTGTAATCATCCGGCATCTGGCCGTCGTCATGATCCATGGTGAAGTTCAACGCCTCGATGCGGGCGAAGTAGCCGGCGTTCATCACATGCTGGGCCCCGACCCGGCGGCGAGACGGGGCGCCAAGATAGATCTGGAATGCATTCATGACCGGCTCCAGCACATTGACCGAGGCGACACCCATCTCGACGCAGCGTTCGTCGATCAGGTTCGCCAAATCGCGGTCGACAATCGTGTAGAGCACGATCCCCGGCGCGTCATCGATCGCCTGCAGAACGGGCAGCAGCTGTTTGCGATTGCGGATCAGGGGATAGACATGTTCGATCGGCTGAGCGGATCTGAACTGCGCCGAAGCGGCGCGGCCGGCGGAGATGAGAGTCTCTCCGGTCGAGTCAGAAATCAGGTGCAGATGAAAGAAGTTCGTTCTGTTCTCCACGTTATTTTCCGCTGCCTGTTGAAAAGACTGGATGATGGAGAGCTAAGGCGGCGAGGCTGTCTCGGGCAAGGGAAAACATGCCTGCTTATCCACATTTCGAATCTTCCGGACCGGTTTCGGCCGCTCCTGTGGAGGCTGGGGATGAAATCGACTTGTCGTCCAGCGGCCCACAGCCTATCCACAGGCACGAAAAAACTCGTCCTCTGGCAAGAATTTGGAATCGCTTTCGGATTCGGATTCTTCCCGGAATTTGACAGGAATGGGGAAATTCTTTCGAGTTCCTCGTCGAACGCGCGACAAATGGCATCGGCAGTGGATGGATTTTAATCCTTGATAGACACCGACTCTAAGAAATAGAAACCTTTTAAAATATCTTTGATTTTTTATAGGGAAGACGCGCTTGAGCGATAGGCGGCGAAAGATCATGAGGGTTCTCGACGGCGAAAGCGTTTTTCCTCCTCCTCTCTGGCTGATGAGACAGGCAGGACGCTATCTGCCGGAATACAGGGAGACCCGGGCAAAGGCCGGAAGCTTCCTCGATCTCTGCTACACGCCCGATCACGCCGTTGAAGTGACGTTGCAGCCGATCCGCCGCTACGGCTTCGATGCAGCGATCCTGTTTTCCGACATTCTCGTCATTCCCGACGCGATGAAGCGGAATGTTCGTTTCACTGAAGGCCATGGACCGGAGATGGATCCGATCGATGAAGCGGGCATCGGCAGATTGAACGGCGACGACGTTGTCGATTATCTCGGACCGGTTCTGGAAACGGTTCGGCGGTTGCGGCAGGAATTACCTGAAGAAACGACTCTGCTCGGTTTCTGCGGCGCGCCTTGGACGGTTGCGACCTATATGATCGCCGGCCACGGCACCCCGGATCAGGCCCCTGCCCGTCTCTTCGCCTATAAACATCCCCGCGCCTTCGAGCAGCTGCTGATGCTGCTTGCCGACGTTTCGGCCGATTATCTCGTGGCGCAGATCGATGCCGGCGCCGATGCTGTGCAGATTTTCGATTCCTGGGCGGGTGTTCTCGGTGAGAAAGAGTTCGACGCCTTCGCTGTCAAGCCGGTTGCACGAATGATTGCCTCGATCAAGGCGCGGCGGCCGCAGGCGCGCATCATCGCCTTCGCCAAGGGTGCGGGCTACCAGCTGAAAACCTATCGTCAGAAGACCGGAGCGGATGCGATCGGTCTCGACTGGTCCGTCCCGTTGGCCTTTGCTGCCGAACTTCAGAAGGATGGCCCGGTTCAGGGCAATCTCGACCCGATGCGCGTCGTTGCCGGCGGCCGGGCGCTGGAAGAGGGTATCGACGATATTCTGCATCGTCTCGGCAATGGACCGCTTGTCTTCAATCTCGGCCATGGCATCACGCCGCAGGCCGACCCCGAACATGTGCGTTTGCTGGTTGAACGCGTGCGGGGTTCACGGATGGCCCAGACGTGACGATGGAAAAACAGACGGACCGTAGAGCCGGCGCTTACGCGCGGCGCCGCGCGCATTTTGCGCTGGTCTTCTTCGCGCTGATCGCGGTTGGGCTGTTCGCCTGGAATCCCGACAATCTCTATCTCTGGATCAAGGCGCTTCATATCATCGCGGTCATCTCCTGGATGGCAGGACTGTTCTATATGCCGCGCTTGTTCATCTACCATACCGACGCCGAACCAGGCTCGGTGCAGTCGGAAACCTTCAAGGTAATGGAGCGCCGGCTGCTTCGCATCATCATGACGCCGGCGATGATGCTGACCTGGATCTTCGGTCTCTATCTCGCCTGGTCGGTCTACGGGTTCCAGGGCGGCTGGCTGCATGCAAAAATCGGGCTTGTCGTGCTGCTGACCGGGATCCATATGTTCTTCAGCAGCGCCGTGCGCGCCTTCGAGCGGGACGAAAATCGCCGTTCCGCGCGCTACTGGAGGTTCATGAACGAGGCGCCGACTTTGCTGATGATCGCGATCGTGATCCTCGTCGTGGTGAAGCCATTCTGACGAGAAATCCTCCCTCAGGTTAAATTTGCTTCATTTTAAGCAGCCCCCTTGCGGCGGCGATAACGAGTCGCTATTTTCCGCGCATCTCATCTACGTGGCATGTGTGTAGATTTCAGTCGTCTGCGAGCCCCTTTCGCAGTACCGAATACGACCCAACATCGCCTTTCCCCTTCGAAATTGAAAAGAGTATTGGTCACTTCATGGCTGAAATGAAGCTTCAGGAACTTAAGAGCAAATCCCCGACGGATCTTCTGGCTTTCGCCGAATCGCTCGAGGTCGAGAATGCAAGCACGATGCGCAAGCAGGAGCTGATGTTTGCGATCCTCAAAATGCTTGCCAGCCAGGATGTGGAAATCATCGGCGAAGGGGTTGTCGAGGTGCTGCAGGACGGCTTCGGCTTCCTGCGTTCGGCGAATGCAAACTACCTGCCCGGTCCCGACGACATCTACATCTCGCCGTCACAGATCCGCCGTTTCTCGTTGAAAACCGGCGACACGGTCGAGGGACCGATCCGCGGGCCAAAGGAAGGCGAGCGTTATTTCGCGCTGCTCAAGGTCAACACCATCAATTTCGACGATCCGGAAAAGATTCGTCATAAGGTTCATTTCGACAACCTGACGCCGCTCTACCCGAATGAGCGCTTCAAGATGGAACTCGAGATCCCGACCTCCAAGGATCTGTCGCCGCGTGTGATCGACTTGGTGGCGCCGCTCGGCAAGGGCCAGCGCGGACTGATCGTCGCGCCTCCGCGTACCGGTAAGACCGTGCTTCTCCAGAACATCGCCCATTCGATCACGGCCAACCATCCGGAATGTTATCTGATCGTTCTTCTGATCGACGAGCGTCCCGAGGAAGTGACCGACATGCAGCGCTCGGTCCGCGGCGAGGTTATCTCCTCGACCTTCGACGAGCCGGCAGTGCGTCACGTCCAGGTGGCCGAAATGGTCATCGAAAAAGCAAAGCGTCTGGTCGAGCACGGGCGCGACGTCGTCATCCTGCTCGATTCGATTACACGCCTTGGCCGCGCCTATAACACGGTCGTTCCCTCCTCCGGCAAGGTTCTGACGGGCGGCGTCGACGCCAACGCACTGCAGCGGCCGAAGCGCTTCTTCGGCGCCGCGCGCAATATCGAGGAAGGCGGTTCCCTGACGATCATCGCGACTGCGTTGATCGATACCGGCAGCCGCATGGACGAAGTCATCTTTGAAGAGTTCAAGGGTACCGGCAACTCCGAAATTGTCCTTGACCGCAAGGTTGCCGACAAGCGCATCTTCCCGGCGATGGATATTCTGAAGTCCGGCACGCGTAAGGAAGACCTTCTTGTTCCGCGCCAGGATCTGCAGAAGATCTTCGTTCTGCGTCGTATTCTGGCGCCGATGGGTACCACCGATGCGATCGAATTCCTGATCGACAAACTCAAACAGACGAAGAATAATTCCGACTTCTTCGACTCGATGAACACCTGATCCTTAGCCGGATTCGGCTGATGAGAGCTGGCGCATCGTCTCGATGTCGCCAGCTTTTTGTTTAAGGGACTCGATTCGGACTCGAACAGAAAAACCGGACGCATGGCCATGTTGAATGATACAATCTATGCGCTTTCGAGCGGTCCTCCGCCCTCGGGTGTTTCGGTCGTCCGCATCAGCGGTCCGCTGACAAGAGATATATTGATCCGGCTGGCTGGACCCGTACCGGCTGACCGAGCGGCGTCCTACCGAACGATTCGGACTCGTAACAACGAACCGATCGATAACGGCCTAGTGCTGTTTTTTCCCGCCCCGCATTCTTTCACCGGCGACGATGTGGCCGAGTTGCAGATCCACGGCAGTAAGGCCGTGTTGGCGGCATTGTTCTCCGAACTTGAGGGTATTCCAGGTGTTCGTATGGCCCATGAAGGCGAGTTTTCGCGGCGGGCCTTCGAAAACGGCAAGCTTGATCTTGTCGAGGTTGAGGGGCTCGCCGATTTGATCGGCGCCGAAACCGAGATGCAGCGCCGTCTTGCCGTGGAGCAGAGCGCCGGCGGCGTCTCGGCGATTTACGATTCGTGGGCGGAACGATTAACCCGGGCTCGGGCGCTGATCGAGGCGGAGCTCGATTTTCCCGACGAAGACGACGTTCCAGGCTCCGTCTCGGACATGGTGTGGGCCGATATGAAGCGGCTTCGCGACGATATCGGCCTTCATCTCAAATCGGCCTCGGCGGGCGAAATCATCAGGGACGGCTTTAAAGTGGTGATCGCGGGCGCGCCGAATGCCGGAAAATCAAGCCTGCTGAACGCCTTGGCCCGGCGCGACGTTGCGATCGTCACCGACATTGCCGGAACGACCCGCGATGTGCTGCAGGTCGATCTCGATATTGACGGCTATCTTGTCAAACTCTATGACACCGCCGGTCTGCGCCAGGCGGACGACCGGGTGGAAATGGAGGGCGTGCGGCGCGCGCGCGTTGCGCTTCGAGATGCCGATCTTGGGCTGCTGTTGGTCGACATGAGCAATCCGACGATTCCCGGCGACTTGGAGCAGACTTTGCCCCATGTTACTGTCGGAACGAAGAAGGATCTCGTTGAGACTGGGTCGGATCGCTATGACCTGCAGATTTCGACGCTGACCGGTGACGGTCTGTCGGAGTTGCGCCAGCTGATCGGCCGCATTGTCGCCGAGCGTTTCAGTGGTCTGTCTCTGGCCATCCCCAGCCGGCAGCGGCATAAGGATTCGCTGACGAAATGTTTGGCAGCACTCGACGCGGCAATCTCGGAGATTGACGCAGACCTTGAACTGCGCACCGAACAGCTTCGGCTTGCGGCTGAATACCTGGGAAGAATTACCGGGCGGGTGGACGTCGAACAGCTGCTCGACGTGATCTTCTCGGAGTTTTGCATCGGCAAGTGATTCACGTGAAACCTTTACCGGCGGCGGGCCCTCAGGTTCACGTGAAGTCTTGCTGTTTTGGAGTTTTGATATGACCGACAGTGGCTATGATGTGATCGTCATCGGCGGCGGCCATGCAGGAACCGAGGCGGCCAGTGCGGCTGCGCGCCTCGGTGCGAAAACTGCGCTCGTTACCCATAGGCGAGACACAATTGGGGTCATGTCCTGCAATCCGGCCATCGGCGGGCTCGGAAAGGGACATCTGGTTCGTGAGATCGACGCGATGGATGGCCTAATGGGCCGGGTTGCCGACGTTGCTGGCATCCAGTTCAGAATGCTGAACCGCAAAAAGGGTGCGGCCGTGCGGGGTCCACGGACCCAGGCAGATCGAAAGCTTTACCGGCTGGCGATGCTCGCCGCAATCGAAGCGACGGCAGGCTTGGACATTATCGAGGGCGACGCATTCGATCTCGATGTGCTCGATGACCGTGTTACTGGGGTCATCATGAAAGACGGCCGACGGCTGCAGGCGCCGGCCGTGGTCTTGACAACCGGTACCTTCCTGCGCGGCCTCATTCATATCGGCTCTGAAAAGACGCCCGCTGGTCGTGTCGGCGAAGCGCCGTCGATCGGCCTGTCTGCCACCCTGGCGCGGTTGGGGCTCCGGCTCGGACGGCTGAAAACCGGAACGCCGGCCCGGCTGGATGGCAAGACGATCGACTGGCAATCCGTCGGCCGACAGGGTGCGGATGAGGAACTTGTGCCTTTTTCCTTCATGACCGATACGATCACCACACGGCAGGTTGAATGCGGCGTTACCAGGACGACCGAGGCGACACACGGCATCATTATCGACAATATCAAGCGCTCGGCGATGTATTCCGGGCAGATCGAAGGCGTCGGGCCGCGTTACTGCCCGTCCATCGAAGATAAGCTGGTGAAATTCGGAGAGCGCGACGGACATCAGGTCTTTCTTGAACCCGAGGGACTGGATGACGACACGGTTTATCCGAACGGCATTTCGACGTCGCTGCCGGCCGAAGTTCAAGCTGCGTTCATTAAAACCATTCCAGGCCTCGAATCGGCGAGGATCCTGCAGCCGGGTTATGCCATCGAATATGACCATGTCGATCCAAGAGAGCTTACCCCATCGCTTGAGGTCAAGCGATTGAGAGGTCTGTTCCTCGCGGGCCAGATCAATGGCACCACCGGTTATGAGGAGGCAGCGGCCCAGGGGCTGGCAGCCGGATTGAATGCCGCCCTACGCAGTTCCGATTCGGAACCGTTCCATTTCAGCCGGACAAGCTCCTATATTGGCGTGATGATCGACGACCTCACGTCGCGCGGCGTTACGGAACCGTATCGAATGTTTACGTCGCGTGCGGAGTACCGCCTGACTTTGCGTGCCGACAACGCCGATGTGCGGCTGACACCGCTGGCTATGGAGCTTGGATGTGTGAGCGCCGAGCGCGCCGAGCGATTCAACAGGTATCAGGCCGAGATTGACGCTGGGCGCGCCCAACTGATGGCGCTGACGGTGACGCCCAATGAGGCGCGACGGGCGGGCTTGAACATTAACCTCGATGGCCAGCGCCGGACGGCCTACGATCTGTTGTCTTACCCGGCCTATGATTTCGCCGCACTTCGACGGGTTTGGCCGGAGGAACTGGGTAGGCTCCGGCCAAAGGTCGCGGAGGCGTTGGAGATCGAGGCAGGCTACTCGGTCTACCTTGATCGGCAGGCGGCTGCGATCGCCGATCAACAACGCGACGAGGATCGGCGGATACCGGCCGATTTTAATTATGACGCGCTCTCGGGCCTTTCGAATGAGCTCAAGGCGAAGCTCGATGCTGCTCGCCCGTTCAACGTTGCCCAGGCGGCGATCGTCGAGGGTATGACCCCCGCCGCCATTGCGCTGCTGCTCGTGCACCTGCGTCGGCAACACGGAATCGCGCGGCAGAGCGCCTGACACAAGATTTGAGAGTCCTGAGAATGGAACTGAACGGTTTGCGTGTTTCACGTGAAACACAGGAACGACTTCAACATTTCGCGACGCTTTTTCAGAAATGGGCAAAAACGATCAATCTGGTGGCGCCATCGACGCTCGATGCGCTGTGGCACCGCCATATTGCCGACAGCAGTCAGATCTTTCAGATCTACCCGCAGCCCGTCACCTGGGTAGACCTCGGCAGTGGTGGCGGCTTTCCTGGTGTGATTACCGCCATCTTCCTGGCAGAGCTGCAAGACGGTTGGGTGCATCTTGTCGAAAGCAACCATAAAAAGGCAGCGTTTTTGCGAACGGCGCTGCGGGAGACGAATGCTCGGGGGAGCGTTCACGCCAGTCGAATCGAAGACGCCTATCCGGAGATCGGCGATTGCGACGCGATCTCGGCGCGAGCCCTGGCCGATCTTAATGGGTTGATCGGCTATTCAGCCCCCTGGATGCTTGGCAAGGAAAATTGCCGGGGGTTTTTTCACAAAGGCCGGGATTACCTGAGGGAAATCGCCGAAGCCCGTGGTCGGTGGGAATTCGATCTGATAGAACATGAGAGCGTCGTCGAGCAGGAATCCGTGATTTTGGAAGTATCGAACCTCCGGCGCTTGGTTTAACAGATCGGATATTGCAGCAATGGCTGGCGAACGACATCGGATAATAACCATCGCAAATCAGAAAGGTGGCGTTGGCAAGACGACCACTGCAATCAATCTGGCAACGGCGCTGGCCGCTATCGGCGAGCGGGTTCTGATCGTCGATCTGGATCCGCAGGGCAATGCTAGCACCGGCCTCGGTATCGACCGCCGCGACCGCAAGCTCTCCTCCTATGACCTGATGGTCGGTGACCGCGGGATCAGCGACGTGACGCTGGAAACAGCCGTTCCCAACCTCTTCATCGTTCCTTCGACCATGGATCTGCTTGGCATCGAGATGGAAATCTCGCAGCAGAGCGATCGGGTTTTTAAACTGCGGAAGGCCCTATCCTCTCCCGAGGCTATGGCATTCTCCTATATTCTTCTCGATTGCCCGCCCTCTTTCAATTTGCTGACGATGAATGCCATGGCGGCCGCCCATTCGGTGCTGGTGCCGCTGCAATGCGAATTCTTTGCGCTGGAGGGGCTCAGCCAGCTGCTCGAGACCGTCAGTCAGGTTCGTCGGACAGTAAATCCGCGGCTGGATATCCAGGGCATCGTCTTGACGATGTTCGATGCGCGTAACAATTTGGCCCAGCAGGTGGTCAATGATGTGCGGACGCATCTCGGGGAAAAGGTTTATCATACGTTAATCCCCCGAAACGTCCGGGTGTCCGAGGCGCCGTCCTACGGCAAGCCCGCTATTCTCTATGATCTGAAATGCGCGGGTAGCCAGGCCTATCTGCAACTGGCCTCCGAGGTCATTCAGCGTGAGCGGCAGAGATTGGCCGCGTAAGATCATTTCCGGGGTGTAAGTGAGTGTAGATTATGAATGACGATGTATCGAAAAGACGACTGGGTCGCGGCCTTGCAGCATTGATTGGTGAAATGGATCAGCCTGTTCCGGTTGAAGCTGAACGCACTGTCAGCGCCGACCGAATGATTCCGATCGAATTCGTCAGCCGTAACCCGCGCAATCCGCGTCGTTTCTTCGATGACACCGAACTGCACGATCTTGCGAGTTCCATCCGTCAGCACGGTATCGTTCAGCCGATCGTGGTGCGGACGATGTCACAAGACAGATATGAAATCATCGCCGGGGAGCGGCGCTGGCGGGCGGCGCAACTCGCTGGCCTGATCGAGATCCCGGTCATTATTCGTGACGTTGACGACAAAACCGCCCTTGAGATTGCGATCGTCGAAAACGTGCAGCGAGCGGATCTCAATCCTCTCGAAGAGGCGTTGGGCTATGAGCAGCTGATCGCCGAATATGGCTACACCCAAAATGATCTTGGCGAGATCATTGGTAAGAGCCGCAGTCATGTCGCCAACTCGCTGCGTTTGCTGAAATTGCCCGAACCGGTTCGCGATCTTCTTGCCGCCGGCAGTCTTTCCGCCGGCCATGCACGCGCACTTGTTTCGACGCCCGATCCGGCAAGCCTTGCCCGCACCATCGTCGCCAAGGGCATGTCGGTGCGTGATGCCGAGAAGTTGGCCCAGAACAATATCAAGGCGCAATCGGAGCCGCAGCAGCCGGCGTTGCGTCGCGATCAGAAGGATTCCGATACGCTGGCGCTGGAGCGCACGCTTTCCGATGCCCTCGGTCTTGATGTTTCAATCAATCACAAGAACGGCGGCGGCCAGATCAAAATATCATATAAGTCGCTGGAACAGCTCGAGGAAATCTGCCGCCTGCTGGAAAGGCGATGATCAGCCGGATTTGCGGCCGGATTGTAGAGTGGTGGAGAGAAGTGTTTGCATCGCAACGCTGTCTTCCAGCACCTGCCGTCGCCGGCTCTGGAGGATCGCTGCCTGCAGGCGATTGGATTCACGCGCGATGCTGTCCGCCGACCAGTGGCGGAGCGCCTGCTCGATGATCGGCTTGCGGCGAAAATGCAGATGCCGACCCATCGTCTGCATGACCTGAGGCGCCTGCACCCTTTTTTCTTCCATTTCAGCGCGCATCATGTCCAGAAGCTGGAATTGCTTCAGGCAGGCCTGCAGCACCAGAAATATAGCGGTTTTTGAACTGCTGATCTTTTGCATGGCATGCAGGAAACCGTTGAGGTCACCGCTGAGGATGGCATCGACGGTGTCATCGACGGAGATCGCGCTGGCGTCGCCAATTATTTCGGCAACGTGATGTTCCTCAACCGTATTGAGTCCGCTGCAATAAAGGGCGAGCTTGCGCACTTCGTTACGGGAAGCGATGCGATCACCGCCGATCAGTGAGATCAGCGCCTGACGGGCCGCCGGGGTAATGCCAAGCTTCTGCGCGCCGAGTTCAGCATCGATCAAGCCGTTCAGAGCGCGGCTGTCGTCGGCGTAGGAGGGGATCGTCATGACGGATCCTGCGGCTTCCGCGGTCTTGCGAAGCAGGGATCCTTTTTTCAGATCGCCGGCCTCAACGATCAGGTAGGCGGCTTCGAGCGGTTTTTCGGCCAGCACCGCCAGGGAATCGACGAGGTATTTTTCGTTGGCTGCACCGCGGATCCAGATGAGTTTCTCGCCGCCGAACAAGCCGATAGACTGAGCCTCGTCAACCAAGCGTCCGGGATCCTTCTGCAGATCCCCGATATCGAGTTTGGTTAGGGAGAAAGGATCGTGTAGCGCGACGCCGGTCTTGCCGGCGATCTGGCCGGCCCGTTCGGAAACCAGGCCGCGATCCGGCCCGTAAATGACGAAAATCCGGTAGTTCCCCGCCGATTTCTGCAGGAAAGTCTCGAATTCATGGGACTTGATTTCGGCCACCTCCCCGGCCCTCAGCGGCTGAGGGCAGCGGCGAGATCGGCTCCTACGAATTCTGCCGCCTGATCCGCCGCGCGGTTCTCGGCATCGCGGATCGCCCTTTGCTTGGCAAACTCCTGCTCGGAGAAATCCACCAGGGCAGTCGCTTGGCGGCTACCGGCCTTGATCACGTGTCCGTCGGCAATAGCACTCAGCGTATAGGTAACGGTGACGGTGACACGACCGGCGCGCGATGTATCGCCGGATTGACGCAGCAGCGTATCGGCGACGCTCGAAGTAGCGCGCATTTGGACGTGATATTGTGGATTTGTCGCTTCGCCGGCGCCGCGCGATGCCAAGAAGATCAGGCGATTGCGCACCTGCTGTTCGACGCGGCCTGATGCATCGGAAAAGCCGACCGAGGACAACTTTTCGACGACGCCGGAACTCTCGGAATAAAGCGGCCGAACCTGGCAGGCCGAAAGAAATGCCGAGGCGGCAAGGATCATGGCGATGCCGGCATTGCGGATGATATCAGACGACAATGTTCACAATCCTTTGGGGAACCACGATGATCTTCTTCGGCGCCTGACCGTTCAGCACGTTCTTCACCGCATCCAGTTCCAGCACGGCGTTGGTGATGGCATTCTGATCTGCATCGCGAGAAATTGTCAATTCGGCGCGCTTCTTGCCGTTGACCTGCACGGGCAGAACGACGTCATTCTCCATGACCAGCGCTTCCACGTAACGCGGCCAGTCCGTGCGGGCGAGCAGCCCGGCATTGCCGAGCGTAGCCCAGCACTCCTCGGCAAGATGTGGTGTCATCGGTGCGACGAGCTGGATCAGGATCTCGGCAGCGTCACGCACGGCGGCACGATAGGCGATGTCGCCTTCACCCGCCGCAACCCTCGTCAGCGGCGCGGCGAGGGCATTGACGAGCTCGTAGATGCGGGCTACGGCCTTGTTGAACCACAGCTTGTCGTAGTCGTTCTGAACGGCCTTCAGCGTCTTGTGCGCCGCCTGCGAGATTCCCAGAGCGTCCCCTTCGCTTGCCGGTGCGGGGGCAACGGTCGACAGGCCGCCGGCCGCTTCGGAAATCAGCCGCCATAGGCGCTGAGTGAAACGATGGGCACCTTCGACGCCGGCTTCCGACCAGATGACGTCACGCTCCGGCGGGGAGTCGGAGAGAACGAAGAAACGCGCGGTATCGGCGCCATAGGAGGCGATAATATCGTCGGGATCGACAACGTTCTTCTTTGATTTCGACATCTTCTCGATCGAGCCGATGGCGATTTCTTCATCTGACGCCAGCAAGAAGGCACGGCGTTTACCGTCGATCTCTTCGATGCGGATATCGGCGGGAGCCACCCACTCGCGGCCGGCGCCGGAACCGCGGCTGTAGGTTTCATGGACCACCATGCCCTGGGTAAAAAGACCCTTGAAGGGTTCGGTGGCGGCGACATGGCCGGTCTCGCGCATGGCGCGGGTGAAAAAACGGGAATAAAGCAGATGCAAAATCGCGTGCTCGATGCCGCCGATATATTGATCGACCGGCAGCCAGCGATTAGCCGCCTCAGGATCGGTCGGCTTGGCTTCCCAAGGTGCGGTAAAGCGGGTGAAATACCAGCTTGAATCGACGAAGGTGTCCATCGTATCCGTCTCGCGGCGTGCGTCCTTGCCGCAGTTCGGGCAGGCGACATGCCGCCAGGTCGGATGACGATCGAGTGGATTGCCGGGCTGGTCGAAGGTTACATCCTCCGGCAGCTTGACCGGCAGGTCCTTCTTCGGCACCGGCACAACGCCGCAGGCGTCGCAATGGATGACCGGGATCGGGCAGCCCCAATAGCGCTGGCGCGAAATGCCCCAGTCGCGCAGACGGAAATTGATCTTCCGTTCGCCCTGCGGCGCATTGCCGAGGGAAGCCGCCGACAGCCGGTCGGCAACGATATTGAAGGCTTCCTCCGTCGTCTTGCCGTCGAGGAAACGCGAATTGATCATCACTCCGTCGCCGTCATAGGCGGTGTCGCCGACGGAAAAGCTTGCGGCGTCACCATCCCTTGGCATGACGACCGGCACAACCGGCAAGCCATATTTCCGGGCAAAGTCGAGGTCGCGCTGGTCCCCCGACGGGCAGCCGAAGATCGCACCCGTGCCGTAATCCATCAGAACGAAATTGGCGATGTAGACAGGCAGTTCCCAGGAGGGATCGAGCGGATGCCTGACGCGGATGCCGGTATCCATGCCCTTCTTTTCGGCGGTCTCGAGCGCGGCAAGTGAGGTGCCGGCGCGGCGGCACTCCTCACAGAAGGCTTCGATCTCAACATTCTTCGCGGCCGCATCCTTGGCCAGCGGATGATCGGCTGAGATCGCCAGGAAGGAGGCGCCGAACAACGTGTCTGGACGTGTCGTATAGACCGTGATTTCGGTCTCACCGGCAGGCGCGGTCTCCGGCACGATTTCCCAGCGGACCGTCAGGCCCTCGGAACGGCCGATCCAGTTCTTTTGCATCAGGCGCACTTTTTCCGGCCACTGGTCGAGCGTATCCAGCGCGTCCAACAGGTCCTGGCTGAAATCGGTGATCTTGAAGAACCATTGCGTCAGTTCGCGCTGTTCGACCAGCGCACCGGAGCGCCAGCCGCGGCCGTCGATCACCTGTTCGTTGGCAAGAACGGTATTGTCAACCGGATCCCAGTTTACCTTCGACTGCTTGCGGTAGACCAGACCCTTTTCCAGGAAGTCCAGGAACAGGTGCTGCTGGTGCTGGTAATAGTCGACGTCGCAGGTGGCGAATTCGCGGCTCCAATCCAGCGACAGCCCCATCGCCTTCAGCTGCGATTTCATCGAGGCGATGTTCTGGTAGGTCCAGGATGCGGGGTGGACACCGCGCTCCATGGCGGCGTTTTCCGCCGGCATGCCGAAGGCGTCCCAGCCCATCGGATGCAGAACGTTATAACCGCGGGCGCGCTTGTAACGGGCAACCACGTCGCCCATAGCGTAATTGCGGACATGGCCCATATGAATGCGCCCCGAGGGATAGGGAAACATTTCGAGGACATAATATTTTTCGCGCGGATCCGAATTGTCGGTCTCGAAGACCTTGTCTTCGTTCCATTTCTGCTGCCAGCGGGGCTCGGCGTCGCGCGGATTATAACGTTCGGTGGCCATGGTATTCGAAATTCCGGAAAATCAGGGGAGTTGGCCGAGACCTTCACCATGAAACCACGATAGCGTCAAGTTTTGCGGGCGCTGCAAGCGTCCGATCTTCATGCCGCCGAAGCGATTTCGCCGGTGCGGGTCTTGGCAAGCACGGAATGGCTGGCTAGTTCATGCCAATTCCTTTCACGTTGATATGTCGAGGCAGAACGATGGAACTTCAAGAGCGGTTGAACGACGTGCGCTCGCGGATCGCGGCGGCGGAACGCCAGGCAGGTCGTCCGGCCGGTTCCGTTCAGCTCATCGCCGTATCGAAGACGTTCGAGGCGGATGCGATCCGTCCGGCTATCGACGCCGGGCAGCGGGTGTTCGGCGAGAACCGGGTACAGGAAAGCCAAGGCAAATGGCCCGATCTGAAGGCCGAGTATCCTGAGATCGAACTGCATCTGATCGGGCCGCTGCAATCGAATAAGGCGGCGGATGCGGTGGCGCTCTTCGATGTCATCGAGACGGTGGACCGCGAAAAGATCGCCCGCGCCCTCGCCGAGGAGATGAAGCGTCAGGGCAGGACGCCGCGGCTCTACGTCCAGGTCAATACCGGGCTGGAACCGCAGAAGGCCGGCATCCCTCCCCAGGATACGCCTGATTTCGTCGCCCTCTGCCGCGATCAACTCGGCCTGTCCATCGAGGGGTTGATGTGCATCCCGCCGGCTGAGGAAAATCCCGGGCCGCATTTCGCGTTGCTGGCAAAGCTCGCCGCCAAATGCAGCGTCGAAAAACTTTCCATGGGCATGTCGGGTGATTACGAGACGGCGATTGCTTTCGGCGCCACCAGTGTGCGCGTCGGATCGGCGATTTTCGGCGCGCGTTGATACTTGCTTTCGTCGGGCTTTCCGTCCTCCTCGGCCGAGCCTAAATTGATATCGAGGCTTGCATGTTCTGGGGAGGAGCAGATGCAAAACGGCTATCATCAGGTCTATGCGGCCTGGAAAAAGGATCCCGAAGGCTTCTGGAGCGAAGCCGCCGCCGATATCGACTGGTTCAAGCCTCCGGAGCGGATCTTTTCACCCGATAATGGCGTCTATGGCCGGTGGTTTTCAGGGGCAGAGACCAATACTTGCCACAATTGCCTGGATCGACATGTCGCAGCTGGACGCGGTGGCGAGACGGCGATCCTCTTCGACAGCGCCATGACCGGCGAGAAGCGCCGTTTCACCTATGATGGGGCGCTTGGTGAGGTGAAGGCGATCGCAGCAACACTGCTCGAGATCGGCATCGGCAAGGGCGACCGCGTGATCCTTTATATGCCGATGGTGCCGGAGGCGGTGTTTTCCATGCTCGCCTGCGCTCGCATCGGTGCGGTTCATTCCGTCGTTTTCGGCGGCTTTGCCGCCAGCGAACTTGCCGCGCGCATCGACGACAGCGGTGCTAAGCTGGTGATCACCGCAAGCTGCGGCCTCGAGCCCGGTCGCGTCATCGCCTATAAGCCGCTGGTCGATCAAGCCATCGAGCTTGCGCGGACGAAGCCGGAGCGCTGCCTAGTGCTGCAGCGGCCGCAGCTTCCGGCAGAGCTCGCCGGTGGCCGCGACCAGGATTTCGAGGCGGCGGTGGCGGCCCATCGCGGCGCAGAGGTGGCCTGTGTTCCCGTCAAGGCGACCGATCCGCTCTATATCCTCTACACCTCGGGCACCACGGGCCAACCGAAGGGCGTAGTCCGCGACAATGGCGGCCATATGGTCGCGCTTAACTGGTCGATGCGGAATGTCTACGGCCTGAAGCCGGGCGAGGTGTTCTGGACGGCGTCCGATATCGGCTGGGTCGTCGGCCATTCCTATATCGTCTATGCCCCGCTGATCGCGGGCGTGACCACGCTGATCTATGAGGGAAAGCCGGTCGGCACCCCGGATGCCGGCGTCTTCTGGCGGATCGTCTCGGAATACAAGGTGCGTGTGCTTTTCACGGCGCCGACCGCATTCCGCGCCATCCGGCGGGAGGATGGTGAGGGCGAACTGCTGCGCAAATATCCGATGCCGGATTTCCGGGCGCTGTTTCTGGCCGGCGAGAGGGCGGACCCTGAAACGCTGAAATGGGCGGAGCGCATGTTCGGCGTGCCGGTCATCGATCACTGGTGGCAGACGGAGACCGGCTGGCCGATCGCCGCCAATCCGCTTGGTCTTGGCGCCCTCCCCGTCAAGCATGGCTCACCGACATTGCCGATGCCCGGTTATGACATCGCGGTGCTCGACGATGCCGGTCACCCGGTCGAGGCGGGAACGCTCGGCAATATCGTCATAAAGCTGCCCTTGCCGCCGGGTTGCCTGCCGACCCTCTGGAACGCCGACGATCGCTTCCGCTCGGCTTACCTCGATGAATTTCCTGGCTACTACAAGACCGCCGATGCCGGCTGTGTCGACGAGGACGGTTATCTTTTCGTCATGTCGCGCACTGATGACATCATCAATTGCGCTGGTCACCGGCTTTCCACCGGGGCGATGGAGGAGGTCTGCGCGCGCCATCCCGATGTCGCCGAGTGCGCGGTCATCGGTATGACCGATGCGGTGAAGGGTCAGGTTCCCTGTGGTTTCCTGGTGCTGAAACGCGATGTTTCCCGTGAAACGCCGGCGATCGAATCGGAGGTCGTGGCGATGATCCGCCAGTCGATCGGCCCAGTCGCGGCCTTCAAAACGGCCATCACCGTTAACCGATTGCCGAAAACGCGCTCCGGCAAAATCCTGCGCGGAACCATGCAGAAGATCGCTGACGGCATACCCTGGAAAATGCCGGCAACCATCGATGATCCGGCGATATTGGAAGAGATCGCAGAGGCACTGCGAAAGCGTGGTTTTGGCTCCCTGCCGATGTGAAATCAGCGGGAAGGCTGCCGGAAGGTCAGCATATTGCTCGGCCTTGTGTGAGATGCTCTACAGCAACGCCAATGAAAAACCCCGCCTTTTCGGCGGGGTTTTTGCATGAGAAGGCTGATATCTCAGTACTGCTCGTCCTCGTCTTCGTCCTTCGGGGCCGAGCGCAGCGAGCTCAGCTTGCGGAAAACGGCGTCGGCGTCGATTTCCTTTTCCTCTTCGCGCTCGTAGCTCGGGGTCAGGCGCTCGGTCTCCTGCGCCGATTGCAGCGTTGCGCCCAGCTCGGCGGCGGTCGGCAGGGGACGACCCTTGGCGGCCTTTTCCACTTCCATGTCGAGGTCGATCTGGCTGCAGAGGCCGAGTGTGACCGGATCCATCGGCGCCAGGTTGGCGGAGTTCCAGTGGGTGCGCTCGCGGATCTGCTCGATCGTCGATTTCGTCGTGCCGACGAGGCGCGAAATCTGCGCGTCCTTCAGCTCCGGATGGTTGCGGACGAGCCAGAGAATGGCGTTCGGGCGGTCTTGACGCTTGGAGACCGGCGTGTAACGCGGGCCGCGGCGCTTGGATTCCGGCACGCGCACCTTCGGTTCGGAAAGCTTCAGCTTGTGGTTCGGGTTGGCTTCGGCACGAGCAATCTCATCGCGGGAAAGCTGTCCCGTCGAGATCGGGTCGAGACCCTTGATGCCCTGCGCGGCTTCGCCGTCGGCGATGGCTTTGACTTCGAGCGGGTGCAGTTTGCAGAACTGCGCGATCTGATCGAAAGACAGCGCCGTGTTGTCGACAAGCCAGATGGCAGTCGCCTTCGGCATGAGCAATGTTTGAGCCATGGATATAGTCCTTCTATCGTCCGCGCCGGTCGCGGTCCGTGGATTGTCACCACAATGTCCGGGAAATATGGCGCTATATAACCGGACTGTCGCAGAATTGCAATTCTTCCGAAATCAAATGACCTTTGTCTAATTGCCGTGGCGATGCGAACTGCTATGAATCGCCGTGATTTGAAGTTCGGGCCCAGATAGCTCGCGGTCCGTCGCATGTCCCATGAGGAGGAGTACCATGTCGGAGAAGATCTATCCGGTCACGAAGCCGGTAAAGGCGCGCGCCCTGATCGATAA
>NZ_JBXSOL010000028.1:0-70489 GCF_057784555.1 Rhizobium sp. CNPSo 3670
TCTAGGCAGGGACGCACGGATCAAAAGCGAGCGGGAGTGCCGTGCAATACGCCTACGGGCGCCTGCCGCCGTGACCAACAAAACTCATTGCCCATTCCGAATGGACGTTTCGAATCAATGAGTCCTGACCAGGCCGAAAGGCAGCACGTTATCAGATTCAAGCTGGGCTGCCGGCGCGGGCCGTCCGATGTAATATCCTTGGATCTGGTTGATTCCGTACTGCTGCATCAGCCGCTGATGTTCAATGGTCTCAACGCCTTCAATGAGTATCCTCACGCCGAGATTGCGCAGCAGGCTGATGATGTCAAGCAACATCCTCTTGCCTTTTTCAGTATGGCAATCATGGAGGAAGGATCGATCGATCTTGACAGTGTCGAATTCGATCAGGCGAAGCCACGAGAGCCCGGCGAAGCCTGTGCCGAAGTCGTCCAGCCAGACTTGAGCGCCCAACCTCCTCAGGTCGCTGATGCAACGAACCACGGTCTGGTCGATTTCCAGCTCAACGCCTTCGGTAATTTCGAAAGCAAGCCGAGCGCCCGTCACGCCGAATTCTGCGAGCGTCGCGGCGACATAGCTGGCGAAACCCGGCATCTTGAGCTCAATCGGCGAAACGTTGACGCTGGCAACTTGCACCAAGCCGGTCGCCAACAGGTCTCGGCAAACGGTGCGAATTGCCCACCGGCCGAGTTCAACGATCGAACCTGTCCTTTCCGCAACAGGAATAAACATAGCAGGTGACACCTGCGTCCCGTCCAACATCCTCAAACGCATCAAAGCTTCAACGCCGTCCGTCTTGCCTGTCTGAATGTTGCGAATCGGCTGATAGACGAGGGAGACAAGGCCGTGTTCAATCGCGATTTTCAAGGTCGCGGCTATATCCTCGCTGTCATCGCTCCTCTGCGGGTCTTCGGGATCGAAGACCACGAGAGTGTTGCGACCCGATGCCTTGGCGGCATAAAGCGCGCGATCAGCTTCATGGATGACCTTGTCGACCTGTTTGGTTTCACCCCTGGTATAGGACACGCCGACACTCACCGTGATGACGGTGGTCCCGTCTCGCCTGTGCTCATGTGGCCAAGCCAGATCTCGAACGGCAGCACAAATCGCTTCTGCGAGTTCGGTCGCTCTTTCCGAATTCAGCATTGGTGTGATGAGGATGAATTCCTCACCCCCGTATCGTCCGATGATGGCGTCCCAGGACGAGGCCACACTTTGGAGAAGCTGCGAGACAGCGACAAGGCATCGGTCGCCTTCTTGATGGCCATAGCAGTCGTTGTAATGTTTGAAATAATCGACATCGATGAGCAGCACGGCAAAGGGCGCCCTATGGTCCTGCCATCGTTGCCAATAATCACGCAGCTGTTGGTCGATCGCCCGGCGATTTTCCAGGCCGGTCAGCGAGTCGGTGTTGGAGAGGTGCAAAAGCGCCTTGCCCCTTTCCTCGGCGGCGGCTTGCTGCAAACTCGCTTCAAGAGCATTCAGGAAAACTTTATAGCGCTCTCTGTTGAGCTGAAGGTTCACGTAAGAGGTAAAAATGAAGCAGGATATGCAGAACGCACCCAGGATCAGCTTATGAAGAAGCAGCATCGGCGCGAATAAACAGAGGGCGCCGATGAAGATGAGCATGTTCGTTACGGAGGCCGCAAGAGCTAGCGGAAACCGGAAACTGAAGAACAAGTTGACGCTCATCATGAAGATCGAGCCAAAAACCATGTAATATGAGAAGGCGTCTCTGACCGTGGTCATCTGTGCCGTCAGAAGCCAGACTAAATAAGCCGCTAGCACGGACGTCGCCGCCGCCATATCGACCGTATCGGCCTTTGCTTTGCGGTAGAGCAAGAGCTCCAGCATGCATATCGCACCGACGCCAACCGCCAATCGGCCGGCGATCGTGTACCGGACGACATCGCCAATAAAAAGGTAGTCAGTGAAAGAGTATGCAAGGTAAGCAGCCACCGCTATCCAGAGGCCGCTGCGCGTAGCGGTCTTTCGGCCGCTCTCGCTCTTCTGCTTGTACAGGCGACGCAACTGTTCTGACGATAGCGTCGGCCCTATGGTGGCGACTGCGGTCTCGGCTAACACGTGCATCATGCCCCTGCCACCCAAAATAATGCAGCATTGCCCTACGCAGACTGCCAGCTAACGCTGGATAGCCCCCCGCAGACTCCACATCAACCGATAACGCTGCACCGAGCTTCCGGCGGGCAGAGTATCTGTCGGGTTCACTAATATTTTCTAAAATTAAGACGTGCACTTCGACTGCGCCCCAACCTTGACGCTTGACCTTCATGAGAATGATGAAGATTTTACTCAATGTTTAAATCATTATCCCCAATGAGGTTTCCGTGGCTCAGCCCCTCTTTTCTCTTGATGGCCAAAGCTTGATTACACCGCAGTCAGTCAGCAAAAAGTTCCCCTCACCTCACCACGATAATGAAACGGACCTCCTGCGGACGGCAGAGGCCGAGTTTGCGATTCTCATCAACATTGCAATGCAGCGGTTCAGCGCCGGGAAAGACCTGCCTGGTGCAGTCAGGTGGTTGATCGGCCAGCTTCATGACGTCCGCCAAAAATTCGGTACTGCTGTATGGCAAAAGCTCATTCCATTCATTCAGGCCCATCCCTCGGCAAAGATTCTGCAGCAGTGCCCGTTCACTCGTTGGTCCTTTGAAAAACCTCGCGGCTATTCCGGTGACGCCAGTCTTATAGACTTTATTTATGGGCATCCGGCGGTCGCCGAAGAAGTTGCCAGATCCACGCTTCTCGGCCTGGATATCTTTGAATACACGATCAATGCGCCCGGCCCGGTAGCGGTCAGGGAACGTCGCGACATTCTGACCCGCTACGTTGATGACACCGCTGCGCGAAGGGGATCGGACACCGAGGTTCTGGCAATCGCCGCGGGTCACCTTCGCGAAGCAGAGGCATCAAAGGCGCTTGCAGAAGGCCGCCTTAAGCGCTGGGTTGCTCTTGATCAGGATCCGCAAAGTATTGGTTCGATCGCGAGCCAATTCCATGGGACTTCTGTCGAGCCTATCGACGGATCGGTGCGCGGTTTGCTCGCGCGCAAACATCAGCTTGGCACCTTCGATCTGATCTACGCAGCAGGGCTGTACGATTACCTTGCCGATAAAGTAGCAATCCGGCTCACGCAGATTTGCATGGAAATGCTGAAACCGGGCGGCGTCTTTCTATTTGCCAACTTCTCCGATGAGATGGCGGATGACGGATACATGGAATCCTACATGAACTGGGAGCTCCTCCACCGTTCCGAGGCCGACATGTGGCGTATTGCCAATAGTAGTGCGG
Source organism: Rhizobium sp. CNPSo 3670 (assembly GCF_057784555.1). Taxonomy (NCBI): domain Bacteria; kingdom Pseudomonadati; phylum Pseudomonadota; class Alphaproteobacteria; order Hyphomicrobiales; family Rhizobiaceae; genus Rhizobium; species Rhizobium sp. CNPSo 3670. The sequence continues at coordinate 3,310 of NZ_JBXSOL010000028.1, forward strand.
CGGAAAACACGGTTGAGAAGACAGTCTGGTTCGGTGCCAACCGTAACATCATTTACAGCACCATCAGGAAGCTGTCGTAAGTCGGGACGGCCGCCCGGCCGCGCTGCTGCAGACCGGCCGGGACATCCGCATCAAGGGAGAGTTAGCAAGCGTCAAAGACAGACGGAGCAATCGGATTGCGATGACGCAGCAGGGCCACTCCGCGACATGCTGATGACGAGGCCGCGGCGAGCACACAGAACTGGAGCATACGGCGCCAAAATCCACTAATTTCGGCATTCCTGTTCCTGGCGGTCGTCGCAGTGAGTGGCTTCGTGCTGTTGGCATCCCGCTGGCTTCGCCGCTCGGATGAATCCACTACACGCTTTTCCTGCTACCCGTTTGGCAGCGCAGGGTCGATTTGCGCCTGCGCGCTCGTACTGATGATCATCGGCCTTGATCGCCGCGGAGGTGAAAAAACAGGCTGCGCCGGCTCAGGAAGCCTTTCTGCGGTAAATGCGCCAATCGGCCGTCTCCCGCACCAGCGCATAGTGGCGGGCGATATAGTGGGCATAAAGATCGCGCAGCCCGTTGCCCGTCCAGATCTCGATCGGCCATTTCGGATCGAGGATAAGATCGACGTCGCCGAACATCTCTTCCGCGGCCAGATGATCATACGGCCCAAGAGTTCGCCCCCAATGATACCAGACGCTGTCGCCCGCGGGCGGCGTCAGCCCCAGGCCGGCGGAGAAGGGATTGACGAAATCGAGAACCGAGACGCGCTCGTCACCAGACATGAGTTGCGACAGGATGGCCGAAGCGTCCACCAGTGTCCTGTTGTATTCCTCAAAATATTCGTATTGGCCGGCGCTCCACATCTCAACGAGCCTGATCTCGGAAAACGCCGGCAGCGGGATCGCTTTGCCTCGGCCGCCGGCAGCGTAATAGGCGTGAATTGCGAATGATGCAGCGTTGCCGACGGCGGCGGGCAATAGCAGGAACCCCACGAGTAGCGGCAGCGCGAACCGCGCTTTCCCGAATCGGGAGAGTGGCTTGGCGCGAAAGAGGCTTTCCGTGATGATGGCTGCGCTTGCACCCAGAGTCAGAATACCGACGGTCTGGAAATTCTGCCCAATCAAGAGGATTCCGGTCGTGCCGCAGAAGGCAACGAAGAGCAGATGCCGATAGCTCGGCGTCAGGTTGAGAACGATGAGCACGACTGTCAGATAGACAAGAAGGTCGGCGAGATTGTTCCGTATCAAATGACCGAGTGCGGTCAACGTCAGAACGCCGCCGCTGTTCTTTGCTGAAAGGCCAAGGTCAGCAAGGTAGTTGAACCCGCCGCGCCAGACGATTTCAATCGCGATGACGCTGAAGGCGATCATCCCCAGCGCCAACCTCACCCAACCGATCTGGCGACGATCGAAAAGCATGAACAATAGGAAGCCAAGCCCTACGACCCCATAGGTGATTTTGGTGTAGAGCATCAGCAACACAAGGAAACTGGCGCATGCCGCATCGACTGCTTTGCGACTCCCGGCGGCCGGCAATCGAGGCAGATACATCACCAACAAAAAGCCGAGCGACGCCCATCCAATCCGGTTGTAGAACATGGCAAAAGTTAGCTCCCCTATCCGCTCGCCCGGATTCGCGGGAGCCGCAACTATCAGGAGCAGGAACAGCGCAAGCGGAAGTCCGAACGCCTTATGCATCCGGCCGCTCACGATTTCCGCGGCAATGGCAGCAAGCAGGAGGACCACTATCGCCATTCCAGACGGCATCGCGCCGCCCAGATTGCCCGACAAGCCATAGCCGGCAGCGGGAATATAAAATGTCAGCGGCCCGAGCGACGAATGGAAATCCACATTCGGCACCTGGCCACGCACGATGCGATGAGCACCATCCAGGAAAACGAAGAGGTCGTTGACGTACTTGGTCGTCGCCGTTCGGCCAGGCAAAGCGAGAAGGGCGGCGAGAACGAAACCCATGCCGACGATGACAACCCACGGCCGGCTCAACCGTGACGCCAGGGGCGATGCGGCGTCTGCCGTTTCCACCGACCTTTCCGTCTCAGTCACTGCACCTCGCTTTGCGACTTCGCCTGGCGCCACTGATAGATCGTCCACTCGGATGTTTTCTGAACGACCTCGAACCGAGCCGAAAGAAACGGGCCGTACAGCGCCTGCAGCGGCAGGCTGTTGATTCCTGTTTTTGGCACCATGACGAACTTTACATCCGCAAAGAGCACTTCCGGTGGGATGAAGGCTTTCTCGTTGATATTGCGGTTCCAGTGAAACCATGCGGAGTCACCGGTAGGCGGACGAATGCCGAGCCCCGCTGAAAAAGGATTGGCGAAATCAAGCACGAAAATGCGCTCCGGCGGTACCGGCAATGCCTGCAGCAGACTTCCCCCGGTGATGATGTCGTCGAGATAACGCCTTATGAAGTCAGGCTCGCCGCCGGGCGGATCGATCTCCCGAACATCGTCGAAACGCGGCAGCCCGAGAGATTGCCCGGCTTTCTCAGCCGCAAGCGATGTATGCAGAATGAGAGCTGCGGCGTGGTGTACGATCGGCGGCAACAGGAATAAGGTCGCAAGCAGCGGCAGAGCCGTGGCAGGAAGAGCCAAACCTCCCGCCCTTCCCCCTTCATCGCCTTGCTGAAGCCACGCGGCTTTCTGCGCCAGAACGACTGCACCGCAGTAGAGCGTGATGATGCCCCAGCTGTGGGCGTTCTGGTTGATGATCGCCAAGCCAGCGCCTACGCAGAACCCGGAGAAGAGAAAATCGCGGAAGCTGCGGGTTTGCCAGATGGCGATCAAAGCGAAGGTCGCAAATACGACGAGGTCGGAAAGGTTCTCACGTAGGTTCTTCAGGATGCTGCCGAGGTCATGGCCGCCGCTGACACGCGCCGCCGCCCGCAGATCCTCAATGTGCTGAGCGGTTCCGCGCCAGAAAAACTCGATGGCGATCATTGCCAGCCCCGTCAGCAGCAGGGCGGTCACGACCCAGCGGCGCTGCTGCCGATCCAATAGGATGATCACGAGAAAGGCGGTTCCAGCAAGCCCGTAGGTCGCCTTGGTGTAGAATGAGACGAGCAGAAGAAAGACGGCGGCAAGAGCATCGGCGGCATCGCGCGCGGGCTGCGGCGTCAGATACATCACCAGCAGCAGGCCAAGCGCGACCCAACCGATGCGGTTGTAAAACATCGCGAAGGAAGGATACCAGATGGAACTGCCGAGATTGATCGGCGCCGCGAGGATGAGAATGAGGAATATGCCGAGCGCGGCCGCCAATGACAGGCTGAGGCGGGACACGAGGATGCGGATCATCGCCGGGATGAAGGCGACGACAACAATAGCCATTCCGACCGGTATGGCAGCGCCGAAATTCCCCGTCAGTTGATATCCAGCCGCCGGAAGATAAAAGACGAGTGGCCCGAGCGCCGTGTGGAAATCGCGATTCGGCACCTGACCGAACGTGATGCGGTGCGCACCGTCGATAAAGACCAGCACGTCATTGATAAAGGCGGCGTTGATGGTCCTCCCGGGCAGGGCAAGCATGGCCGCGCAGGCCAATGCTGTTAGAATGATTGCGCCTTCGGCCGACAGCAACCGCCGTATCCTCGCCGCCGGTCGCCTGCTGGCACCTGCGCTCCTTCCGATGGCCGCGTAAGCGGCGTGATTGCCTGGTTCCGTCACAGCCGCAACCTCTTGAAGATCGGTTCCGGGATTAACTGGATCGCCGTCATGAGCGGCCGCCATATGCGTCTGACATAGACGACGTCCCCGCCTCTGCCTCCCTCCGCGACAGTAAAGATCTTCTGCGCGACCTCCCGAGGTTCGGCTGTGAGAAGCGGCGGCAGCTTCATGCCATGCGTCATGCGTGTCCGAACGAACCCCGGCTTCACGGTGAGCACCCGCACGCCGGACCCGGACAGCCGGTTTCGCAGGCCGGACAAGTAGGCGGTCAACCCGGCTTTTGCGGCGCCATAGACATAGTTGGACGCGCGTCCGCGATCTCCGGCGACGGAGCTTATGCCGACGATGGTACCTGATCCCCTTGCCGCAAAACGTTCTGCCAGAAGGCCAAGAAGCAAAGCTGGTCCTTCGAAGTTCGTCCGCATGATCATGGCGGCGTGCTCGAGCTGCCGTTCAGCGCGAGACTGCTCGCCCAGTTCGCCGACAACGCAGACCACCGTGTCGGGCAGAGGCGAAACGAGGCCTACAAAATCTTCGAAGTGGCTCGTGGCGAGGATATCGAGTTCGTGAACCAGGACATTAGCGCCGGTCCGCGCGCTGATGTCGTCGGCTTCGCGCTGTACGGCGGAGAGCTTTCGTCCGGTGAGAAGCACATTCCATCCGGCCTCCGCATAGATCAGCGCCGTCGCGCGACCGATATCCGACGTCCCGCCTATCAGGAGCAATGTCTTGCAGATCCCCGTCATATGCCGAGCCTCTTTGCCAAGCGGGAATTAAAGCGACGATCGGCGCCCGTTATTTTGCGTAGCTCTTTGAACGCAGCCAACCGAGGGTAACCGGCCTCGAATGTGTGACGTGACTGTCGTGCATCCTTGGCGAGATAGAGCCGCCCCCCTGCCTTGACAACCAGCTCGTCGATTTCGTCGAGCAGCCGGAACACTTCCTGCGTGACGGGAAGGTCGAGTGCGAGCGTGTAGCCCGGGGCAGGAAAGGACAGCAGCCCGCTCCCGCGGCCCAGCTTCTTCAGAACGGCAAGAAAGGAGCCTTTTCCCGAGCGCGCAAAGCGCTCGAGAATGCCACTCAGGACTGCCAGCGCATCCTCGGCAGGAACCACGCACTGATGCTGCAGAAAGCCCCTCCTGCCATACAGCCGGTTCCATTCGAGGATACCGTCCAGTGGAAAGAAGTATTTATCCCAGTGGACCAGCGACGTCTTGGCTGCCTTTCGCGCTCCCGCCCTGAAATAAAGCTCGTTGAAGGCTGCTACGCTTGTTTTGTTGAGCGCCCATTGCGGCAGATCGAATGGCAGTGAAAACCTCCCCTCGTTTTTCGCTGCAAAACGATCGGCCTTCGGCATGCCGCCGACCTCGTCCAGCGACGCGTGTTCGCCGGCGAAAATCAGCGAGCGTCCAAGGGAAGCGCCTTGCAAAAGGCAATCGATCCAGGCGACCGAATAAGTGGCATCCTCGGTCTGCTGCAGCGCCTTCAACGCCTCGCCAAGGTTTTTCGTGACGATCGTCTTTTGCGCGATCCAGCCGGATTCGATCGGTCTCAAGCGGAAGGTCGCTTCCGCGATAATCCCGGTCATGCCCATGCCACCGACCGTCGCGAAGAAAAGCTCAGGGTTGCGCGTGCGGCTACAGGTGAGGATCTCTCCGCCGGCGACCACCAGCTTGAGCTCGCTGACATGGTCACCGAACCCGCCGTCGCGATGATGGTTCTTGCCGTGCACGTCGGAGGCGATCATCCCGCCGACCGTGACAAATTTGGTGCCCGGTACCACAGGCGGAAAATAGCCTCTCGGGACAAACGAGCGCAGAATGTCCGAGAGCATTACGCCCCCTTCCACGGTCAGCGTCGCATTGGTGGGATCGAAGCTCCGCATCCGGCTCAGCCCACGGCACATTAAGGTGGAGTGTTCGCCGATCGCCGCGTCACCATACGAGCGCCCATTTCCGCGCCCGATCAGTCCCACGCGAGCCGCCACGGTGCCTGCAAGCGCCTCCGGCAGCCGGCAGTCGATTGCCTCGCTCTCATGGTGCGGATAGCGTCCCCAGCCCTCCATGAGTTTGTCACGCCTCCTCTGGTTTGAAGACGAATTTCCGGTCCAATGCGTATTTGGAGATGTAGCCGATCGCCAAGCCGAGCGCTCCGCCGGTGTATTTTGCGAGGTCCGTCTTCCAGACCGTCCAAAAAGCAATTTCAAACCCCCAGAATATGAGCGTCGTCAGGACACTGAACAGGCCGTAAAGCGCCACCTTGAGCATCTCGTCGCCGTATGACGTGTAGCCGTCGAAGAAGATCCATCTTTTGTCGAGGACGTATTTCAAGCCGAAGCCGGCAGCAGTCCCTGCGAGCATAGATGGCATGAGGCTCGGCGACGGGGCCAGCTGCATGACACTAGCCTGGACCGCGAAATTGGCGGCCGTGGAGAGCATGGCAAAGGCGAGGTAGCGGGTTGCGAGGCTGGCAGAAGTGCTTCGCTCTGAAGACTGACGACCCATGCGACCACCTCACATCGCGGCGATGACAAGTGCGCCGGCAACGCCGAGCGTGGCAAGGCTGACCTTGTCCTTCATCGCGAAGACGACTGGATCGTCATGCATCTGCCCCCGATGGGCGAGCATGAGGATGCGGGCAATCCAGCAGGCAAGGATCGGCCCGGCCAACCACAGCAAAGCTGGCCTAGTGTAGATGTCTTGGGCACTGTCGCTTGCGGCATAGAGGGCAAATAACGTCAGCGCGTTCATTCCTGCTCCAGCTGCCAGGGCACCCACCATACCGATATCCGCCTTCCTGTAATCGCGGTTTCTGGAGTCCGGCAGGTGCGCGGCGCGTCGCGAAATGAGCTCGGTGTATCGCTTCACCAAAGCGAGCGAGAGAAACCAGCTCATCATGAAGGCAAGCAGCCAGGGAGATGGCCACACCAAGACGGCGGCAGCGCCGCCGATCACCCGTGTGGTGTAAAGGGAGGCGAGAGCCACCACGTCCAGGATCATCTTCCGCTTGAGGAAGAAAGAATAGGCGGTGGTCAAGGCGAAATATCCCGCCAGCACGAGCACAAAGACGGATGAAACCATGGCGGCGACCGTTAGCGCCAGCAAAAGCAGGATCGGGATTGCCAGAACGGCGCGCGACAGCGGTATCTCGCCACAGGCAAGGGGTCTGCGGCATTTGGTTTTATGGCGGCGGTCGTCCTGCAGATCGACCAAGTCGTTCAGGAGATAAACGCCCGAGGCACAGAGCGAAAAAGCCACCAAAGCCAAGCAGGCATTCGCAAGGCTATGGAGTTCAAAGAGTTGATTTGTCAGCAGCGGGACAAATACCAACGCGTTCTTGACGTATTGATGCACTCGCAACGAACGCGCCCAAATCCGCCATGTCGGTTTGTCGTGGCTCAGATGCTCGACGTTCTCGCATTGGTACGAAAGCGCTCGCGCAACTGCCGCCGATGTCCTTATGGCATAAGACTTTGCGGCGTGGCGCCAGACTGCCAAGTCGGCCGAGTCGTTGCCGATATAGTCGAAGCCACCCTCTCCGAAGGCGGCGACGAGTTTTGCCGCCTTTAGCTCGGCGACACAATTCATCGTCTCGCTTGTTGCAAACCAGCCGGTGAAGAGGCCGAGGTGGTCTGCAACCGCGCAAACCAGGCGCTCGTGGGTTGCAGAAGCGAGATAAACCGAACGCCCCTCCTCCCGTGCGGTCTTGATGACCTTCAGCACTTCCGCGTCATAAGGAAGGATGGATGGATCGAAGTCCGCTGGCTGAGACAGGCGGTGCTTCAGACATGCCTTTCCGGCGGAAAGCGACCTGATGAAATCGACGATCGAATGGGGCCGACGGCTAAGCTCCGAGAAGGCCGCCTCAATTAGCAGGTCGGACCGCACCAGCGTGCCGTCAAGATCAACCACTAATGGGCGGGGCGACAGCGATCTTTGCAGGTCCGGTGGACTGTGCACCGACAATGCCGCAGGCTCAGGTTGAGGCCACTGGTCCTCCTCGGCTCTCGGCAGAAAATCTCTTCGTAGCTGGAATTCGTGATGCAGCTCGTTCAAAGGATTTCCCTTATGCTTCGAAACCGTGAAAGCTCGCCGAACCACGGCTGAGCAGTTTAGTTCCATCACCAAAATGGGTGAGGTGCCGCCGGGGAAAACCTTATCGGAGGTTGAGGTTTTTCTCGTAAAACCGAGAGTATCTCCGCAGATCCAGAGGTTCGAGCCCCGGAGTTGGTGCCGAGGAACTTGCACAACGTTACAGCGTTTCTGAATATCATTTTCAGCTCGGCTGTCCGCAACATCCCAGCCTCTTCCCAGGGCCGTATGACAACACAACAGATAATCGCCTTTTCTGTCATCGGGCTCATGATGGCGGTCTTTATATGGGATCGCTTCCGCTATGATGTTGTCGCGTGTTGTGCGCTTGTACTGGCAGTCGCGACCGGCATTGTGCCGCCGGAAAAAGCGTTTTCCGGATTTTCGGATGACATCGTCATTATCGTTGGCAGCGCACTGGTCGTCAGCGCAGGCGTAGCGCGGTCAGGCATTGTGGATTCGGCAATCAAGAGATTTTTCCCGAATCTGGACACGTTTTACACGCAGCTTGCGCTCTTGATGATTGCGGTGGCGATGCTTTCTGCTTTCATTAAAAATATCGGCGCGCTTGCTATCATGATGCCGGTCGCCTTCAAGTTCGCGAAAAAATCCGGCGCCTCTCCTTCAAAATACCTGATGCCGATGTCGTTTGCCGCTTTACTTGGCGGATTGATGACGCAGATTGGCACCTCGCCCAACATCGTCGTTTCACGATTGCGGGAGGAGATGACGGGGACCTCCTTCACCATGTTTGACTTCACGCCGACAGGTGGTGTTCTCACGATTGTTGGCATCACCTTCCTCTTGTTCTTCCACTGGCTGGTGCCAAGCCGCACCAAGCAGAACAGCTCGATTGAAGATGCAATCGAAATCAAGAATTACACCAGCGAAGTCGCGATCACAGACCAGTCAACTCTGGTTGAGCAGGCTTTGAGCGATCTCCTGAAGCTCGGTGATGGTGAGGTCATAGCCACGGCTGTGCTGCGGGGTGGTACCCGAATGGCTGCATTCCCTGATCTCACGCTTCGCACTGAGGATATTATCATGCTGGAAGGTCCATCGGCAGCGATGGACCGCATTGTATCCCAGGGGAAATTGAAGCTTTCCGGCAAGCCTCTGGCGGAAGGCGGCCATCCGGAAGCAGACATCATTTCGCTTGAGGCAATCGTTAGTCAGGAATCATCCCTCGCTGGCCTTTCGGCCAAAGAATTGGCGCTTTCCTACACGCGCGGCGTCAACCTTTTGGCGATTAGCCGGCGCGGTGAACGCCTCAAGGAACGTCTTGGAAACTTGACCATCAGCACCGGTGATGTGCTCCTTCTGCAAGGCAACCGGAAAAGCCTGACTGCCCTTCTGCAGGATTTCGGCCTGCTGCCACTCGCACAGCGCGAGGTGCTGCTCGGCACCCGCCGCCGCGCCTTCATTCCGCTTCTTATCCTGGCGCTCGCGATGGCAACGACCGCGGCCGGCCTCGCGCCGATTCCGGTGGCCTTCTTCGCGGCCGCCCTGGGCATGGTCGTTTTTCGAGCTGTTCCACTTGCCGATGTCTATAAATCGGTTGATGGACCGATCCTCGTGATGCTCGCGGCCCTTATTCCCGTCTCCGACTCCTTGCGCACCTCCGGCGGCAGCGATCTGATTGCCGGCTGGCTGAGTGGGGCGGCGATGAACCTGCCGGCATGGGGTGCGCTCGGCCTGATCTTGGTGACCGCCATGGCCGTTACTCCCTTCCTCAACAACGCTGCAACGGTCCTTGTCATGGCACCGATCGCCGCAGGCTTTGCAACGGGTCTAGGCTTCAAACCGGAAGCCTTCCTGATGGCGGTGGCCATTGGCGCGGGTTGCGACTTCCTCACGCCTGTCGGCCATCAGTGCAACACGCTCGTCTTCGGTCCTGGCGGTTACAAGTTTTCCGATTATCCGCGGCTCGGCTTGCCGCTGTCGGCGTTGATTATTCTCGTCAGCGTGCCGGCGCTGCTATTTGTCTGGCCCGTCAACTAGTGTGGAACGACGCCTCAGTTCCGAAAAGTCGTGCGTGACTGCCACAGCGCCGCAAAACAGCGAAAACGGAGCAATGGACATCGCTTAAACCTTCAACTCCCCCTCCACCAACGCCACCCAGTAAGCCGCCCCGTATCCAAGCGCCTCATCGTTGAAATCATAAGCCGTGTTGTGGTGCAGCGCACCGTCAACCGCCGGTCCATTGCCCAGCCAGACATAACAGCCCGGCGCGTTCTGCGCGAAGAAGGCAAAGTCATCTCCGGCCGTCGATGGCGGAAAACTCCTCCGCACTTTTTCACCAAAGACGATGCCGGCGGCGGCAAGCGCCCGTGATGTCGCATCCGCATCATTGAAGACAGGTGGTATGCGCCGCTCAAAACGATAGTCGGCCGATACGCCGTACATCGCAGCCGTCCCACTCGCCAACCGGGCGATCTCTGCCTCCAGCTGGTCACGCACCTCAGGCGAATAGGCCCGTGCCGTTCCGCCGATCTCCACAATATCGGGAATGACGTTCAACGCCTTGGCATCGCCCGTCTGCAGGAAGCAGGCGCTGACGACCGCCGGCTGCAGTGGGTCGACCACGCGGCCGACGATCGTCTGCAGCGATGATAGGAAAGTACCGGCTGCCGTGATCGGATCGCGGCCGAGATGCGGCTTGGCCCCGTGCGTGCCGACCCCGCGAAAGGTGATGCGCCAGCTGTCGGAGGAGGCGAGCTGCGGTCCCTCGACCACGGCGATCTCGTGGACCGCAAGCCCCGGCATATTGTGCAGGCCATAGACGGCATCGCAGGGAAAAAGCCGGAAGAGCCCCTCCTCGACCATGCGCTTCGCCCCGCCGCGGCCTTCTTCGGCCGGCTGGAAGAGAAAATGCACGGTGCCGGAAAAATTCCGCGTCGCCGCCAGATACCGCGCGGCGCCGAGCAGCATTGCCGTATGGCCATCATGGCCGCAGGCATGCATCTTACCAGGCACTGTCGATTTATAGGGCCGCTCCGCCATCTCAGGCATGGCGAGCGCATCCATATCGGCTCTCAACCCGATCCTGCGCGTGTCATTGCCGACCTGCAGCGTGCCAACCACGCCGGTGCCGGCAAGCCCGCGATGCACGGCGATGCCGGCCTCCTCAAGAACCTTTGCGGCGATACCGGCGGTGCGCTCCTCCTCGAAACCGAGTTCGGGATGGGCGTGCAGATCGCGGCGCAAGGCGGTGAGGAACGGCAGATCGTCCCTGATCCGGGCAGGAATACTCATGGGCTGGATATCCCTCCATGTGAAACGGGCGCCCGAACGGCGCCCGCGTCAGATCATTCGTTTTTCATCAAACAGCTCGCGAGTTCAACCCTCAAGCTTCTTCGACGAATACCTCCTCGCGCTTCTTCCTGACGCTCGGCAGGAAGACGACGATGAGCACGGCGACCGCGATAGCCAGAAGCGTGGCGCTGATCGGCCGCGTGATGAAGGTGCTGGGGTCACCGCGCGACAGGATCATGGCGCGTCTGAGGTTCTCTTCCAGCAGCGGCCCGAGCACGAAGCCGAGCAGCAGCGGCGCCGGCTCGCAGCGCAGCTTGGCCAGCACATAGCCGATGAGGCCGAAGAAGGCGACGGCATAGAGATCGTAAACGTTGGAATTGACGCTGTAGACCCCAATCGAGCAGAAGGCCATGATGATGGGGAAGAGTACGTAATAAGGCACCGTCAGCAGCTTCACCCAGAGCCCGATCAGCGGCAGATTGAGGATGACGAGCATCAGATTGCCGATCCACATCGAGGCGATGATGCCCCAGAACAGCGCCGGCTGCTCGGTGGCGACGTTCGGGCCTGGCACGATGCCCTGGATGATCATGGCGCCGATCATCAGCGCCATCACCGGATTGGCCGGAATGCCGAGCGTCAGCAACGGAATGAATGAGGTCTGCGCTCCGGCATTATTGGCCGATTCCGGGCCTGCAACGCCGGCAACCGCGCCCTGGCCAAATTCCTTCGGCGTCTTCGACAAGCGCTTTTCCACCGTATAAGAGGCGAAGGAAGCGAGGATCGCCCCGCCACCCGGCAGGATGCCGAGCGCGGAGCCGATGGCGGTGCCGCGAATGATGGGCGCGACCATCTCCTTGAATTCCTGGCGCGAAGGCAAGAGGCCCGATACCTTGGCCATCAGCACCGTTCGTGTCGACTCTCCCTCGAGATTACGCAGGATTTCAGCGACGCCGAAGACGCCGACGGCGAGCGCCACGAAATTCAGCCCGTCGGCATATTCACGGATGCCGAGCGTGAAACGCGGTGTGCCGGTATAGATATCGGTGCCGACGAGGCCGAGCAGCAGCCCGAGCGCCACCATCGCCAGCGCCTTGACGACCGAGCCATGCGCCAGCGCAATCGAGGAAACGAGGCCGACGATCATCAGTGAGAAATATTCAGCCGATCCGAATTGCAGCGCGATGTCGGTCAGCGGCGGCGCGAAGACCGCAACGAGGAAGGTCGAGACCGTACCGGCGAAGAACGAGCCTAGCGCCGCGATCGCCAGCGCCGCCCCCGCCCTGCCCTTGCGCGCCATCTGATAGCCGTCGATCGCGGTGACGGCCGAGGAGGATTCGCCCGGCATGTTGATGAGGATCGCCGTTGTCGAGCCGCCATACTGCGCGCCGTAGTAGATGCCGGCGAGCATGATGAGTGAGGAAACCGGCTCGAGCTGGAAGGTGATCGGCAAAAGCATGGCGATCGTCGCCGTGGCTCCGATACCGGGCAGTACGCCGATAAGCGTGCCGAGCAGCACGCCAATTAGGCAGAAGAGGAGATTATCGAGCGTTGCCGCCGTGGCAAAGCCGAGCGCGAGATTGCTGAAAAGATCCATCGCCGCCTCCTAGAACCGGACCCAGGGGCCGAAACGCTCGAACGGCAGTCCGAGGCCATAGCTGAAAACGGCGACCGAAAAGACCGTCAGCAGCAGCGACAGGATGACCGCGAACACCAGATTCATCTTGCGCGACGCAAAGCAGGCGATGAAGGCGGTGAAGAACAGCGCCGGCGCAAATCCGAGCCCGCGCACCGTCAATCCGAAGAAGACGGGAGCCGGCAGAATGAAGAGCATACCGCGCCAGGCGAACGGATCGACCGGCTCCCCCTCCACACGCAGCGCCTGAATGAAGATGATCGCGCCGAGAAGTATCAGCGCGCAGGCAAGGATAAACGGAAAATAGCCGGGGCCCATGCGCAATGCCGTGCCGAGGTCGAGCCCGACCGACTGATAGGCAAAGAAAGCGCCGATCGCCACGAAAAGCGCACCGCAGATCGCATTGGTGCTATCGAGACTGATAGATTTCATGGTGTCTCCTGAAGTTGGAGATGGTTCACGTGATGCCGTCACTGTCGCGATGGCCCCTCATCCGCCTGCGGGCACCGTCTCCCCGCTCGCGGGGAGAAGGGAACATGCCGCAGCCTCTCCGTCCTCCGCCACGTCTCCCATGGCAAGTCCCCTCTCCCCGTTTAGGGGAGAGGGTTAGGGTGAGGGGCTATTCCTGGCACATCCCTCACTAGTCCGCATATTCGCCGGCAGCCTCGATCACCGGCTTCCAGCGGGCTATCTCGCTTTCGAGCTTGGCTTTCAAAGCAGCAGGCGTTGCATCCGCATCGGAAGACGGCGCCGTGCCGAGTTCGGCGAAGCGGGCGCTGACATTCGGATCCTTCAGCGCCAGCTGCAGCGACTTGGACAGGCGCTCGTTGATCGCGGCCGGCGTACCCTTCGGTGTGTAGATCCCGTGCCAGATGCCCACTTCGAAGCCCGGCAGGCCGGCTTCGACAGCCGTCGGTACATCCTTCAACACCTCGAGACGCTTCGGCGAGGTCACCGCATAGGCCTTGATCGTGCCGCCCTTAATCTGTTTCGTCGTGTTGGTGGTCTGGTCGCACATGATATCGACCTGGCCGCCGAGCAGATCCGTCATCGCAGGGCCGGTTCCTTTATAGGGTACGGTCGTGAGTGGCGTCTGGATGGCGCTCATGAACATCATGCCGCAGAGATGCGAAGCCGCACCGATGCCGGCATTGGCGACCGTCACCTTGTCCTTGTTGGCCTTGACGTAGTCGATCAGTCCCTTGAGATCGCTCGGCTCGAAATCCTTGCGTGCGACGATCGTCATCGGCACCTCTGTGACAAGGCCGACATATTCGAAGGCGCCGAGCGTGTCGTAGGCGAGCTTGCGATAGAGCGTGGCGCTGGTCGCCATGCCGATATGGTGCAGCAGGATGGTGTAACCATCGGGATCGGCGCTCGCCACCCGGCCGGCGCCGAGCGTGCCGCCGGCGCCGCCGACATTTTCAACGACGATCTGCTGGCCGAGATCCTTCGACATGGATTCCGCCACAAGGCGCGCAACGGTGTCGGTGGGGCCACCCGCCGCAAAGGGGACGACCATGGTGATGGTGCGTTCGGGGTAGGTCTGCGCCGAAGCGACGCCGGCGAGAAGAGAGACCGCGGCAGCCGCGGTCAGGCCGAGCACGGCCTTCAGGATTTTCATCGTTTCCTCCCTGATGAAACAGCAACCCCGCCAACACATCCTCCGCGCCGGGGATGACCTATTTGCCGCCGAGAGAAATCGCGCCGCAATCATTACCGTCGCTTCCGCAAGATGATTCTGCGGCAGTGCAATGCAGCATGGGTCGATTTGGAAACAAACGGCATAGGCGATGGGTGGATTTCCACCCAACGCGCAACGTTCCAGGGCTGGAGCACCATTGTCCCGGAGAATGCACGACGCAAACCAGGATCAGCTTTCGGTCGTCAGCATCCGCTTGTCGAGGCCGTATTTCTGCATCTTTTCGTAAAGGGTCTTGCGGGAGATGCCGAGGGATTCATAAACAGGCCTGAGGCTGCCCCCATGCGCCACCAGCGCGCTGGCAATAATCCCTCGCTCGAATTCGGCGACCCGCTCTGCAAGTCCGATTGCCTCCTCGGTATGCCGTCCGCTATTGTCGAGACCCAGGACCAGACGGTCGGCGGCATTCCTCAGTTCCCGCACATTGCCGGGCCAGTCGCGCTGGGCGATGTCGGAGATCACCTCCGGCGGCACGGCCACCTCGTCGCGGCCGTAGCGGGCGGCCGCTTCGCGCATCAGTTGCAGGAAAAGCAGCGGAATGTCCGCCCGCCGCTGCGACAGCGACGGCACATGCAGCGTCGCGACGTTCAGTCGGTAAAAAAGATCGGCGCGAAAGCGGCCAGCGGCTACCTCCGCCTCTAGGTCTACTTTGCTCGTCGCGATGAAGCGCACGTCAAGCGGCACGACCTCGTTCGATCCGAGCCTGGAGATCACCCGCTCCTGCAGCACCCGCAAGAACTTCGCCTGCAGATCGAAGGGCATGGAGCCGATCTCGTCGAGCAGGATGGTGCCGCCGCGCCCATGTTCGAACTTCCCGTAACGCGGCCTGACCGCGCCCGGGAAGGCGCCAGGCTCGTGGCCGAAGAGCTCGCTCTCGATCAGGTTCGCCGGCAGCGCGGCGCAGTTGATCGCAATGAACGGCCGGCTCGCCCGGGCGCTGATATCGTGAAGTGCGCGGGCCACGACCTCCTTGCCCGCCCCGGTATCACCGACGATCAGCGTATCGGCATCGCTGGCGCCGATCGCGCGGATGCGATAGCGCAGATCCACCATCACCTGCGTGCGCCCCGGCAGCCGCGCCTCGATGTCGTCGCGTTTGCCGGCAACCGCCTTCAGCAGTCGGTTTTCGAGCACCAGCCCGCGCCGCTCCATCGCTCGGCGAATGACGCCGGCGAGCATTTCAGGCGTGAACGGCTTCTCGATGAAATCATAGGCGCCTTCGCGCATCGCCTTGACCGCGAGCTGTACATCGCCGTGGCCGGTGACGAGGATCACGGGCACCTCCTGATCGATCTCACGGATCTTCTGCATCAAAGTCATTCCATCAATGCCGGGCATTCGGATATCGCTGACGACGACGCCGGGAAAACTGTAGCCAATCAGTTCCAGCACATGTTCGCCGCTCGAAAAGGTCTCGACGCTGAAGCCGGAGAGTTCCAGCGCCTGCGCCGTCGAGCGGCGCAATTCTTCCTCGTCGTCGACGAGCAGGATCTTCGCATCATTCATTCCGCCGCCTCCGGAATCAGCCCTGCCGCCGATTGCAGCTCGATGCGGAACACCGCGCCCCCTTCGGAATGATTGGCCGCCGTCAGGCTGCCGCCGAAATCCTTAACGATGTTGTAGGAGATCGAAAGCCCCAAGCCGAGCCCCTTGCCGACACCCTTGGTCGTGAAGAAGGGATCGAAGATGCGCTCGGCGATGGCCGCCGACACGCCCGGTCCGTGATCGCGCACCGTCAGCACTACCTTGCCGGCCTCCTCGAAAGCCGAAACCTCAATGCGCCTGTCTTCCAACCCCTCCACCGCATCGGCCGCGTTGGAGATCACATTCACCAGCACCTGCTGCAGCCGCACCGAGCCGGCGCGCACCACCGGCGGGTGCGTTCCGAGATCGAGCCGGAGCTCGGCGTCCGCCGCCTTCAGCCGCCAGGCGATGATCTCGAGTGTATCGCGCATCGCCTCGTCGAGTGAAACGGGCCCGAGCTTCTCGTTCGGCTTGCGGGCAAAATTGCGCAGGTGCCGGCTGATTGCGGCCATGCGGTCGATCAACCCGCCGATCCGCCTTATATTGTCGCGCGCCTCCTCCGTCCGGCCTCGATCGATCAGCACCGAGGCACTGTCCGTGTAGGTCTTGGCGGCGGCGAGCGGCTGATTGAATTCATGCGAAAGGGCAGCCGACATCTGCCCGAGCCCAGCGAGTTTGCCCGCCTGGATGAGATCGGCCTGGGTCTGGCGAAGCTGCTGCTCGGTCAGCCGCCGCTCGGCGATCTCCTCCTCGATGCGGCTGTTGACGCGGGCAAGATCCGCCGTGCGCTCCTCCACCCGCCGCTCGAGCTCACCCCGCGCTTCGGCCTGCATCTGCATGCGCTCGGCAAGTCGCGCCCGCCGCTGGCGAATGACCGCGACAGCAAGGCCGGCGATGCAAAGGATGAGAAAGACGGCGACAAGCGCGGTGCGCGCCTGAGCGCGGATGGAGCTTGTCTCCATCAGCACATTCACCGTCCAGTCCTCGGCCGGCATGTAATGCGACAGCACCAGATACTCGCTTGCGCCCCGATCACTCGCAAGCGTCATCAGATCATGCGGCTCGAAGCGATGGCGCGTCACCGGCAGCGCCGTCAGTTTCGCATTGGCGTATCGCCGCGACGCCTCGGTGCGGGCAATACGATCGGCGGTCAGCGGCAGGATCGCGCCATAGAGCCATTCCGGGCTGCCGGACATGAAGATGATGCCCTCGGGATCGGAGACGAAGATCTTGTATTCGCCACCGCTCCAGGAGGATTCGATCATGTCGATATCGACCTTGAAGACGATGACGCCGCGAATGTCCGCACCGACCCTGATCGGAGCCGAAAAATAATATCCTCGCTTTAGCGATGTGGTGCCAAGTGCGTAAAACCGCGCCTGCCGGCCTTCGATCGCCTCCTGGAAATAGGGCCGGTAATTGAAATTCTGGCCGACGAAGCTCCCCGGTCCATCGTAATTGCTCGCCGCGATCGTCTCCCCGTCCGGCTTCACCACATAGATGTCGGAGGATTTTAAAAGCCCGTTGATCTCCTTGAGATAGAGATTGGCCGCATCACGCAGCGCCATATCGTTGGGCGCGCTCACCAGTTCCTTGATATCGTCGTGATCGGCGATCAGCGCCGGCAGCGCCTCGTAGCGGTTGAGGTGGCCGCTGAGCGCCGAGACGGCAAGGCGCAGCGCCGTTCCCGCCTGAGCGGAAGCCTCCTGCATATAGGCGCGCGTCGCAATCGCGCTTCCATAGGTGAAGAAGGCGAAGATCACAAACGGCACCACCAGCAGCGCCGCGATGGCACGATATTTCGAAGACAGATCCGGCTCCTCCCTTTCTGCCTTCACTCCCCAGCAAGGCATGCCCGACGGCTCAGTTTAATGAGGCAAGCGAGGATTTCCAAGGGCTCACCGGAACTTGACACTCGGCAGGGACGGATGTCCTATTGCTGCACCGCAAGGAAACCCATTCATGAGCGACGACCAAACGCCCGCCGACAGCAAACTCACCAACTCCAAGCGCCGCTGGGCGTCAGAGGGCAAGTTCCTGACCGGGCGCATCAGCAGGCCCGAGACCGAGCGCCTGCCGCCCGGCCAGCACCTCGTCAAGAATTGGCCGGTGCTCGATCTCGGCCAGCAGCCGGTCATCTCAACCGAGAGCTGGCGGCTTGAAGTGCGTGGTCTGGTCGAAACGCCTCTCACCCTCACCTGGGCCGATTTCCAGGCGATGGAGCAGAGCACTGGGGTGAGCGACATCCACTGCGTCACCACCTGGTCGCGCTACGACAACACATGGAAGGGCGTATCGACGCGCGATCTGCTCGATCGCGCCATGCCGAAACCGGAAGCAGCCTACGTGATGCTGACGAGCTATGACGGCTACACCACCAATCTGCCGCTCGCCGATTTCGCCGCCGAGGATGCGATCCTGGCGACCTCCTGGGAAGGCCTGCCGCTGACACCGGAGCACGGCGGCCCAATGCGCCTCGTCGTGCCGCATCTTTATTTCTGGAAAAGCGCCAAATGGCTGCGCCGCATCGAGTTGCTCGCCGCCGACGAGGCCGGCTTCTGGGAAAAGAACGGCTACCATATGTATGGCGATCCGTGGCGCGAGCAGCGCTATTCCGACGACTGAGCCTTCGGCCGCAGGAAACGGCGAAGCGTCAGGATGGCAAGCCCCAACATGGCGGCCAACGCCGTCAGAGACGCCATGCTGGCAGGATGCAGCGGCACCTTGCTCCAGCTCGGCTTGACGATATTGGCGGTATTGAATGCCTCGCCGCTGAACTGGCAGGTAATAAAGGCAAGCCCGCGACCCGCCATCTCGGCGTCGATGGCCGAGATGATTTCGCCCGCCGCGGTTGCCTCCCGCGGCATCTCACGCATCGCCAGCAGCACGGCTTTCGTCGCCGCGAGATAGGCATGGGCGCATTCGTTGAACGGGCTCTCCTCGTCCGTCACGCTGCCGGGCATCCGACCCCAGACGCAATAGGAATACTGGATTTCGGCGTAGTTCAGGACACGCCGGAACGATTCGTTCGTATCGGCAGCCCGTGACGCCAGCATGCTGATGCTGCTGCGATACTCCGAAATGATCGCCATCTCGCCGTGGGAAATTGCCGGAATATCGAGCCCGGTATCGGAGCCGCCAGAGCTGCTCCCATGGCCGAAAGCATTTCCGATAAACATTGGCAACAGGCTCGCGATGAGACCGAGAAAGGCAAACCTTCCGATATGCCGCATCACCGGAACGCCGGCCGCAGTCCACTCTTGGCGGCAAGACCCCTTTCTGCCAGCGCTCCGAAAACCAGACCGAGCGTTGCCCAAAGGATTGCATGCATGCCGAGCGAGGTGGTGCGGAACCGCCAGAGTACCATCGCCGAGAAATTCTCGGGCACCTCGTTGATCGGCGGCAACAGATAAAGCACGAAGCCGATGAAGACGAGATAGGCGATGCCGGCGATGATCGCGCCGTTCCAGAGACCGAAGCGCTCGCCAAGGCGGCGCGACAGCGCGATCGCGGCAACCAGCGAGGCGAGCGAAACGACAATCATCAGGAAGAACAGCTCGGTCCTGACGCCGATCGTTTCGGGATTGCCGACCGCCGGGGGGGTGGCCGGATATTTGATTCCGGGAACAAGCACCACTGCCACGAAGGCGGCAATGGCGATGACGGCCGAGGTGCCGCGCGCCGAGAGGCTGCTGAAGCGGCCATGTACGAAGGCGAAGGCGAGCGAAAAGAGCCCGCCGACGGCGATACTGTAGGCCATGACGCCGGTGAAAAGGCCGAGACCAGCCTGCGTGGCCCGGCTGACGATTTCAGGTTCGGCAGCTTCGCCCGCCGCCTCAGCGCTCGCCTCCTCGAAGGCGATTGCCGCATCAACCAGCGGCTCGCCGAAGATATGGGCGAAAGCGAAAACGAGGATGCCAGCAATCAGGCCCGCGAGCATGCCGCGAAGCAGAAGCTTTCCAACCATGTCAGTATTCCCCCTAAGCATGTCGCGCAAAAGTGTGCAGCGGTTTTGCGACAACGACATGTGTAAACAAAGACCTAAAGCGCGAGAAGCGAATCTGAAAGATCGCGATGCGCTTTAGTGGCAGGGAAAGCCGAGCAGATGGCGGCCGTCATGCACGAATTCGTGCACATACATGCCGTTGAACAGCGCCATCGCGCCTTCCTCGGTGCCGACGAAATAAAGAACGATGAGCATCAGCAGGCCGCCGAAAACCGCCCAGGGCAGGATTTCCCCTACAGGGATTGGCGCCGGTGCCGCAACGGGCGCGAAAGTGGTGTCAGACATGTATCCCTCCGGAATGACGCGTTCAGTCGAAAGAGTGTTGTGCGGCAGGGTCTGACTTCCAGCGTAAAGAACTTCGACACGCTGGTCACAGTGGCGCGACCGCGCCGGATTTCCACCGGCTTCCAAACCCGCAACAGCACGGTTATATCTGGACGCCGAAGAGACTGTCAACGAAACTTCGAGACGCCGTCGAAGGGTCGTCCCCACCATATTGCGATGATCGGAACAACCGTGAATACCCGCCTCACCTGGATCTGTCACGGCGCCACGGCGGCAAGCCGCAAGGCCCTGTTCCCGCTGGATGAGCCGCTGGAAGACAAGGCCGCTGAAGAAGCCGGCCGGATGACCGCCCTGCCTCGGGCCGACCGGATCGTCACTAGCCCGGCTTTGCGTGCCCGCCAGACCGCTACAGCCCTCGGTCTCGACGCTCAAATAGAACAGCGGCTTGCCGACTGCGACAATGGCCGCTGGGCCGGCAGGCCGATTGCGGCAATCGGCACCGAAGAGCCGGAGAACCTCATGGCTTGGATGAGCGATCCGGAAGCCGCCCCACATGGCGGCGACAGTTTTCTCGGTCTGCGGACGCGCGTCGCCGGCTGGATGGATGAACAATCCACGCTCGGCGGTCATGTGATAGCCGTCACCCACGCATCGATTATAAGAACAGCGATTGCGCATGTGCTTCAGGCTCCCCTCCCCTCCTTCTGGCTCGTCGACGTCGAGCCGCTGGTGGTCGTTCGGATGACCAGCAATGGACAGCGCTGGTCGCTGCGCCTCTAGAGAATTAGACATCCCTCATACTATCCAGCCTTACGCAAGCAAATCGCGTCATCTCTATTGAACCGGGTCTGACCGGGACTACTTCCTTGTCCCAAGGAGACGGAAGCTATGGCATATGATTGGAGTGGGGAGCGTACGCGGCGCCTGCGCTTGATGAGGGTCGTGACGTTCACCTTAGTTATGGTCGGTCTGGTCGTCAGCGTTCCGCTGCTGATCGTCACCGCCTGAAGAGCGAGACAGGGCGAGCGATGCGACAGCACGCTCGCCCTCGTTCTTTCGTGAGGCTCCCCTCGTCTTGAATCCGGACAATCTCTAGTCTTCGAAGCAGCACCAGCGAAACGCCGTAGCGCAGCCGACGTCCCGACAGCACCGCAACGGACGGGCTGCCACCTCCAACAATTCGCCTTATGGTTTCAACGAACATTTCAGATTTTCCTGATAGTCCGGCAGAGGGTGGAGATGGAGAATGCGATAATGCCTGCGTTTTTCCGAAGCAGGGCCGGAAGGCAATGCGTGTCGGTTGTGGTTTTCGGAGTAACCCTCTGGATCCTCGGCACGGTGCTGCACTTCGACGACCGCCTCGTCTCCTTCATGACCGGTTTCGGCGAGTACGGGGCGGATAAGCTCGTGCTGGCTCTCGGCATCGCTGGCGCGATGAGCTTCATCTATTCGGTGCTGCGCATCGCCGACCTGCGCAAGGAAATGGAGCTGCGCGCCACCGAACAGGCAAAGGCCGATTGGACGGCAACCCACGACCATCTGACCAAGCTGCCGAACCGCTACGCCTTCGAGCGCAAAATCCTCTCACGGCCGGTCGGAAGCGACGAGGGCGAGATCGAGGAATGGGACGACAACGTCACGATCTTCTCCGTCGACCTCGACGGCTTCAAAAAAGTCAACGATCTCGTCGGCCACAAGGGCGGCGACGTGTTGCTGGTCGAAGTTGCCAGACGCATCTGCGCGCTTGGCAACGCGGATTGCGTTTACCGCTTCGGCGGTGACGAATTCATCATCGTCGCCTTTTCCCTGACGGCAGAGCGCGAGGAGCGTTTCGCCAAGTTGCTGATCCAGGCAGTCACCCGGCCGATCCATATCGATGGCTTTGCCGTCGAAGTCGGCGCCAGCGTCGGCTACGATCGCTGGCTTGAGGGCAGCGAGCCGCTGGAAGACGCCGCCCACCGTGCGGATCTCGCCATGTATGAGGCCAAATCACGCGGCCCCAACCATTATCTCGTCTTCGAAGCTTCGATGCAGGACAAGGTAACGGAACGTGCCTCTCTGGAAAGCAGGCTGCGCGCGGCAATCGCCGACAAGGCGATCATGCCTTTCTATCAACCTTTGATTGATTTGAAAACCGGCCAGCTTTGCGGTTTCGAAGCCCTCGCGCGCTGGGTCGGCGAGGATGGTATCAATATTCCGCCGCCTGTTTTCATCGACATTGCCGAGGAAACCGGGATGATCACCGCCCTGTTCGAGGATCTCCTTGCGCAGGCCTGCGGCGATGCGCTCACTTGGCCAGCGCATGTCACGTTGTCCTTCAATGTGTCGCCGGTGCAGATGGAAGACAGGCTGCTGGCCTCCCGCATCCTCAAGGTCCTTTCAGCAAGTCGGCTGCCGCCGCAACGCTTGGAGATTGAGATCACCGAAAACGCGCTGATCCAGGATCCCGCTATCGCCGCCATCATTCTCGAAGAGCTGCATGCGGCCGGCATCCAGATCGCTCTCGACGATTTCGGCACGGGCTATTCGAGCCTTGCCCAGCTCGCCCGCTACCGCTTCGACAAGATCAAGATCGACAAGAGCTTCATCGCCACCTATCGCGATGACGAACGGCAGGAAAAAATCGTCCGCGCCATGCTTGGCCTCAGCAGAAGCCTGAACATCAAGACGACTGCAGAAGGTGTCGAGGAGCATGGCCAGCTTGCCTTCCTGCTGCAGCTCGGCTGCGACATCGGCCAAGGCTATCTTTTCGGTAAGGCGATGCCCGCCGCCGAGGCGAGCATCTTCATCCGCGATCGCAACGCCAATCTGGCGTCAACCGCCTGACCCTCGCGTAATTCGACAAAACTGCCCCAAGGCTGCCACGCACCGTCAACATGTGGCGCTCGGGCGGCCATGCCTTTCCGGCGGGAGTTTCGGCGCTAAGTTCGGTCATCGTGACGGCTGTGCGGAGTCTCTGAAGACATGTCATCCACTGACCTCCTCCTGACCTTCAACGCCGGCTCATCGACCGTGAAGGTCGGCGTCTTCTCGATTGATGGTGCCGAGGCACGACACCTCGGAAAGGGCGTCATCGATCTCCGCGCCGAGCCGCTCTCGCTTGTCCTGACCAAGGAATCGCAGACATTCGATATGTCGCTGAAGGCGGCGGTGACGGACGATCTGCACGGGGTCATCGACGAGACCTTCACGCGTCTCGCCGATCATTTCGATATGGCGGCGGCGGCCGTAGCCGGCCACCGCGTCGTCCATGGCGGCGAGCGCTTCACGAGCGCCGTCGCGCTTGATGACGCCGCCACCAATGGGATCGAAGCGCTGATCCCGCTCGCTCCCCTGCACCAACCGCAAGCGCTGCGCTTCATCCGCGCGCTCCGTCACCTGAAGCCGCATCTTGTCCAGACAGCCTCCTTCGACACGGCCTTCCATGCCACGCAGGACGATCTCGTTCGCCGCCTCGCCATACCCCGTTCCCTGCATGAGGAGGGCATCAAGCGTTACGGCTTCCACGGGCTTTCTTATAAGTTCATCGCCAGTGAACTCGCTCGCAAGGCGCCGCATACGGCAAGGGCTGTGGTCGCCCATCTCGGCAGCGGCGCCAGCCTCTGTGCGATGGAAGACGGCATCAGCCGCGATTGCAGCATGGGCTTTTCGACCCTCGACGGCATCCCGATGGCGACACGCCCGGGCTGCCTCGATCCCGGCGTGATCCTGCACCTGGCAGGAGAGAGAAAACGATCCCTGGGTGAGATCGAGGATCTGCTCTATCACCGCTCAGGCCTGCTCGGCGTCTCCGGCATCAGCGCCGACACGCGCGATCTGTTGAAGGACGGCCGGCCGCAAGCGCGCCAGGCGATTGATCTGTTCATGCTGCGCATTGCCGGCGAGTTCGGCCGCATGGCGGTAACCCTCGGCGGCCTCGATACCGTCGTCTTCACCGCCGGCATTGGCGAGCATCAGCCGGAAATCCGCGCCGGCGTGGCGAAGCGCCTGTCCTGGCTTGGCCTTTCGATCGACGAGAAGGCCAATGCCGCCAATGGTTTCACGATCAGCACCAGGGAAAGCCGCATTGTCGCCCATGTCATTGCCACGGACGAAGAACAGGTGATCGCCGATGAAGCGCTGTCCGTTCTTCGCGCCCGCTGATCCAGATCAATGGCGCGCCGGCGCTAATGGCTAGAACTGACGTTGAACGTGTTTTCGAACGGGAGAAGCCAATGGAAAACCATGTCTCGACCGCCGCCGCCCTGACCGATGCTGAACTCACCCTGATCGACCGCTACTGGCGGGCCGCCAACTATCTCTCGGTCGGCCAGATCTACCTGCTTGCCAATCCGCTGCTGCGCGAGCCGCTGAAGTCAGAGCACATCAAGCCCCGTCTGCTCGGCCACTGGGGCACGACGCCCGGCCTCAACTTCATCTATGCGCATCTGAACCGCCTCATCCGAGCCCGCGATCTCGACATCATCTACATATGCGGCCCCGGCCACGGTGGGCCGGGCATGGTCGCCAACACCTATCTCGAAGGGACCTACAGCGAAATCTATCCCGATATTTCCGAAGACGCCGAGGGGATGCGCAAACTCTTCCGCCAATTTTCCTTTCCCGGCGGCATTCCGAGCCATGCGGCGCCGGAAACACCGGGGTCGATCCATGAGGGCGGCGAACTCGGCTACGCCCTCGTCCATGCCTATGGCGCCGCCTTCGACAATCCCGACCTCACCGTCGCCTGCATCGTCGGCGACGGTGAGGCCGAAACCGGGCCGCTCGCCGCCAGCTGGCATTCCAACAAGTTCCTCAATCCCGCCCGCGACGGCGCCGTTCTGCCGATCCTGCATCTGAACGGCTATAAGATCGCCAATCCGACCATTTTAGGCCGGGCGGGTGACGACGACCTCCGACGTCTCTTCGAAGGCTACGGCTACGAGCCGCTTTTCGTCACCGGCCATGAGCCGCGCGATATGCACCAACAAATGGCTGCGACGCTGGACCGGGTCTTCGAGCGCATCCGCGAGATCCAGGAGCAAGCCCGCAGCGGCAAGAGCACAGCCGGCTGCCCGCGCTGGCCAATGATTGTGCTGCGCAGCCCCAAGGGTTGGACAGGCCCAAAGGAGGTCGACGGCGAGAAGGTGGAAGATTTCTGGCGAGCCCACCAGGTGCCGGTCTCCAACTGCCGCGGGAATGACGACCACCGCAAGATTCTCGAGGACTGGATGCAAAGCTACGATCCCGAAGATCTGTTCGATGGCGACGGCCGGCTGAAAGCCGACCTGCGGGCGCTGGCGCCCGTCGGCAAACGCCGCATGGGCGCCAATCCACATGCCAATGGCGGCCTGCTGCGCAAGGAATTGGCCGTGCCCGATATTCGGGATTATGCAGTCGACATCGGCAAGCGCGGCAGCGTTGTCGCCCAATCGACGGAGATCCTTGGCCATTACCTGCGTGACACGATGAAGCTCAACGCCAAGGCGGCAAACTTCCGCATCTTCGGCCCCGACGAGACGGAATCGAATCGCCTCGGCAGCGTCTTCGACGTCACCGACCGTGTCTGGATGGAGGACATCGAACCCTATGATGTCCACCTCTCTCGCGATGGGCGTGTCATGGAGGTGCTCTCCGAACATCTCTGCCAAGGCTGGCTGGAAGGTTATCTCCTGACTGGCCGGCACGGCCTCTTTTCCTGTTACGAGGCCTTCATCCACATCATCGATTCCATGTTCAACCAGCACGCCAAATGGCTGAAGGTGACGCGCGAGCTCGAATGGCGAAAGCCGATCTCATCGCTGAACTACCTGCTGACCTCGCATGTCTGGCGACAGGACCATAACGGATTCAGCCATCAGGATCCTGGTTTCGTCGATCTCGTCGCCAACAAGAAGGCCGATATCGTCCGCATCTACCTGCCGCCGGACGCCAACAGCCTGCTCTGGGTCGGCGATCATTGCCTCCGCACCTATAACCGCGTCAACGTCATCGTCGCTGGCAAGCAGCCGGAGCCGCAATGGCTGTCGATGGACGAGGCGGTGAAACATTGCGAGACCGGCATCGGCATCTGGCACTGGGCAAGCAACGAGGAGGACACGATCTCGCCTGATCTCGTCATGGCCTGCGCCGGCGATGTCCCGACGATGGAAACGCTCGCCGCCGTCGATCTTCTGCGCAAGGCCATTCCCGAGCTGAAGATCCGCACCGTCAATGTTGTCGACCTCTTGGCGCTGCAATCCAGAGACCAGCATCCGCACGGCCTTGCCGACGAGGCCTTCGACGCGATCTTCACCGCCGACAAGCCGGTCATTTTCGCCTATCACGGCTATCCCTATCTCATTCATCGCCTGACTTATAAGCGCGCCAACCACGAAAACATCCACGTCCGCGGCTTCGTCGAGGAGGGAACGACGACCACGCCTTTCGACATGACCGTCCTTAACGAACTCGACCGCTACCATCTCGCCATCGAAGCCATCGAGCGCGTGCCGGGCCTGAAGGAGAAGGCGAAGGACACGCTCGCCGCCTTCCGCGGCAAGCTCGCGGAACATCATGATTACGTCAGGGAACATGGCGAGGACATGCCGGAGGTGCGGAACTGGATGTGGCCGGCCGCGTGAGACATCTGCGACTGACGCACGCGATGTCGGATGACCGAATGCCGGACCCTATGCCCGTTCAAGCTGAGCTTTTTCGTTCATCCGCCAGACCCGCGGCGTTTCGCCAGTATATTTCAGGAAGAAGCGCGAGAAATAAGCGGGATCAGCAAAGCCAAGGCGAAATCCGATCTCCTGAACGCTGCCGATGGTAAAGACGAGCTGGCGCTTCGCCTCTTCGATCAATTTCCTGGCGATCAGCTCATGCGGGGTGTTTCCCGTCATGGAGCGAACGATACGGGTGAGATGCGTCGACGAAATGCCGAGTTCCCTGGCGTAGAAGGACGCCGGCCTGTGCGATCGAAAATGCTGCTGGATCAGTTCGTCCAGCATCTCCATCCGCCGCTCGTTCTCGTTTGACGGAAGCTCCTGTGCATTTCCTTCATGCGAAATCCGCGCCGTCAGCCGCAACGCCAGCCCGACATAGGCAGCCAACACCTCGTTGCGGCCACCGCGGCGGTTTTCGAATTCGTCGCCGAGCCGCCTCAGCGTCTGCATGACATAGGCAGCCTCGGCGTTATCGGGAGCAAGCGGCGTCAGAAGCGGCATCGCCAGCCACTCGCCCAGCTGGCTTCGCTCGCCTGGCGGGTGGCTAAGATGGGACCTCAATATAGTGATCACCAGGCCGTCGATATCACGTGAGAAGCGAAAGCCGTGATTGAGCCCAGGGGGAACCGTGATGATCGCAGGCGGGCAGATGGCGTGGTTCCTGTTGCCGAAGATCGCATCGCCCGAACCGGCTTCGATGTACAATATCTGAAAGAAGCTCTCGTGGCGGTGAAGCCGAATTTCCCATTGATGCAGGCTGCTGCGGGAGCGAATTGTTTCGCAATGCAACCAGAATTCCGGAGATCGCCCGGTATTTTCGCCATAGAGCTCGTAGGTCGGTATATGCCTGCTCATCGGCTCTCTCCTGTGCCAATGTTCGATAAGTGCAATTTTTCGGTCGGAATG
Organism: Rhizobium sp. CNPSo 3670; assembly: GCF_057784555.1. Classification (NCBI taxonomy): domain Bacteria; kingdom Pseudomonadati; phylum Pseudomonadota; class Alphaproteobacteria; order Hyphomicrobiales; family Rhizobiaceae; genus Rhizobium; species Rhizobium sp. CNPSo 3670. The sequence continues at coordinate 31,080 of NZ_JBXSOL010000028.1, forward strand.
TCCATTGTTGCGGCAATGGCGGCACGGCAGAATCTGACAAAACGCAAAAATGCGAGGGAGGAAGCATTTGCGAACTAAGGTCGCCATCATCGGTTCGGGGCCATCCGGCCTTCTCCTCGGTCAGCTTCTGACCGAAGCTGGAATTGACAACGTCATCATCGACCGCGTGAGCAAGAACTATATCCTCGGCCGCGTCCGTGCCGGCGTGCTGGAGGAAGGCACTGTCGGGCTGTTGGACGAGGCCAAAGCTGGAAGAAGATTGCATGCCGAAGGCTTGCCGCATGACGGCTTCTCGCTAGCCTTCGACGGCCGCGACCATCGCATCGATCTTCACGAATTGACCGGCGGCAGGCGCGTGACCGTTTACGGACAAACCGAGGTGACGCGCGATCTCATGCAGCGGCGGGAAGCTTGTGGCGCCCTTTCGATCTATGATGCCGCCGATGTGGCTCCGCATGATTTCGACGGTGGCTCGCCCTTCGTTACCTACACGAAGGATGGTATCGGCCACCGCATCGATTGCGATTTCATCGCCGGCTGCGACGGCTTTCATGGAATAAGCCGCAGAGCCGTTCCCGAACGGGCGATCCGAAGTTTCGAGAAGGTCTATCCCTTCGGCTGGCTCGGCCTACTCGCCGACGTGGCGCCGGTCAGCCATGAACTGATCTACGCCAACCACCCGAGGGGCTTCGCGCTCTGTTCGATGCGCTCGGCCACGCGCAGCCGCTACTATATCCAGTGCCCGCTTGACGCGAAGATCGAAGACTGGAGCGACGAGCGCTTCTGGGACGAGCTGAGACGGCGCCTGCCGGCCCATCACGCCGAAGCATTGACGACCGCCCCATCCTTCGAAAAATCGATCGCTCCGTTGCGCTCCTTCGTCGCCGAGCCCATGCGTTTCGGACGGCTCTTTCTCGTCGGCGACGCCGCCCATATCGTGCCGCCAACCGGCGCCAAGGGGCTGAACCTTGCAGCTAGCGATGTCCATTACCTGTTCTGCGGGCTGCTCGAGCATTACCGCGAAGGCTCCGACAGCGGCATCGACGCCTATTCGCAGACGGCGCTCGCCCGCGTCTGGAAAGCCGTGCGGTTTTCCTGGTGGATGACGACCATAATGCACCGATTTCCCGATACCGGCGATTTCGATCAGAAGATCCAGGAAGCCGAACTCGACTATCTCACACATTCCCGTGCGGCCTCGACGGTGCTCGCGGAAAACTACGTGGGATTGCCGTTCTGACACGAAGATCGAGCTGAAAGTCGCGCATAGACGCAGCGAACAACGAGTGGTCATGACCACGCAGAACCATAACCGGCAAATCATGTGTTTGGGGATTTATTTCATTTTACATCACCATTTCGCATGACAAGCTAACCAGAAATTCAATACGGCGCTGGAGTACGCCGAAAAGGGAGAGAGAAAAATGAGGAAGCTGTTTCTGGCCGCCGCTGCGGCAATTGTTATGGGCACCAGCGCCTATGCCGACACGATCAAGGTCGGCGTCATCGGGCCGTTCTCCGGTCCCTTCGCGCTCCAGGGCAAGAACTTCAAGGCCGGCATCGAAGCCTATATGGCTGTCAACGGCAACAAGGTCGGCAGCGACGCGGTCGAGATCGTCTACCGCGACGTGCCGCAGGCCGACCCGGCCCAATCCAAGGCGCTGGCGCAGGAACTGATCGTCAAGGAAAAGGTCCAGTATCTCGCCGGCTTCTATTTCACCCCCGACGCCATGGCGGTGACGCCGATTCTGAAGCAGGGCAACGTGCCGATGATTATCATGAACGCCGCCACTTCGGCGATCGTGACCAAGAGCCCGCTCGTGGTGCGCACCTCCTTTACGACGTGGCAAACCTCGACGCCGATCGCCAAGGTCGCTTTCGACGCAGGCGTCAAGAAGGTGATCTCGGTCGTCAGCGATTACGGCCCCGGCATCGACGCCGAGAATGCCTTCAAGGCCGGCTTCGAAAAGGCCGGCGGCCAAGTGGTCGAGGCCATCCGCATGCCGCTTGCCACTAACGACTTCAGCCCGATCATGCAGCGGATCAAGGATTCCGGCGCCGAGGGCGTCTTCGCCTTCTTGCCATCGGGCCCGACGACGCTCGGCTTCGTCAAGGCCTATAACGAGAATGGCCTGAAGGCCGCCGGCATCAAGTTCTTTGCGCCGGGGGATCTGACGCAGGAATCCGATCTGCCGGCGCTTGGCGACGCCGCACTCGGCATCCAGACGACCTTCCACTATGCCGTGTCGCACGACTCGCCAGAGAACAAGGCTTTTGTCGAGGCTGCCGCCAAGGCGATCGGCAACAAGGCTGAACTCTCCTTCCCCTCGGTCAGCGCCTATGACGGCATGTATGTCATCTACAAGATGATCGAGGCGACGGGTGGCAAGCAGGATGCAGAGAAGGCCGTCGACGCGGTCAAGGGCCTTGCCTGGGTGAGCCCGCGCGGCCCGGTCTCGATCGATCCGGAAAGCCGTCACATCACCCAGAACATCTATCTGCGCGAAGTCGCCAAGGCCGATGACGGGACCTACATCAACAAGGAGATCCAGACCTTCGAAAAACAGGGCGATCCGGGCCTCGCGGCGGCCAAATAAGATTGCGGCATCCGGACCGGCGGCGGGCTCGCGCATCGCGCCCGCCGCATCGAAGTAAGGTATTTTCATGCAGACAGTCTTCAGCATCGCCGTCGACGCCTTTGCCTATGGCATGGCGCTCTTCGTGATCTCGATCGGCCTTTCCGTGACCATGGGGCTGATGCGTGTCGTCAACCTGGCGCATGGCGCCTTTGCCATGATCGGAGGCTACATCGCCTCCTATGCCGCCCGTGACCTCGGTCTTAGTTATGCTGTCGCAGTCGTCGCGGCCGTCGTCGTCACGATCATCATCGCAATTCCGCTCGAGCGTTTTCTCTACCGCCGGATCTATGGCGCCCCTGAACTGACCCAGGTGCTGATGACAATCGGCATCACTTTCTGCGTCATCGGCATCGCGAACTACGTGATGGGACCGACGCTGAAGACGATACCGCTTGCCGGCGCCTTGCAGGGATCGGCCGATCTCGGATTCCGCACCATTCCCGTGCACCGGCTTTTCGTCATCTTCTGCGGTCTCGCCGTTGCGCTCGCCCTGTGGTTCGCGATCGAGCGAACGAGCTTCGGGGTCAAGCTGCGCGCCTCCGTCGACGATGCGGCGATGGCTGCCGCACTCGGCGTGCGCACCGAGATCATCTATGCGGTGAGCTTTGCCGTTGCCGTCGGGCTTGCCGCCTTCGGCGGTGTGGTCGGCGCCGAACTGCTGCCGGTCGAACCTTACTACGCGCTGCGCTATATGGTGACCTTCCTCGTCGTCGTCTCCGTCGGCGGCGCCGGCTCCATTCCGGGCGCGCTGATTGCCTGCCTGCTGCTTGGCGCCATCGATACGACGGGACGCTATCTGATGCCGGAATTCGGGGAATTCTTCTTCTATCTCGCCGTGATCGCCATCATCTGCGTCTTCCCGCGCGGCCTTGCCGGAAGGATGAAATAAGATGACGCTCGTCATGAACAACGAAACCGAACGCCTCCGGCATCGGCGCGCAGTGAATGCCGATCTTCTCGGAGTAGCGGTGATCACGGCCATCGCCGCGGTCGGCTATTTCGCCTTTCCGGACAATCTGGCGCTTCTGACGCGGATGATCACGATCGCCCTGCTCGTCCTGTCGCTCGATCTCGTGACCGGTTATTGCGGTGTCGCAACGCTCGGCCATGCCGCGCTGTTCGGCTCAGGCGCCTATGCCGCCGGAATTTTGTCGGCGCATTACGGCATCAACGATCCGCTGCTGATGATGCTTGCAGGCATATCAGGAGGCGCGGTTGCCGGGCTGCTCTGCGGCGCGATCATCCTGCGCGCGCATGGGCTGCCGCAACTCGTGCTGTCGATTGCGCTCGTCCACCTCTTCCATGAATTTGCCAACAAGGCTTCCGCCTGGACGGGAGGCAGCGACGGGCTTTCCGGCATTGCGCCGGACCCGATATTCGGCATTTTCGAATTCGATCTCTACGGCCATACCGCCTTCTTCTTCGGAACGACACTGCTCGTCATCGTCTTCGTGCTGCTGCGATTGCTGGTTCGCTCACCCTTCGGCATGCTCTGCCGCGGCATCCGGCAAGACCCGCTGCGCATCCGCGCCATGGGCGGCTCGCCGAAGGCCGCTCTCATCAAGATGTACGTGATCTCAGGCGCCGTTGCCGGCGTCGGCGGCGCGCTGAATGCGATCTCGACCCAGGTCGTCGGGCTCGACAGCCTGTCCTTCACGCAATCGGCCGAAGCGCTTGTCATGCTCGTGCTCGGCGGCACCGGCTCCCTCTTCGGCGCGCTCTCCGGCACCGTCATCTTCATGCTCTTCGAAGATTATGTCTCGGCGGCCAATCCCTTTCACTGGCTGACCATGGTCGGCGCCCTGCTGATCGCCGTCGTGCTGTTTGCGCCGAAAGGCCTCTACGGAACGGCCGCTGCCTTCATCGGCCGCCGGAAGGAGACGCGCGCATGAGCCCGGTCTTCGAAGTAACCAATCTCAGGAAAGCCTTCGGCGGCCTTGCCGTCACCAATGATGTCTCGCTGGCAATGGCGCCAGGCGACCGCATCGCGCTGATCGGCCCGAACGGCGCCGGCAAGACCACCTTCGTCAACCTCGTCACCGGCAATCTCTCCCCCGATTCCGGCGAGGTTCGCCTCGGCGGCGAGGCGGTGACGAAGGTGGATGCGATCGGCAGGGTCAGACGCGGCCTCGTCCGATCCTTTCAGGTGACGCGGCTCTTTCAGGATATGACGCCCGCCGAACATGTGGGGCTCGCCCTCCTTCAGCGTGACGGAAAGACCCGCAAGATGTTTGGGAATTTCCTCGCCATGCCCGACGTCATGGCGGAGGTCGACGATCTCCTGGGTAAACTCGGGCTGGCCTCGCTGATGCATCGCAGAGTCAGCGAGATCGCCTATGGCCAGCAGCGGCTCCTCGAAATCGCCGTGGCGCTGGCGCTGAGGCCGAAGGTGCTGCTGCTCGACGAGCCTGCGGCCGGCGTGCCGCAAAGCGATACCGGCCGCATCGAACAGGCGCTGGCCGACCTTCCCGCCGATCTCGCCGTCCTGATGATCGAACACGACATGGACCTCGTCTTCCGTTTTGCCAAGCGCGTCATCGTGCTGGCGGCCGGCGCGATCATCTTCGACGGCCTGCCGGCCGATGTCACCAAGGATGCCCGCGTGCGCGAGGCCTATCTCGGGAGCTATGCCAATGCCAGCCCTGTCGCTTGAGGTTGAAAACCTGTCGGCCGGATACGGGCCGACGCGGGTGCTCGAAGGCATCTCCTTCACCGTGCCGGCGGGCGCCCGTCTTGCCGTGCTCGGCCGTAACGGCATGGGCAAGACCACGCTGCTGGCAACGCTTGCCGGCCAGACCAGGCGGTATCAAGGCCAGATCCACCTCGGTGGTTCGGATGTCACCGCAGCACCGAGCGCAATGCGCGCCCATAGGGGTCTCGGCTATGTGCCTCAGACACGCTGCGTCTTTCCGACGTTGACGGTCGAAGAGAACCTTTTCGTCGGTCTGAAGGCGCGGCCGAAGACGGCGCTGGAGGAAGCCTATGCCATGTTCCCGCGCCTGAAGGAGCGCCGCCGAAACCTCGGCAACCAGCTCTCCGGCGGCGAGCAGCAGATGCTTTCAACAGCCCGCACCATTCTCGGACGCCCGTCCGTGCTGTTGCTCGACGAACCGTTGGAGGGCCTGGCCCCCGTGATCTGCGAGGAACTGATGGCGGCCTTCACAGAACTCGCCAAATCAGGCGACATGACGATCCTTCTGGTCGAACAACGCATTCAGAGCGCGCTCGATTTCGCCGATCGGGTCATCATTCTCGAACGCGGCAGGGTGGCCTGGACCGGAACGCCGTCGGACTTGTCGAAGGATCACGAAGCAGTAGAAAGCTTGCTCGGAGTGGGCGGCCTGCATTGAAGCAATCAATGCAGTATATCGTCGGGATCACGTCATCATCAGACTGGCAGACGTCGAAGCCGACGCCTCTACTTGGATATTTGAGCTGCAGAAAATTGCGCCTGTTAGGTTTGACAGCTGAATTGATCTGACGCTCCGTCAATTTCGTTGCCAAGCACCCGAAAGGGTTGCATATTCAAACAATACTTCAGACGGGAGGTGGAAATGGCAAACCACAAGCCGATCGCAGGTGACGTATACCAGCCTATTTTCGATGTCGACAAGCCGATTGACGGCAACATTCTGGACAACACCAGTTACATGGATGCCGACGGAGATCTTGTGCGTCTCAACTTCGTGAACGGGCAGCGAATTCCGCAACCGCCCAATCCGGATGGACCGGCCACGACGACGATCGAGGGAAAGTACGGCACGCTGACCGTCTATTCCAACGGCTATTACACCTATGAACTCGATCCCTCCAATCCGGTGGTATCAGCGCTCGGCCCGGGAGATCAACTCCTCGACCAGTTCAGTTTCAAGATTTCGGACGGTAGAGGCGCTACCGACTTCGGCTTGCTCAATATCGCTGTTGACCTGCCGGAGCGCGGCGACATCTTCGTCAATTTCGAGGATGTCGGCAAACACGATTTCCCCACAGGCTACAAGGGCTTCGATTGGGGCGCCTGGCACGATGGCGATGATGCAACGATACAAAAGGAAGCTGATGGCAATCACTATCTCTCGGGCGGCGTATTCTGGACGCCCATCCAGGCCGCAGATGGCGGCACCTTTCAGATCGAGCAATTCAGCGTGGCAAACGGCACATCAGACTACGACAACGTTCTGACGATCGAAGGCAGGCTGAACGGCGATACCGTGTTCTTGGTCACGGTCGACGTGGCCGCCGACAGCATTCATGACCCGCAAGTGATTGATCTCAGCGCCTATGGGCTGATCGACTATCTCATACTCGACACCGAACCCGTCATCACCGAAACGAGCGGGCCTGATTATTATGGCGCGCAATACGACAATTTTTACTTTGTCGTTTGAGAATGGGGGAGGCGTCGGGTTCCCGAAGGCTTTCCCAGCTTACCGAGCGGCTTTTCTAGTAGCGATTTCTTGCGATAGCTGATCGACCTCCACCCTGCTAGCCTTCGATCGTGCGGAGGAGCACGATCATACTCGGATGGAGGAAATGATGCAGTCAGTAGGGGTTAAGTTAGCGGCGGTGATGTTCTCACTGGCCGTATGGGCTGCTATCATCGCTGCCGCATCCCATCTCTACGCGATGAAAATGCCGCTGTTGCATTTAGCGCTCTACAGATAACTGTTCTTGGGCGTAGCGTTGAGCCTGAACTGTTTTGTTCGCCTGCCGCAGCGTTTGGAGCTGGAATGTGCTACCGCGCCCGCGTGATGCCGCTCAATATCGAGCCGCAAGGAACACAAATTCTTTAACAAAGAGATGGTAGCGGAGGAGGGATTTGAACCCCCGACACAAGGATTATGATTCCTCTGCTCTGACCTACTGAGCTACTCCGCCACTGGTCAAACGATACCTGCTCGCGAAGCGCTGCGGGCTCGTGGGATGAGCGGCTTATAAGGTGCGCTTCGGCTCTGTGTCAAGCGCAGGATGGAGAAAAACGCTGAGCTTTACCGCCCGTCGTTTCCGATGGGTTTCAGGCGGCGACGGGGCCGGCCAGCAGAGCCTTCAGCGAGGCTTCGGCCGAAGGTTCGCGTTCGGAGCGTTCGATAAAACCGCCACCGAAGACGCGGGCGTCGTCGCCGGGCGCCGAATAAAGCGCGCAGGCTTGCCCCGGCGCGATGCCCGCCTCGCCGACGGTCAGATCGACATAGGTGCCTGTCGCATCGATATGCAGTACGGCAGGCGCCGGTGCCCGCGTCGAACGGACCTTGGCGTAGCAGGCGAAACCTTCGCCGGCAGCGGCTTCTGCGAGCGGGACGTCGCCCAGCCAATTGACGTCGCGCAAATAGACGCGGTGCGTTTCCAGCGCCTCTTTTGGACCGACGATGACGCGGCGCGAGCGGGCATCGAGATAGACGACGTAGAGTGGCTCGCCCGTGGCGATGCCGATGCCGCGGCGCTGGCCGATGGTGAAATGCAGGATGCCTTCATGGTGTCCCAGCACGCGGCCGTCGAGATGGACGATTTCGCCGGCGAGCGCCGCATTCGGCTTCAGTTTGGTGATGATGTCGGAATATTTGCCCTGCGGCACGAAGCAGATGTCCTGGCTGTCGGCCTTCTTCGCGACGACGAGGCCCATTTCTTCGGCAAGTCGGCGGGTCTCGGCCTTCGGCAGGCCGCCCAGGGGAAAGCGGAGATAGTCGATCTGCTCCTGCGTCGTGGCGAACAGGAAATAGCTCTGGTCGCGGTCGGCATCGGCCGGACGGAATAGCGCGCGGCGGCCGGGATGTTCAGACGAGGGGTTCGGTCGCGAACGGATATAGTGGCCGGTCGCCAGCGCGTCGGCGCCGAGCTCCTTCGCCGTTGCCAGAAGGTCGGCGAACTTGACGGTCTGGTTGCAGGAAACGCAGGGGATCGGCGTTTCGCCGGCTACATAGCTTTCCGCGAAAGGATTGATCACCGTTTCGCGAAAGCGCTTCTCGTAGTCGAGCACATAATGCGGAATGCCGAGCGTTTCGCAGACACGGCGGGCGTCGTCGATATCCTGGCCGGCGCAGCAGGAGCCGGCACGGTGAACAGCGGCGCCGTGATCGTAGAGCTGCAGCGTGATGCCAAGCACATCGTAACCCTGCTGCTTGAGAAGGCCGGCCACGACCGAGGAATCGACGCCGCCCGACATGGCGACGACAACGCGGGTCTCTTCCGGCTTCTTATCAAAATCCAGTGTGTTCAACGGTGGTGCCAAATTCTGCGCGCTCATAACCCGCCCTTGCGCTGCAATTGCGGCGGATTGCTGATCTCAGGCGGGATCGGCCGCCTTCTGGGTAAGCGACCGATATAGAAAGGATTGCAGCAGGACGCAAGGGGAGCCGATCGTTTCGCAATCGCGTCACAAAGGAAGGCGCGGCCGAAGTCACGCCTTGGAAGCGGGGTGCGGCTCAGGTGCCGATCAGCTTGTTGCAGGCGAATGCGATGCCTGGATTGGCCATGGCAACAGACACGATCGCCAGTCCGATTATCGAGAATGAATAGCGTTTCACATCATCCTCCATTTCAGCCCATATGAATTAACTCAAAATAACGCATGCTTGAGCATCAACTGACAATTAATTATCACCCTATGGAACTATTCCGTCGATCATGCGTTGCAAGTAATCAATGTCGCAATCGAATGCTGCGGAGGGTTTGATGGCCAGGTTCGGCACGACGACAGATTACAGCAGGATCAGAGATTGGATCGAGGCGCGCGGCGGTCATCCCGCCCGGATCAAGGATGCGAGGGATAGCGAAACTGTTCGCGTCGATTTCTCGGCGGACTCACGGGAGGAGATCTCCTGGGACGAGTTCTTCCAGGGTTTTGACGGAAGCAGACTCGCCTTCCTTCACCGCACGAAGGCCGAGGACGACAGAGCCCGCTTCGGCAAGATGGTCCGCCGCAAACGCCGGCACCACTGAAAATCATCTTTCCCCAACGTAGAAAACTCGGCGCCGTTTCCGGCACCGGCTTTTCCATGTTTTCCTTGGGAGGAGGAAACCAGAGCAGGTCGCGCCGCGACGCGCTTTAGTCGATGTTGAAGGTCAGCAGCTTTGCCTGCCGGATCGCCTGATGCGCCGTCAGCTGCGCGAGGACGCCATCATCCACCTCGCCGTCGACATAGAGCAGCGCAATGGCGTCGCCACCCTGCTTGTCGCGGCCAAGCTGGAAGTTGGCGATGTTGACGCCGGCAGTGCCGAGCGTCGTACCGATGAAGCCGATCATGCCGGGGACGTCGGTATTGGTGATGTAGATCATGTGCGAGCCGACATCGGCATCGAGATTGATGCCCTTGATCTGAATGAAGCGCGGCTTGCCATCCGAAAACACCGTGCCGGCGACGGAGCGCGTCATACTTTCGGTCGTCACCGTCAGCTTGATATAGCCGTCGAAGACGCCCGTCTTGTCGCGCTTGACCTCGGAGAGCACGATGCCCTTTTCCTTGATCATGATCGGCGCGGAAACCATGTTGACGTCGGCGACCTGCGGACGGATCAGGCCGGCAAGCACCGCGCTCGTCAGCGCCCGCGTGTTCATGTTGGCGGTGACGCCGTCATAGAGGATTTCGATTTCCTTGATTGGCTCTTCGGTGACCTGGCCGACAAAGGCGCCGAGAACGTCGGCAAGCCGGATGAACGGCTTCAGGATCGGCGCCTCTTCCGCGGTGATCGACGGCATGTTGATGGCGTTGGAGACGGCACCGTTGACGAGGTAATCCGACATCTGTTCGGCGACCTGCAGGGCGACGTTTTCCTGCGCTTCGGTCGTCGAAGCGCCGAGATGCGGCGTGCAGACGACGTTCGGCAGGCCGAAGAGCGGGCTTTCCTTGGCGGGCTCGACCTCGAAGACATCGAAGGCAGCGCCGGCGACGTGGCCTGATTTGATGGCTTCGGCAAGGGCTGCCTCATCGACGAGGCCGCCGCGGGCGCAGTTGATGATGCGCACGCCGGGCTTGGTCTTGGCCAGCGCTTCCTTGTTGAGGATGCCGCGCGTCTTGTCGGTCATCGGCACGTGCAGCGTGATGAAATCGGCGCGGGCGAAAAGCTCGTCGAGCTCGACCTTGGTGACGCCCATCTCCTCGGCGCGCTCCTTGGACAGGAACGGGTCATAGGCGACGACATGCATTTTCAGGCCGATAGCGCGGGCGCAGACGATCGAGCCGATATTGCCGGCGCCGATGACGCCGAGCGTCTTGCCGGTGATTTCGACGCCCATGAATTTCGACTTTTCCCACTTGCCGGCCTGCGTCGAGGTATCGGCCGCAGGCAGCTGGCGGGCGACGGCGAACATCAGCGCGATTGCGTGTTCGGCCGTGGTGATGGAATTGCCGAAGGGCGTGTTCATGACGATGATACCGCGGCGCGAGGCGGCCGGGATATCGACATTGTCGACGCCGATGCCGGCGCGGCCGATGACCTTGAGATTCGTCGCCCCTGCGATGATCTTTTCCGTCACTTTGGTGGCGGAGCGGATGGCAAGGCCGTCATATTTGCCGATGACTTCGAGCAGACGATCTTTGTCTTTACCGAGCTGCGGCTCGAAATCGACTTCGACGCCACGGTCGCGGAAGATCTGGACAGCGGTTTCCGACAATTCGTCGGATACGAGAACGCGAGGTGCCATTGTGGCCTCCTTCAAAAGTGTTCAGCGATGATTGAAATCAGGGGCTCCGCCCTATAGCGGGGCCGGATGCGATCACGTCAGGCAGCGGCCTGAGCGAGCTGCGCCTTCTGGGTTTCGAAAGCCCAGGAAAGCCAGGGCATCAGCTTCTGCATGTCGGATGCCTCGATCGTGGCGCCGGCCCAGATGCGCAGGCCTGACGGCGCGTCGCGGTAATGGCCGATGTCATAGGCGACACCTTCCTTTTCCAGGAGCCCGACGAGGCCCTTGGCGAAATTCGCCTGGCTGTCGTCATCGAGCGCGGTGATGTCCTTGTCGACGATCTTCAGGCAGACGGAGGTGTTGGAGGCCGTTTCCGCCTTGACGGCGAGATTGGCGATCCAGTCGTTCGCCGCGACGAAATCGTGGATGACCTTGGCATTGGCGTCGGCACGAGCAATCAGCGTCTGGAGACCGCCGATCTCCTTGGCCCAGAGCAGCGCATCGATATAGTCCTCGACGCAGAGCATCGAAGGCGTATTGATCGTCTCGCCCTGGAAGATGCCTTCGGTCAGCTTGCCGCCCGAGGTCATGCGGAAGATCTTCGGCAGCGGCCAGGCGGGCGTGTAGGTGGTGAGACGCTCGACGGCCCGCGGCGAGAGAATGATGACGCCATGGGCGCCCTCACCGCCCAGCACCTTCTGCCAGGAGAAGGTGACGACGTCGAGCTTGGCGAAATCGAGCTCCTGGGCAAAAGCGGCCGAGGTGGCGTCGCAGATCGTCAGACCCTTGCGGTCCGCAGGAATGAAATCGGCATTCGGCACGCGCACGCCCGAGGTCGTGCCGTTCCAGGTGAAGACGACGTCGCGGTCGAAATCGACGGCGGATAGATCGGGAAGCTCGCCGTAGCCCGCTTCGAGCTTGCGCACATCCTTGAGCTTCAGCTGTTTGACCACATCGGTGACCCAGCCGGCGCCGAAGCTCTCCCAGGCGAGCATGTCGACGCCGCGTTCGCCGAGCAGCGACCAGAGCGCCATTTCGACGGCACCGGTGTCGGAAGCCGGCACGATGCCGATCCGGTAATCCGCCGGCACTTCGAGAATTTCACGGGTAAGGTCGATGGCCTGCTTGAGCTTGGACTTGCCGACCTTCGCGCGGTGCGAACGGCCGAGGGCCGCGTCGGAAAGGGCTTCGAGCGACCAACCGGGGCGCTTCGAGCAGGGGCCAGAAGAAAAATGGGTATTGTGCGGACGGATGTCCGGCTTTGCGGTCTTCGCCATGATGCTATCCTCTCAGATAGAAAGCCCTTCGTTGGGGAAGGGTGTCCCGCCGCCGTGTGTATGGATCGGAAGCGTCATAGTCAAGATCGAAGTGTCGCAAGCTGTAGATATTTTGACGCAGGCAGGGTGGCGAAAAAATGAAAAAGCCGCCCGGCGCGAGGGCGGCTTTCTGATGCGATTGTTGATCGGCCTACTTGTAGACCGGCTGCTGCAGCGGGATTGCCGGCGGCTCGTAGGCGACCGGCTGAGCGCAGCCACCGAAGAGGTAGCGGGCGCCCACGCGGGCTTCATGGGCGTTGAGGCCCCTGTCGCGGCCCGGGCCGCCATTATCGGCGTAGCCGAACATATTGCCGCCGTCGATATGCAGATAGCGGTAACCGACGTCGGCCTTGATGTTGCAGGTCACATCGATCGAGGCGCCGGCCATAAGCGCATAGGTGAAGCGCCAGTTGCCCTTGCCGCCATGGGTCACCTCATCGTCGCAGAAGCTGCCGTCATCGGCGCAGGCGACGTTGCGCAGGTTTTTCCACTTGACGTAAGAACCGCCGATACCGGCGCCGACATAGGGCGTCACATAGCCGTAGGTGCCGAGATCGACATAGGCGTTGGCCAGTAGCGTATAGGCGGTCAGCGAAGAGCGGTCGCTCGAGGTGCAATCCACCAGCGGGAAGCCGCACTGCCCGGATGTCGAGCCCTTGAAATCCGCCTGGGTGAGATAGTCGAAAGTCAGATCGGTGCGCAGATAGCTGTTGATCTGGTAACCGACACCGCCACCAACCGTCCATGCGTCATCGAGATCGGCGTCGTCAAAATTGACCTCCGTGGCGTTGCTGCCTTGGAAATAGCGCGCGCCGCGCAGATCTGTGAAAGCATAACCGACATCGCCGCGCAGATACCACCCGGTCGCTTCGCTGACGGTCACCTCCGGCGGCTGCTCCGGAATGGGCTCGGCAGGGGCGAGATCCGCAGAATAGGCATTTGTCGCTATCAAAAATGCGGCGAAGATGCCGGATAAGCTTCTTTTCATGGATTCCACTCCAAAATCCCGTTGCGTCGGCAAGCTCCGTCGCTGCCAATCTGATACGCTTTGCATGGATAATGAATGGGAAACGTTAAAAGCTGCTTAACCAAGCTTGTTTACTTTGATTTCAAGCATCTCGGCCGCATGAAACAGAAGATCGACCGCGTCGTGAAATGATTTGCGCAGAGATACATGCCACCCGCGTACGCAACAAAAAAGCCGGCGCTCACGCACCGGCCTTTTGATCGTCTGTTCTTGCAGGGTCAGGCAGCGGTCCGGACATTGGAGATCGTGCCGATCAGCTCGTTGACGATACGCTCGATCTGGGCGCGGTCGTCGCCCTCGGCCATGACGCGGATCAGCGGCTCGGTGCCGGAAGGCCGGATGACGAGGCGGCCGTTTCTGGCGAGCTCGGCTTCGGCATCGGCGATCGCCTTCTGCACCTGAATATCCTCCAGCGGCTTGCCACCGCTGATGCGGACATTGCGCAGGAGCTGCGGCACCGGCTCGAAGCGGCGGCAGACCTCACTGACAGTGCGGCCGGTGCGCTTGACCGCGGCAAGGATCTGCAGCGCCGCGACCAGACCGTCCCCCGTCGTCCCGTAATCCGAAAGCACGATATGGCCCGATTGCTCGCCGCCGACATTGTAATTGTGCTGGCGCATATGCTCGACAACGTAGCGGTCGCCGACCTTCGTGCGGGCAAGCGCCATGCCGCGTTCGTCGAGGAAACGCTCGAGGCCGAGATTGGACATGACGGTGGCGACGATGCCGTTACCGCGCAGTTGCTGGCTCTCGGCCCAGCTCTCGGCGATGACGGCCATCAGCTGGTCGCCGTCGACGATCGAACCGTTCTCATCGATAATGATGACGCGGTCCGCGTCGCCGTCGAGCGCGATGCCGATATCGGCGCGAACCTCGTCGACTTTCTTCTGCAATGCGACGGGGCTGGTGGAACCGCAATTGAGATTGATATTGGTGCCGTTCGGTTCGTTGCCGATGGTGACGACATCGGCGCCGAGTTCCCAGAGCACGGCGGGCGCCACCTTGTAGGCAGCACCATTGGCGCAATCGATCGCCACCCTCAGTCCCTGCAGCGTCACGTCGCGCGGCAGCGTGCGCTTAGCATGTTCGATATAACGGTCATGCACGCCGTCGACGCGCTTGGCCCGGCCGATATCGTCGGATTTGGCAAGCTGCGCGTTCAGGTCCTTTTCGAGCAGGTCCTCGATCTCGGCCTCGATGTCGTCCGACAGCTTGTAACCGTCGGGACCAAACAGCTTGATGCCGTTATCTTCATAAGGATTGTGCGAAGCAGAGATCATTACGCCGATATCGCAGCGCAGCGAACGCGTCAGCATGGCGACGGCAGGCGTCGGGATCGGGCCTAGAATGAAGGCGTCGAGGCCCGCAGCCGTAAAGCCTGCCACCATCGCATTCTCAAGCATATAGCCGGAAAGGCGCGTATCCTTACCGATGACGACGCGATGACGGTGGTTGCCCCGGCGGAAGATCGTGCCGGCGGCGATGCCGACCCGCATGGCAAGATCCGGCGTCATCGGGAAGACGTTGGATTGACCGCGAATACCGTCCGTACCGAAATAGCGTCTTTTCATCTGCACTCCTGCGCTTTGGCGCGCCATTCAAGGCAGCGCATCGTTCCAAGCAAATCCGGCTTCAATGGATTGTCGTCAGTCCAGGAGCGTGATTCATGCTTGCTTCTCTTCAGCGGAATGCCACAAATTGTGGCAATCGGCACGTAAATTAGCGAGAAAAATGATTATATCCCGTTACCAATGAAAAAGGCCGGATCTCCCATCGCGGAAATCCGGCCTTTTTCGAGATCGTGTCGCAGCTCAATGCGGCTGCGGTTCAAGGCCGCCTTCGGGCTCATCGCCCTTGGTGGCTGGCCGCACCCCAGCCTTCGGAACGGCCGATCCGCGGCTCGGCGGAGAATCGTCGCCGAGGTCGCGGGAGGGCTTCTCGCCCCGGATCAGCGCCTTGATCTCATCGCCGGTCAGCGTCTCGTACTCAAGCAGGCCTTCGGCAAGCGCGACAAACTCATCGTGCTTTTCCGTTAGGATCGTGCGGGCCTGGTCGTAGGCTTCGTCGATCAGGCGTCGCACTTCATTGTCGATCTTCTGCGCGGTCGCTTCCGAAACATTCTTCGACTGCGAAACCGAGTGACCGAGGAAGACTTCCTGCTGGTTCTCGCCATAGGCGACCTGACCGAGCTGGTCGGAGAAGCCCCACTGCGTGACCATGGCGCGGGCAAGCTTGGTCGCCTGCTCGATGTCGGAGGAGGCGCCCGATGTTATGTTCTCCTTGCCGAAGGTGAGCTCCTCGGCGACGCGCCCGCCCATCATGATGCAGAGGCGCGAGACCATCCATTTGTAGCTCATCGAGTAGCGATCGCCCTCGGGAAGCTGCATGACCATGCC
Source organism: Rhizobium sp. CNPSo 3670 (assembly GCF_057784555.1). Classification (NCBI taxonomy): domain Bacteria; kingdom Pseudomonadati; phylum Pseudomonadota; class Alphaproteobacteria; order Hyphomicrobiales; family Rhizobiaceae; genus Rhizobium; species Rhizobium sp. CNPSo 3670. The sequence goes on from NZ_JBXSOL010000028.1 coordinate 47,072, forward strand.
GAGCGCACGGCCGCGGGGAATGATCGTCGCCTTGTGCAAGGGATCGGCAACAGCAACGTTCAGCGCGGTGATGGCGTGGCCGGCCTCGTGATAGGCGGTCAGCTTCTTCTCCGCTTCGGTCATTGCCGAGGAACGGCGCTCGGCGCCCATCATGATCTTGTCCTTGGCGTCCTCGAACTCCTGCATGGTGACGACGCGCTTGTTGCGACGGGCAGCCATCAGGGCGGCTTCGTTGACGAGGTTCATCAGATCGGCGCCGGAGAAACCGGGCGTGCCGCGGGCGAGAACCTTCAGATCGACATTCGGCGCCAGCGGAACGTTGCGGGCATGCACTTTGAGAATGCGCTCACGGCCGACGATGTCGGGATTCGGCACGACGACCTGGCGGTCGAAACGGCCGGGGCGCAGCAGCGCGGGATCGAGAACGTCAGGGCGGTTGGTGGCAGCGATCAGGATCACGCCTTCATTCGCCTCGAAGCCGTCCATTTCGACGAGCAACTGGTTCAGCGTCTGCTCGCGTTCATCATTGCCGCCGCCGAGACCGGCGCCGCGATGGCGGCCGACGGCATCGATTTCGTCGATGAAGATGATGCAGGGCGCATTCTTCTTCGCCTGCTCGAACATGTCGCGCACACGGCTTGCACCGACGCCGACGAACATCTCGACGAAGTCGGAACCGGAAATGGTGAAGAAGGGCACGTTGGCTTCGCCGGCGACCGAGCGGGCGAGCAGCGTCTTACCGGTGCCAGGAGGGCCGACCAGCAGCACACCGCGCGGGATCTTGCCGCCGAGACGCTGGAACTTCTGCGGATCACGCAGGAATTCGACGATTTCCTCGAGATCCTGCTTGGCCTCGTCGACGCCGGCGACGTCTTCAAAGGTAACGCGGCCATGCGCTTCCGTCAGGAGCTTGGCCTTGGATTTGCCGAAACCCATCGCGCCGCGCGAGCCGCCCTGCATCTGCCGCATGAAAAACAGCCAGACGCCGAGAATGAGAAGCATCGGCAACAACGTGCCGAGATAGCTCAAAAAACCCGAAGAACCATCCGTTTCGGGACGGGCGGAGACCAGCACATTCTTCTGCTGCAGGCGATCGAGCAGGCTGTCGTCGATGACAGGCGAATAGGTCTGGAAGGTGGAGCCATTTTCAACATAGCTTCCGGAAACCCGGTTGCCCGTGACCACGACTTCCTTCACACGGCCCGCATCAACCTCACGCAGAAACTGCGAATAAGGGATATCGCGGGAGCCCGTCTGCGCCGGCGCCGTCTGAAACATGCTGAAAAGGGCGATCAGCAAAAGCGCGATGATCGCCCACAATGCGAAATTACGTAAGTTAGGGTTCATTGAACTCCCCAGCACTGCAACAGCCGCCTCGTGGCGACCGTCTTATTAGGTTCTAACATAGGGTTGCCCCGCGCTATTGCCAAGGCAATCCCCCAAGTCAGATGGTTTTTCCGTCAATACTTCTTAAAGGCAGCCCCGCATAGGGCGCCATCGCGAAAACCGCCGAAAGCCTGTCGGCAAAGATGAAATCAAATCGTGTCAAAAAGCGGTCGAAGGGTGCGAAATAAGGCGTCAGTTCAACCATTGAAGCGGATTCTGGAGATAAATAGGCTCCATCTGAGGATAAGGCAGGCGCCGACGCGATTGCGCGTTTCCATGCGGATGTGGGAAGCTCCCTGCCGCGCCCTTCCTCATTCCTGTGCTCGTCACAGGGATCCAGCGCGCCCAAGCCCTTGGACGCAGAAGACTCGTTACGCATCGGTGAGTCATTCACCGCGCCGACGCGCGGTGGCTGGATTCCTGTGACGGGCACAGGAAGGAGGGAGGAGCGCGCGGCCTGAGCTTCCACCCTCATGGTCGTTCCTAACCGGTTTTCAACACGGAACCTGCCGTCCCAAACCCCAGTCTCCCCCGGCTGTAATACCAGCGGCACCATCCCTCGGTGCTCGCGCGCCAGATAAAGCCCGTCGCGCCTCAGATCGAACACCACTCTGCCGGCGGTCATCCGTCCCGGCGCGCTGCTACCGGCGGCGAATGCGAGAATACGTTCCATCTTCACCCTGCCCGGCGCGAATTGCTGCCCGCCGAATACCGCCGTCAGGCGGCCGAGCGTATAGTCGAGGACCGCACGGTCCTGCCGCAACCCGCCAAGCATCACCTGCCCAAGCACGCCGCCGTGAAGCTGGAAATGGCGATCCAGCCATTCGGCGGCTCGAGACGAGAGAGTGAGCCGCTCCGCCCAGGCGGCGCGTATATCCTTCTCCACAGATGTATGGGCTAAAAGTTGCCGGCGCATCCGCACACGCTCGTAATTCGTATCCTCATTGCTCGGATCGTCGATCCACCGCACGCCCCGCGACCGCAGGAAAGAGCGGATATCCATCCGAGTGGAAAATAGAAGCGGGCGCAAAATCCAGAATCGCCGGTCGAAAAGCACGGCATCGGCAATACCGGTCGAAACCTGCTCCGTTCGCATGCCACGCATGGCAAGCGTTTCGCGCTGGTCGTCCAGCGTATGGCCGGTGACGATGAGGTTGGCGCCGAGCGCTTCGGCTGCCTGGGCTAGCAGGCTGTAACGGGCCTCGCGTGCCGCGGCCATGATGCCGGTTTTCGGTTTTTCGCCCCGCCATGTGGCGCTCATATGGGGAATGCCGAGGGCTGCACAGAGGGCTGCGACCTCTCGCGCCTCGTCTGCGGAACCGGCACGCAGCGCGTGGTCGACGGTCGCGGCACAAAGGGAAATTTCAAGATGGGGCGCGGCCTTCACGACTTCATCGAGGAGGAGAAGCAGGCCGGTGGAATCGCTGCCGCCAGAGATCGCGACGAGAATGCGCGCAGGACTTCGAAGCGATGCGAGAAACTGGCGGATCGCCTGTCGAGGCGATGCGGCGTCCGGAGACATTCCGGAAGACCTCAGCAGGCGAGGCGTTTCTGTTCGCTCGCAACCTTGCTTATGACGGCGCGTGACGCCTTCGGATAACGCTTCGAGACTTCGCGCAGGGTCGCGCAGGCGGTTTCCTTGTTGTCAAGGGCAGCAAGCGACATGCCAAGCTTCAACAGCATTTCCGGCGCCTTTTCTGAGCTGCCGTATTTCTGATGTGCGTTGAGGAAAGTCTTGGCCGCCTCGTTATATTTGCCCTGCGAATAGAGCGCTTCGCCGAGCCAGAAATTGGCGTCCGCCGCGCGTGCGCTGCTCGGGTAACGGGCGATGTACTGATTGAATTCCTGCTCGGCCGTGCCGTAATCGCCCGAGAGCACGTGGCCATATGCTGACTTATACTGATCCGCCTCGCCGCCGAGCGAGGCCGTCTGCTGCGGCGTGCCGCTGTTGGCAGTGGGAACCGGGCCGGAACCGATGGTGGCTTTTTCATCGACGCTTCCGCCGATCGCATTGCCGTTCTGGTCGAACTCGATCGAGCCGAGCTGCTTCGGCGGCTGGCCCAGGCCGGTATTGGCAGGCACATCGGTGGAGGGAGCCGTTTCGGCCCCCTGCGGTGCTTGAATCACTCTGGCGACGTCGTCGCTGCCGGACGCTGCCGGAGCGGGATCGGTCTCGCTCTTTTTGACCGGAGCCTTGGCGCCGCCACCGCTACCGTTTTTTTCGAGCTGCTGGAAGCGGAATTCATTGTCTTCCTGCTGCTTTCGGATCGTCTCCTGCATCTGCAGAAGCTGAAAGCTCATCTCCTCGATTCGGCCATTCAGCTGCCGCATCTGCTCTTCGAGCTGCTGTACGCGGATTTCCGCGTCTCCGCTCTGCACCTTGACGACGGGCGGGGCCGGCTGCTGTTCCGCGGATCGGCCGCCGAGATGCAGCCCGAAGAACGAGGCCGAATAAGCCGTCCGTTCGCTCCCGGTGATAGCCGCCAGGCACAGCATGCCTGCCACGACAAGTTTCTTCATATGTATCGTCCTGTCCCAGTGATTCTTCGCGCCATGAGGCACGAACAGGAGATTTTTCCAATTGCTGTCAAAAAGCAACGGAGTCTGGCCAAAGTGTGGTCAAAAAGAAAGGCGGCCCGCTGCGGGACCGCCTTTGCGAAAACGAATTATATCCCGAAGATTACATGCCGGCGCCGCCGAGCACGGTGACCGCGCGGCGGTTCTGCGACCAGCAGGAAATATCGTCGCAGACGGCGACCGGACGTTCCTTGCCGTAGGAGATCGTCTTCATGCGCTGTGCCGGAACGCCGCGCGAAGCGAGGTAGTCCTTGGTGGCAGCAGCGCGACGGGCGCCGAGTGCGAGGTTGTATTCGCGGGTGCCGCGTTCGTCGGCATGGCCTTCAACGGTGATCTGGTAGTTCGGGTAACGACCGAGCCACTGTGCCTGACGGTCGAGCGTCTGAGCGGCATCGGCGCGGATCGACGTGGAGTCGGTATCGAAGAAGATGCGGTCACCGACATTGACCGTGAAGTCCTGGGTCGAGCCCGGCGTCGCGGCGCCTGCGCCGAGACCCATGTCGCCGGCGCTGTTCGGCATGCCGCCGTTCTTCTTGTTCGCGCAGCTTGCAAGCGCGAGACCGGCCAGAAGCGCGATCATGACAGGGTTGCGGGCGAAATTCTGCATACGGCTCATTGCCGGGGTATGAATTCGGCTCATGGCCGGTCTCCTTGCGAGTTCATCAGGGTTTCCGGACAGTAACCGCACTCGGTTAACCGCCCCTCAAAGATTATGGTTAACAGTTTACTGATTTGTCCCGTGTCGCCCGGTTTCCACGACTTTGAGGCGACATAAAGGCGGTGATGCACTCGCTACTCCAGCAGCGGCGACCAGGCCGGGTCGGAAGCATAGCTCGGCGTCTTGACCAGCTGCTCGTTATAACCAGTCAGATCAATCGAATAGAGTTGCGGGCCACCCGCGCCTGCCGCTTGGCGGAAGAACATCAGCACACGGCCGTTCGGCGCCCAGGTCGGGCCTTCATTGTGGAAGCCGGACGTCAGGATGCGCTCGCCCGAGCCATCTGGCTTCATCACGCCGATCGAGAACTTGCCGCCGGACTGTTTGGTGAAGGCGATGAGATCGCCGCGCGGCGACCAGACCGGCGTCGAATAGGAGCCGTCACCGAAGGAAATGCGGGTCTGGCCCGAGCCATCGGCGTTCATCACGTAGATCTGCGGCTTGCCGCCTCGGTCGCTTTCGAAGCTGATGCGGGCACCGTCAGGCGAATAGGAGGGCGAGGTGTCGATCGCCGCCGTCGAGGTCAGCCGCGTAGTCGTGCGCGAGCGCAGGTCCATCGTATAGATGTTGGAATTGCCTTCCTGCTGGAGGCTCATGATCACCTTCTGGCCATCAGGCGAAAAACGCGGCGAGAAGGTCATGCCGGGAAAGTTGCCAACGACTTCACGCTGCCCGGTTTCGAGCTGCAGCAGGTAGACGCGCGGCTGCTGGTTGGCAAAGGACATGTAGGTGACTTCCTGCCGGCTCGGCGAGAAGCGCGGCGTCAACACGAGATCGCTGCCGTCGGTCAGCGTCCGCACGTTGAAGCCGTCCTGATCCATGATCGCCAGCTGCCGCTTGCGCTGCTGCTTGGTGCCGGATTCGGAGACGAAGACCACGCGGGTGTCAAAATAGCCCTCTTCGCCGGTGATCTGCTTATAGATTGCATCGGCAATGATGTGGGCAACACGGCGCCAGTTCTCCGGCTGCGTGTAGAACTGCTGGCCGGTCATCTGCTGGCCAGCGAACGTGTCCCAGAGACGGAATTCGGCGCGAAGGCGGCCATCCGCTTCCTGCGTGACACGTCCGGTTACCAGCGCCTGGGCGTTGATGACCTTCCAATCTTCGAACCGCGGCGCGGCATCGGGATTGGAAATCTTCTCAATGAAGGCACTCTTGTTGATCGGCGCGAAGAGGCCGGAACGCTGCAGGTCGGCTGCAATCACCTGCGAGACCTGCGCGCCCATATCGCCCTGCAGGAAGTCCGTCACAGCAATCGGCAATGGCTGGACGTTGCCCTTGTTGATGTTAATCTCGACCAGCGCATTCGCCGGTGTCGCGAACGCAGCAATGGTCATGAGACCGGCAGCGACGGCGATCGCGCGGAAGAAAGAACATTTGTTCATGGAGTAAAAGCCTTTCAGCATTTAAATTCCCAGATCACTCGGGTCGAAGTTAACGACGACTTCGCTCCAGGCATCGTATTTGTCTTTTGGAAGGGAGGAGAAAGGTGCCGATTTCATGATGGCGCGATAGGCGCCGCCGGCGAGCGCCCGGCGCGTCGACTCGTTATCACCACCGACTGCCTCGACCTCCGGCTCGCCGACAATATTGCCATCCTGGTCGAGGTTCATGTGGACCTTGATGCGAACGTCGCTCATGCCTTCCATGCCGGGAATGACAGTCCAGTTGCCGGCGATGGCGCTCTTCAGGGCGTCCATCTCGCTCATGGAGAGCTTGGAACCGCCATTGCTCTTCTTGGCTCCCAGCGATGCCTCCTGCGTCGAGCGCTTGGCGCCGCCGGCGGAAGGGTCGGTTTTGTTCAGCAAGGCGGAAATCTCATCCGCATTGAAGTCGCTCTTCATCGACGAAGCCGATTTAGCGATTTCCTGCTTCTTGTCGGCCTTCTTCTTGTCCGTCGGCTTTTCGGCGGTCTTCGGCTCGTCCGCAGGCTTTTCCGGCAGTTTTTCCGCAGCCTTCTGCGGCTCGGGCGGCTTTACCTGCGGCTTGACAACAGGCGTCGGCACCTTATCCGGTAGCGCTTCCGCATCCGGCTTCGGCGGCTCTTCAGGCTTGGCCTGCTCTTCCGGCGGCTTTTCCTCCGGCTTCGGCGGCGTCATTTCGGCAGGCTTCGGCGGCGGAATAGAGGCGACCTCCTTCGGCTGCTCGACCTCAGTCTCTTCTTTGTTGACTTCCTTGACGTCGTTCGGCTTGGGATCGGTCTTCGGCTGTGGTTTCTCGCTCGAATTCGCCGCCGCAGCTTCCGTATTGCTCGGCTTCGCGTTCGGAACCGGCGGCGTCTTCAGGTCGACATTGTTGTCGCCGGCATTCTCGGCCGGCTGCGCGATCGGCGGCCGTGTCGTCGGCACGGGCGCTGACGTCTCCTTCTTCGGAGCTTTCTTGTCGCCCTGCTGCATCTGGGTGATCGATTCCACCGGCACGAGATCGACCGGCATCGCCTCGAAATCCTCGACCTTGAAGGACTCTGGCGCACTCAGCGACGCCATCGCCCAGGTGAGCACCAGGCAATGCAGAACAGCAGATGTGACGACGCTGGTCTTCATCTTGAACGCTATTGGTCCTTCTTCTGCTGCGTCACGAGGCCGATATTCTTGAAACCGGCCCCCTGGATGCGAGCCATGACGTCGGCGATGACACCATAAGGCGCCGTTGCGTCGCCGCGCACGAAGATGCGTTCATTGTAGCCGGTGGTCGCGATCGCCTCGAGCTTGGCGGCGATCTCGGCGGCCGGGATCGGAGTTTCCTGCAGGTAGACTTCGCCGTTGTTCTTGACTGAAATCGTGATCGGCTGCGTCTCGGAATTCAGCGCCTTGGCCTGCGTTTCCGGCAGGTCAATCGGCACGCCGACGGTCATCATCGGTGCCGCGACCATGAAGATGATCAAAAGCACGAGCATGACGTCGACAAGCGGCGTCACGTTGATTTCGGAGATCACGGCCTTGTTCCGACCGCCGCGACGGCGGCGTCCGCCGCCTCCGCCGCCATTGCCTCCAACAGCCATACCCATGTGAGAATACTCCGTTGGTTACTGCGCGGCAGCGCGGGGCTGCAGCTTCTCGTCGATCTGGCGCGAAAGGATGGCGGAGAATTCGTCCGCGAAACCCTCCATGCGCGCCGAGAGCTTGCCGGCATCGGCAGAGAACTTGTTGTAGGCGATGACGGCCGGAATAGCGGCGACGAGGCCGATCGCGGTGGCGAGCAATGCTTCAGCGATACCGGGTGCGACCACCGCGAGGTTCGTCGATTTCGAGCCAGCGATCGCCTGGAACGAGGTCATGATGCCGACGACCGTGCCGAAGAGGCCGATGAACGGGCCGGCTGAACCGATGGTGGCGAGTGATCCCAAACGGGCGCCGAGATATTCGGTTTCACGGGCGAGCGTCACGTCCATGGCGCGGTCGATACGCATCTGCAGGCCGATCGGCGAGCGGGCGCCGCGTTCGAAGGACTTCTTCCATTCGCGCATGGCCGCGACGAAAATCGACGCCAGGCCGGTATTGTTGCGTTCGGACAGCGAACGATAGAGCTCTTCCAGCGACTGGCCCGACCAGAAAACCTGCTCGAACTTATCGAACTGGCGCCGTGCGCGGCCATAGGCCAGATACTTGTCGATAACGATCGCCCACGTCCAGACCGAGGCCGCGATGAGCCCGAGCATGACGAGCTTGACGACGATGCCGGCCTGCATGAAAAGCGACCAGAGGCTGACGTCCGTCGTGGCTGCTGCCAATCCTACTTGTTCCATTGATCCAAAATCCCCGAATCCAAACGCCCGGCGCTGGACCGGGCGGCACAAAATGATCTCGCAAGAAGTGTCCGGGACCGCCGCCCAAAGCCCTGGTCAAGCTTCCAAGCTCTTCTTCCGCCTTCTTGCCGTCAAATTTGGTCAAAGGAAGGCGTGCACCGCACAAACTCCGACTTTCCCAGTAAGACACTATTATGGTTAATAGATCGTTAGTGCCGGACGATGACAGCAAGCCTGTGTTCGGAATGTTTTGTTCCATGGATTACTTGACCGGAGCATGGTCCGGCTGCCGAAAGAGCGCTCATCCTGCGGCGCGGGAATTCCTTCACATAAAGTTCAAGTTTTGACAAGGCCGATTCGGAACTACAGCGGCCGGCTGCCTTCCAGGAACTTTGCCGCCAGTGTTTCCGGCAGCCGCCGCGGCCGCCCCTTGGCGTTGATGACGGCGATGATCACCTTGGCTGCAATCAGCAGAGTTTCGCCTGACCGGATCTGCTGGTTGAGCACCATCTTGGCGCCTCCGGCCTTTTCAGTATGCGTCAGGATCGTCAGCACGTCATCCATGCGCGCGGGGCTCTTGAAGTCGATCTCCATGCGGTGGACGACGAAGACGAGGCCTTCTTCATCGGCGCTGACGAGCTCGCGCTGCTCGACGCCGAGGCAGCGCAGATAATCGGTGCGGCCGCGCTCGAGGAAATGCAGGTAACGGGCGTGATAGACGAGGCCGGAGAAATCCGTATCTTCATAATAGACCCGCTGAACGAGGCGATGCCCGGCCTCCGTCAGCTCTCCCGAAATGGAAAAAGGGCGTTCGGTCATAATTTTCTCCAAAGTGAGGTGCCCTCTTTGGCGCAACGCTTGCCGGCAGGCAAGCATTGAATGTTGGGCCGTCCGGCATTGAATGCGCCGCCGGCAGGCATTGAATGACTGTCATAATTCCTAACTATTCCCGATAATAGCGACCGATCAGGAGATGATGCGATGAAGATTGCGGTTATGGGCGGAGACGGTTTCATTGGTTGGCCCACCTCGCTCCACCTTTCCGATGCCGGTCACGACATCCATATCCTCGACAATCTCTCGCGCCGCTGGATAGACACCGAACTCGGCGTGCAGTCGCTCACCCCGATGGATTCGATCCAGGAGCGCACGCGCATCTGGCACGCAGAAACCGGACGCCGTATCCACTTCAATCTGATCGATCTCGCTAGGGATTACGAACTTCTGAAGAAATGGCTTTCGGAACACCGGCCGGACGCGATCATCCATTTTGCCGAACAGCGGGCCGCGCCCTATTCGATGAAGAGCGACCGCCACAAGAACTACACGGTCAACAACAATGTCAGTGCCACGCACAACCTCCTGAACGCGCTGACCGATCTCAATCTCGACGCCCACCTCATCCATCTCGGCACTATGGGCGTCTATGGCTATTCGACGGTCGGTGCAGCCATCCCCGAAGGCTATCTGCCGGTCGGCGTTGAAACCGTGGACGGCGAAACGGTCAGCCAGGAGATTCTCTACCCCTCTAATCCGGGCTCGATCTACCACATGACCAAGTGCCTGGATCAGCTTCTCTTCCAATTCTACGCCAAGAACGACGGCTTGCGGATCACCGACCTGCACCAAGGCATCGTCTGGGGCACGCATACCGAGCAGACGCGCCGCCACGCGCAGCTGATCAACCGTTTCGATTACGACGGCGATTACGGCACGGTGCTGAACCGTTTCCTCATTCAGGCAGCGATCGGTTATCCGCTGACGGTGCATGGCACCGGTGGGCAAACCCGCGCCTTCATCCACATCCAGGATTCGGTGCGCTGTATCGAGCTGGCGCTGAAGAACCCGCCCGCCCGCGGCGCCCGCGTTGAGATCTTCAATCAAATGACGGAAACCCACCGGGTGCGCGACCTGGCCGAGATGATCGCCAGGATGAGCGGCGCCAAGATTGCCTGGCTGCCGAACCCGCGCAAGGAGGCTGCCGAAAACGAGCTGATCGTCCGGAACGAAAAGTTCCTCGACCTTGGCCTTGAACCGACCACGCTGGAAGCCGGGCTGCTGGGCGAAATCGTCGACGTGGCGAAGAAATTCGCCTATCGCGTCGACCGCTCTCGCGTGCCGGCCGTCTCCGCCTGGACTAAAGACATTGCCGCGACGCTCAATCACGATCCGGAAGGCAAGCGGCTGAAGTCTGTGTCGTGAGCGCTGAGATGACGAACGCCAGAGGGTTATCGGCCAACCCGAAAACTCCCCCACATCACGTCAGTTCAACCAAGGGCCGGCATCTCATTTGGACTCGCCAAAGAGGAAAGGTCGCGGCTTGCTCCCACTTCTCCCCAGCGGGGGTCCAAAGGACGGGTCGAGACCCGCGGCTCGGCCCCGGGCGGTGGCCCGCAGGGGCCACACGGCACGCCATACATTGCCTTTTGCTCGCGCTCATAGCATTCGCTCCTGTCGTCGCTCACCCCCTCAACCGCCTGCCGGCACCTTCTCCCCGCTGGGGAGAAGAGACGCGTAGCAACGCCTTGCCGTCTCTCTTTCGCCGAAGCGAGATTTATCGGGGCAGTCAAATCCGATGAGCCGCTCGCCCGTCGTCGCCTACGTCACCCTCGTCACCAATGCTGACTACGCTATGGGCGCCACCGCCCTGGCGAAGTCGCTTCGCCGAACCGGTACCAATGCCGATATCGTCGTCCTGCACACCGGCGGCGTCGATGTGGCCGCCCTCGCTCCGCTGAACGCGCTCGGTTGCCAGCTCGTTGAGGTCGAGCACTTGCCGCTCTCCGATGCCTTCAACGAGCGCCACGCCCGCGGCCATCTCCACTCCGCCGCCCCCTTCACCAAAGGCCGCAAGCCGGAGTTCCATTCGCCGCTCGACAATTTCTGCAAGCTCAGGCTCTGGCAGCTGGTGAAGTATGAGCGCTGCGTCTTCATCGATGCCGACGCCCTGGTGCTGAAGAACGTCGACAGGCTCTTCCTCTATCCGGAATTTTCTGCCGCTCCCAACGTCTATGAAAGTCTCGCCGACTTTCGCCGCCTGAATTCCGGCGTCTTCGTCGCCACGCCGTCGCATGACACATTCGGGAAAATGCTCGAAAGGCTCGACAGGCCCGAGGCTTTCTGGCGACGCACCGACCAGACCTTTCTGCAGACGTTCTTCCCGGAATGGCACGGCCTACCGGTCTATTTCAACATGCTGCAATATGTATGGTTCACCATGCCGGAGCTTTGGGACTGGAAGAGCATTTCGATCGTGCACTATCAGTATGAAAAACCGTGGGAAAAGGATCATCCAAAGGCAAAACAACTACAACCATTGATCGACCTGTGGCACAATATACACGATCATGGCGACTTGCCTCAGATCACGGCGCTGGGAAATCCGGAAGGGACGGCATGAAAGTATTGGTATCCGGGGGAACGGGTCTCGTCGGCCGGTACGTCGTCGAGGAGCTGTTGGCCGCCGGCTATCAGGTGATTGTCGGCGGACGCCGGGCGCCGCTGCCGCGTTTCTTCTCTCGCCCGGTCGAGTTCGCAGCACTCTCCCTCGATTCCGACAAGGATCAGATCGACGTCTTCGACGACGCTTACTTCTTCGTGCACGCCGCCTTCAGCCATGTTCCCGGCAAATATCGCGGCGGCGAGGGCGACGATCCCGAGAGCTTCCACAGATTGAACCTCGACGGCACCGTCCGGCTCTTCGAAGCGGCCAAACGCGCCGGCACGCGCCGTTGCGTCTTCCTGTCCAGCCGCGCTGCCTATGGCGACCAACCGCCGGGAACCGAGCTTGTCGAAACGATGCTTCCAAAACCGGAGACGCTCTACGGCCAGGTGAAACTCGACGCCGAAGGCGCGCTCAGCCATCTCTCGACGCCGGGTTTTGCCGGCGTAAGCCTGAGGGCAACCGGTGTCTATGGCGATCTCCCACCGAACAAATGGGATGGCCTCGTCGCCGATTATCTCGCCGGCCGGCCGGTCGCTGCTCGCGCCGGGACGGAGGTTCATGGTCGCGACCTCGGCCGCGCGGTGCGGCTGATGCTGGAGACGGAAAGCACCCGCATCTCGGGCGAAGTCTTCAACATATCGGACATAACAGTCGACACGCACGACATTCTCGCGGCTATCCGCCGTGAAACGAGCTGTCCCCACGCTTTGCCGCCCCCCGCCGACAAGGCTGCCCTCAATCCGATGAACACGGCGAAAATCCGTGCGCTCGGCTGGCTGCCAGGTGGAGCTCCTCTGTTCGAGGAAACGATGCGGTGGCTGGCGGCCGCCTTGCCGGAGTCGCCGCGGCACGAATCTGCGCAGTATCGATAGGCATCCTCGTCTGACGATCGGTAACCGCACGGTGATACGACGTGAAACGGGTGCAGCCCTGTCGCCGCCGGCATTTGCATCGGGTCTCCAGCCGGCTATGCTCGGTTAGACCTCTCAATCCGGCAGATCGAATGACCGCAAAAGAACTGAAAGCGCAGCTGCGCAACGAACGGCTGGCCGCCCGCGACGCCATCGCTCCTGAAGAGCGCATCTCCAAAAGCCTTGCAATGGCCGATCACGCCGGCGAGGCGGTCGCCTTCGAGCCGGGCACGATCATCTCCGGCTTCCTGCCGATCCGGTCGGAGGCCGATCTCAGGCCGCTGATGTCGCGCTTTGCAGCACGCGGCGCGCGGCTCTGCGTGCCGGCGATCCTCGACAAGCAGACAATCGTCTTTCGCGAATTGGCGGAAGGCGCACCGCTTGTCGCTACCGGTTTCGGCACGGTCGGCCCAACCGAGCATGCAGCCGTTCTCGATCCCGAGATCATGCTGGTGCCGCTTTCGGCCTTCGATGTCAGAGGCCATCGCATCGGCTACGGCGCCGGCTACTACGACCGCGCCATCACCCGGCTCAGAGAGAAAGGCCTGCATCCCAAGCTGATCGGCATTGCATTCGACTGCCAGGAAGTGGCACATGTGCCCGACGAGCCGCATGACATAAGCCTGGATGCCATCCTGACAGAAAGCGGCCTTCGCTTTTTTGCCTCTTGGATTGGATAGGGAATGCGGCTGCTTTTTTTGGGTGACATGGTCGGCAAGACGGGACGCACGGCGGTCTGGGACCGCCTCCCCGGCCTGATCTCGGACCTCCGGCTCGATTTTGTCGTCGTCAACGGCGAGAATGCCGCCGGCGGTTTCGGCATCACCGAGGACATCTTTCTCGAAACGATCAATGCCGGCGCCGATGTGGTGACGACCGGCAATCACGTCTGGGACCAGAAGGAAGCCGTCGCCTTTGCCGGGCGGCACGATCAATTCCTGCGGCCGGCCAATTATCCGCAAGGCACGCCAGGGCGCGGCTCCGGCCTTTTCTATGCCAGGAACGGTGCGCGCGTGCTCGTTGCCAATGTCATGGGCCGCGTCTTCATGCATCCCGAACTCGACGACCCCTTCAAATCGGCGGAAGCGATCCTCGATGCCTGCCCGCTGAAAGAGCAGGCCGATGCAATCGTCTTCGATTTCCATGCAGAAGCGACCAGCGAGAAGCAATGCTTCGGCCATTTCGTCGACGGCCGCGCCAGTTTCGTCGTCGGCACCCACACCCATGTGCCGACCGCCGATGCGCAAATCCTGAACGGCGGCACCGCCTATATGTCGGATGCCGGCATGTGCGGCGACTACGACTCCTCCCTCGGCATGGACAAGGAGGAGCCGCTCAACCGCTTCATCTCCAAGATGCCGAAGGGCCGCATGGAGGCGGCAAGCGGCCCGGCGACGATCTGCGGCGTCGGCGTCGAGATTTCCGATGCCACCGGACTGGCCGAAAAGATCGCGCCGCTTCGGCTCGGGCCGCGTTTGTCCGAGACGGTGCCGGAGTTCTGGCGGTAATCCAGCCGCTCCAACACGCAATTGTGAGCATCGCGGCTCTGGACCGCTGCGACCTCATGACGCATCCTCCGCCGCTCAATGAAAGCGCCGGAGGAGGTGGCATGAAGCCGCATTATCTTATCCTCGCTATCACATGCCTGACGGCCTTCGCCGCATCAGATCCCGCCGAGGCACAGGAGCAGCGCCAGCGAGCCAGCCAATGCCACGTGATCGCCGAGAATATGCCCAGGGCGACCTTCGCCAGTTTCTCCGTCGCCCCGGCGCCGATGCCGGCTGTATCCGAAGGCGAGAATGTTAGATTCACCTATCTCGGCCATTCCACCTTCGAAATCGAGACACCCGGCGGCATCATTATCGCGACGGATTATAATGGCTGGTACAGGCCGGCGACGACCCCCGATGTCGTCACGATGAACAAGGCCCACACGACCCATTTCACCCTGACGCCTGAGCCCGACATCAAGCATGTGCTCCACGGCTGGAGCGACGTGCCGGGCGAGAAGGCCAGCATCAATCTCGTCGTCGGCGATGCCTATATCCGCAACGTCACGACCGATATCCGCTTCAGCTATGGCGGCGGGTCGCAGGAGGATGGAAACTCGATTTTCATCTTCGAGATTGCCGGTCTCTGCATCGGCCATCTCGGCCATCTGCACTACGAGCTGACGGATAGCCATTATACCGAAATCGGCCGCCTTGACGTCGTCATGGTGCCCGTCGACGGCGGCCTGACCATGGGCGCCGACAGCATGAGCCGCGTCATCAAGCGGCTACGCTCGTCGCTGATCTTGCCGATGCACCGCCGTGGCCCGCCGGTCAATGCCTTCGTCTCCATGTTCGGAAAGGACTTCGATATCACTTATGCGCCTGATGACAGCCTCACCGTTTCCATGCGCACGCTTCCCAGGAAACCGCTGATCTATGTGATGAAGGGCGTGCAGTAAAAGCCGGCCCCTCCAAACCTTGCTGATCAAGCAAATTGCAGGTGGCGTTTGACGCCGACCTCGGGCATCTTGTCATCGTCGAGATTGGCCTTGGCGATCTCCCAACCGAATTTTAGCGTGCTGCCTGTCGAAACCCATATCTCGGCATCATCGACATGGAGAGAAAGCATGGTGAGTTTCGGGTCTTTCTTGCCGCCGTCATACCAGGCCGCCACCATCGAACTCCAATATTCCTCGATCTTGGACGGGTCGGGGCGTACCTCGATTACGCCGGAAAGGCAGGCGTGATAATCGTGATCCTTGCCGATGACGCAGAAATGCGCGCGGCTACCGGGTTTGATGGCGCGAACGATGTCGGCGTCGGTTTTTGTGTAGAACCAGATCGTGTTGGTGGTGGGATCGGCATGCGGCGCCATCGGCTGCATGTGCATATCAAGCCCGGAAATTCCGAGCATGCCGGCATGAACACCGTTGACCTGATCCCAAAGCTGACGTGCTGGTTGCTCCCGCGCCTCGCTGAGACTTGCCATGACCGTTCCTTTCCGTTGGGTGGAGTTCGGTTGAAACGTCATCCTCCTGCCTTTGTTCCGTCCGCCAGCAGCGGGCGGCGCCGTCTTTTCAGCGCAGGGAAATATGCGATAGTGCACCTGACCGGCGGAGGATCAACAATGCGAGCAGGACATTCGATTCTGACTTTGATCTTCTGCGCAGCCTGTGCACCTGCCTGCTTTGCAGCGGAAAAGACGTTCAAACCCGACCAGAACGGTCAGATCGTCTTCGTCACGCCCACAAGAAATATCGGCTGTGTCTATACGCCAAAGGGCGGCGTCGAAATGTATGTGCCAGAAGACGGCGGGCCGGAACTTGCTTGCGATCGCATCGAGCCGCTCTACGTCCGCCTCATTCTCGGTGCGAGCGGCAAGGCCTATACCTTCAAGATGGTCGGAGACACCGCCTGCTGCAGCGACGAGCATGTGCTCGACTATGGAGATAGCTGGAAGGGCGGTCCTTATTCCTGCACCTCCGGCACCGAAGGGGTGCGCTGCCGACGGCAGGACGGGCATGGTTTCTTCGCTAGCCGCAAGCGGCTGAAAGTTGACTGAGTACGGCAGCAACCCCGTGCATCATGCGACGAATCCACTGCTTTTTCCTTGAACGGGTGCCGTTTCGCTCTTATAAGGCGGCCCATTCCGAACAATGAGACGTGAACAGGGGTGCCATGGCTGGCCATTCACAGTTTAAAAACATCATGCACCGCAAAGGCCGTCAGGATGCCGTGCGGTCGAAAATGTTCTCCAAGCTTGCGCGCGAAATCACCGTTGCCGCCAAGGCCGGCCTGCCCGACCCGACGATGAACGCCCGTCTTCGCCTGGCAATCCAGAACGCCAAGGCCCAGTCCATGCCGAAGGACAACATCGACCGCGCCATCAAGAAGGCAGCCGGCGCCGACGGCGAAAACTATGATGAAGTCCGCTACGAAGGCTATGGTCCGGGCGGCACGGCGATCATCGTCGAAGCCCTGACTGACAACCGCAACCGCACCGCCTCCAACGTCCGCTCGATCTTCACCAAGGCCGGCGGAGCTCTCGGTGAAACCGGTTCCGTTTCCTTCTCGTTCGATCATGTTGGCGAAATCACCTACAAACTTTCCGCAGGCGACGCCGACAAGGTAATGGAAGCCGCGATCGAAGCCGGCGCTGATGACGTCGAGACCGACGAAGAGGGCCATTACATCACCTGCGCTTTCGAAGCCCTTGGCGAAGTTTCGAAAGCCCTGGAGGCAAGCCTCGGCGAAGCCGAAACCGTCAAGGCTGTCTGGCGCGCCCAGAACAACGTGCCGGTGGACGAGGAAAAAGCACAGTCGCTGATGAAGCTCATCGATTCGCTCGAAGACGACGACGACGTGCAGAATGTCTATTCCAACTTCGAAGTCTCGGAAGAGGTTCTGGCCAAGCTCTCCGCCTGAGTTGCCGCACGATCAGCAATAGAAACCCGGCCTCTGCGCCGGGTATTCTGCTTTTTCGGGATGCTACCGTGATGCTACGCGGCGGTCCGCATGAAGTTTCCCAGACTGGCAAACAGTTCCACCGACCTCAGCCGCGCCTCGATGTCATGGATCGGCATCGAGATGATCACCTCCTCAGCCTGAGTCTCCCGGAGGAACTCCGTCAGCTTCGCCTCCGCCGTCGTCGGTGAGCCCACCACGGCATAACGCAGCGTGTGTTCGACGCTCATCTTTTCCATCGGCGACCAGAAGCCTTCCATATCAGTGACAGGGCGCGGAAACGGGCCGCGCACATTGCGGCGCAGGTTGACGAATTGCTGCTGGGCGGAGGTGAAATGATATTGGGCTTCCCCATCAGTTTGCGCCACCGCGCCCATGACGCCGACCATCACATAGGGCTTGTCGAGTGTTGCCGAAGGCTGGAAGCGATCTCGGTAGATCGCGATGGCCTCGAGCAGCATGTCGGGAGCGAAATGCGAAGCAAAGGCATAGGGAAGTCCCAACATGGCGGCAAGCTGGGCGCTGTAGAGGCTGGAGCCGAGCAGCCAGATCGGGATATGCGAACCATTGCCTGGGACCGCGAGGATCGCCTGGTTCTCGACCGGCGTGCCCAGCAGCTGCTGCAATTCCACCACGTCGTTCGGGAAGCTGTTCGCGCCGGCCTCGAGGTTGCGCCGCAACGCCTGTGCCGTGCGCATGTCCGTTCCCGGCGCCCGCCCGAGACCAAGATCGATGCGGCCGGGAAAGAGCGCCTCCAGCGTCCCGAACTGTTCGGCGATCACCAGCGGCGAATGATTGGGCAGCATGATGCCGCCGGAGCCGATGCGGATGCGTTTTGTCGCAGCCCCGACATGGCCGATGACAACGGCGGTCGCAGCACTGGCGATGCCCGGCATGCCATGATGCTCGGCGAGCCAGAAGCGCTTGTAACCGAACTCTTCAGCCTTCTGAGCCATCCGCGCCGAGCTTTCGAGCGACTGGCGCACGGTGCTGCCTTCGGCAATGGGAGAAAGGTCGAGTATGGAGAAGGGAACCATGGAAACCTGCCGGGCAGTTGAAGGATCCCGTCTATGTAGGTTGGCGCCCGCCCCATTCCAAACCATGCACGCAATCAAAGGGCCGCGCGAAGGCGGCTCTCGTCGAATATTGCAAGCGATGCCTCACCGGTGACGGCGCAACACATGCACCTCGGCGCTCGGTCTGTGGTGCCCCTGCGGCAGCGTGAAATTGCCGAGTTGGCGATCCATTTCCAGAGCTTCCGTCGCCAGGCGGTGGATCGCCGCCGTTGTCTCCTCGACCATTGAGGCGTTCTGCTGCGTCATCGCGTCGAGTTCGGCCACTGCATTGTTGATCTCGCGCAGCGTATTGGCTTCGTCGCGGGTCGATTCCATGATCTCGTTGATCTGGCCGTTGATCGCCTCTACATGGGCGCCGATGCCGGTAAGGGCAACGCCGGCCTTCTCGACCAGCGCGACACCGCTTTCGACCTCATGCGTGGACTTCTGCAGCAGGCTGGAGATCTCCTTTGCCGCACTCGATGAGCGCTGGGCGAGCTCCCGGACTTCCATGGCGACGACGGCAAAGCCCTTGCCCGATTCCCCCGCGCGGGCCGCTTCGACGCCAGCGTTCAGTGCCAGAAGATTGGTCTGGAAGGCGATGTCGTCGATAACCGATATGATGGTGTTGATCTGGCGCGATGAAGTCTGGATCGCCTCCATCGCCGCAATCGTCTCACGCATGATCTGGCTGGAGCCGGTCGTCTCCTTCTTGGCGTCTCGGGCGATACGCTCAGCCTGCTCTGCCCGCTCGATCTGACGGCGAACGGATTGGGTAATGGCGCTGATCGCATTCGCCGTCTCGGTGATCGACCCGGCCTGACGTTCGGTGCGCCCGGCAAGCTCGTCGGCGCCGGTGCGCATCTCCTCGGAGCCGGCACGCACCGCCATCGAGTTGCCGCCGATCGCCGTCATAGTTTCGCTGAGCGTTGCGAGCGCCTCGTTGAAATTGACGCGCAGGCTTTCGAGCTCGTTCGGGAAGCGGGTGTCGATCTGGTAGGCGAGATCGCCGCTTGCCAGATGATGCAGACCCTCGTCGAGCGCCTCCACCACCTGCTGCAGCGACTTCGCCTCGGCCTCCCGTTCTGCGAAATTCCGCTGGCGCTCCTGCTCGGCCTGCAGGCGTGTCTCTTCGCTCGCCGCTTCGAGTTCGCGGCCTTCGATCAGCGACTGCCGGAAGCGGGCAAGCGCTTTCGCCATCGTGCCGATCTCGTCCTTGCGGTTCAGGCTGCCGATCTCGCTGTCGAGCTTGCCGTCGGCGACATCGCGAGTCACACCAGCAAGCCGCGTTAGCGGCGAAAACAGGAAATTCGTGACGAGTCCGGTTGCGACCGCCATGACGACGAGCACACCCAAGCCAATCATCGTCAGCAAAGTGGCGATTTCGATCGAGCCGGCATTGAGCTCGCTGAGCAGCACGCTCTCGACCACGAGAAAGCGGTCGCCACGATAGTCGATACCGCGGACATAGGCACGGGCCGCGCCATCCGCCCTGTCAAAATCGGCCACGGTCATCGCGGAGCTGGCAAGCGCGTCCTTGATGAAGGTGAAGGGGGAGGCATCGAGCGTCGCCAGCTTACCGCCGGCATCAAGGGCGATAGCGGAGCCATCGCTGGAGACGATCGCAGCCCGCGCGGTGCTGCCCTGGACGATGCCCTTGGCAAGTATGCTCGAGATGATGTCGTCGCGCACCTTGAACAAGATAATGCCCTTGGCCGCTCCGAGCTTGACGATCGGCACGGCATAGAAGATCGCGGGCTTGCCGCTTGCCGCATCGACACGGAGGCCGGAGAAGCCCGTCGGTGCGGCGTCATCCGTCGCCTTGGCGGCATTCTCGATCGCCTTGGCGAAAGCGACGCCGGCGCCGGTTGTCTTCCAGGCGTCCGACTTCAGATTCTCCGCGAAGTCGTCGTCCTTCTTGTAGGAATAGAGTACGCTACCGTCGAGATCGGCGATCAGCAGATCGCTGAAAGCGGTGTTTTCGAGGTCACGGGCAACTTCGCCCTGCGTCTGCTCATGGTTTGAATAATAGAACCCGCTCGGCCCTTGCGGCTTCATCAGCTTCTCGCGCTGGTCGGCCGGGTTGGGATTGCCCGTGATAAAAACCTTCTTCAGCTCGGCGCGGGCATCCCCCGAAGTCTTCTGGATTGTCTTCCAGCCGCTCTTCAAGCTGGTGATCGACATCTGCAGCGCCTCGATGCGCGCGATGGAATTGGCTTGGTTCTCGAGCTGCGCCAGTTGGTCCTGCAGCATGTCGCCACGGAAGATCAGCACGCTCTCCTTGGCCTTCAGCGCCTGCTCGTCGGAGATGCGGCTGCTGGCGAAATAGGCGAGCACATCAATGACCGCGATCGACAGCACGGTCATCAGGATGAATGTGGCAATGACCTTGAAGGACAGGGATTGAAATCTCTGAGCCATATACGACGAACCCTCTGAACGGCGCCTGCCAGCCTGGGCGCGCGGCCGGCTGACCTCAACAGAATATCGGGGGCTTATTCTTGCGGAACGAAGCCCCACGCACATTCGACGAACAAGAATTCAGGCATCTCTTTTAATTCGCGGTAAATGGCGCATCCGAAAACAACGATGTTTTTGTTTTGTTCACATATCGATGGTACTTATTTTGCAATCGCTATAGGTTGAGCCATGCAAAATACGATTCGCATCATCGGTATCGATCCCGGTCTTCGTCGCACTGGCTGGGGAATTATCGACACATTAGGCAATTCCCTGAAATTCGTCGCCTCAGGCACGGTGACCTCCGATGGCGAGATGGATCTCGCCTCCCGCCTCTGCCAGTTGCACGATGGGTTGGCCGACATCGTCCATAGCTACCAGCCGGATGAAGCCGCCGTCGAACAGACCTTCGTCAACAAGGACGCGGTGGCGACCCTGAAGCTCGGCCAGGCCCGCGGAATCGCCATGCTAGTGCCGGCGCGCGCTGGATTGCCGGTTTCCGAATATGCCCCGAACGCGGTGAAGAAGGCGGTCATCGGTGTCGGTCACGGCGAAAAGCAGCAGATTCACATGATGTTGAAGATCCTGATGCCGAAGGTCGAATTCAAAGGTAACGACGCCGCCGACGCCTTGGCGATCGCAATTTGTCATGCTCACAATCGCGGCGGCCACGGGATGCGTCAAGCGCTGGCCGGATAATTCGTTCTTGACTTGTTCTTTTCTCCTGGTAAGTAATACCGCGGAGGTATTACCATGCGCGTGACCGAAAAAGGCCAGGTGACCATTCCCAAGGACATCAGGGATCGCTTGAAGATCGGCCCGGGATCCGAGGTCGATTTCATTGCGGATGAAAAGGGCGCCCGCCTCGTCGTTCTGTCCAGCCGCACGGAATCATCGCAGGACGATTTTGAATCCTGGCTCGGCAGCATGAGCGGTACTTTCGACACCAACGGCATGACCACCGATGAATTCATGGAATGGCTGAGGGGACCACGCGATGACCTCAGTCCTCGTTGATACGAACATCTTCATCGATATCTTCGGCCCGGACAATCCTTTCAGGCAATGGTCCGCACGCGCATTGAGCGCATTGCGCCCGGAATCACAATTCATCATGACACCCGTCGTCTGGGCGGAGCTGGCAAGCATGACCCCGCGCGAGGAAACTCTTGCGTTTCTGCTGTCACGGTTAAACCTGATCCGCGAGGCCCTGCCGTTTTCCGCCGCTTACCGGGCCGGCATGGCGCACGCACAGTACCGGAGGAGTGGCGGCCCGCGCGAGCGCACCCTGCCGGATTTTTTCATCGGTGCGCACGCCGTCGTTCGATCGCATCGTCTTCTGACACGCGATGGCGCGCGCTACCGCTGCTATTTCCCGGAATTGGACATTATTTCTCCCGAAACGCACCCTTGAGAGACCGCGACCCATGATCGGCAAGCTGAAAGGCACTATAGACGAGATCGGCGAAGACTACGTGCTCGTCGATGTGCACGGCGTCTGCTACGTCGCCTATTGCTCGGCCCGAACGCTGTCGAAGCTCGGCTCGGCCGGCGAGGCCTGCGTACTGTTCATAGAGACTTATGTTCGCGAGGATCAGCTGAAGCTCTTCGGCTTCATGACCGCATTGGAGCAGGAATGGTTCAACCTGCTGCAGAGCGTCCAGGGCGTCGGCGCCAAGGTGGCGCTCGCCGTGCTCTCGACGCTGACGCCGGGCGAGCTTGCCAATGCGATCGCCCTGCAGGACCGCGCCGCCGTCTCGCGCGCACCGGGCGTCGGCCCGAAAGTGGCGATGCGTCTCGTCACCGAACTGAAGAACCGGGCGCCGGCCTATGCTGGCGAGGCGATCAATATCGCCCTCAAACAGGAACTCGGCGAAGGCGTTGCCGCCGCACCCGTTGCCGATGCGGTTTCCGCGCTAACCAACCTCGGCTACAGCAGAGATCAGGCTGCGAATGCCGTCGCCTCGGCATTGAAAACGGCTGGCGAAGGCGCAGACAGCGCCAAGCTGATCAGGCTCGGATTGAAAGAACTGGCACGGTGACGACCGGAGAACCTAGGAATGGATGTCGAGGCAGCCGACTTTTGGTGTATTGCTGTAACAGGTTTCAAAACGGAATGAGAGCATGAGCGAGCCCGCCCGCCTGATATCGCCGGAAAAGCGGGGTGAAGACCTTGATGTCACCCTACGCCCGCAATCGCTGGACGAGTTCACCGGCCAGGCTGAGGCGCGCGCCAATCTCAAGATCTTCATCGAGGCGGCGAAGAACCGCGGCGAGGCACTGGATCATGTGCTGTTCGTCGGCCCGCCCGGCCTCGGCAAGACGACGCTGGCGCAGATCATGGCGAAGGAGCTCGGTGTCAACTTCCGATCGACATCCGGTCCTGTCATCGCCAAGGCCGGCGATCTCGCCGCCCTGCTTACCAACCTCGAGGAGCGCGACGTACTCTTCATCGACGAGATCCATCGCCTCAACCCCGCGGTCGAAGAAATCCTCTATCCCGCTATGGAGGATTTCCAACTGGACCTGATCATCGGTGAAGGCCCTGCCGCTCGCTCGGTGAAGATCGACCTCTCGAAATTCACGCTTGTCGCCGCCACTACCCGCCTCGGCCTGCTGACGACACCGCTGCGCGATCGTTTCGGCATCCCGGTACGGCTCAGC